>JAIRRT010000111.1 GCA_031255835.1 Bifidobacteriaceae bacterium | reverse complement strand
GCACCCAGCCCGAGACCGCCCATCCCGTCCCCGATGAGGGGCGGGGACTTGCGTCTTGACGGTGAAGGACTCGGGCCCGGGCCTGAAGAGGCGGCTCGCCGGCCTGCCGTGGGGGGGGGGAGTCCCAGGCCGCGGCCGGACCGAGCGGGGAGGCGGGCGGGCCGCCGAAAGGACGGCCGAGGCCATCGAGGCGCCGGGCAGATCCCCCCGCCCCGGCCCCACGCCAGATCCCCACCGCGCCGCCTATCGGGTTGTGAATCGATGCCGCCCGATGCCGTCTCTGCCCAGTCCCATACGGTCCAAATACGGTCCACAAGCCCAAAACCCGCCCAAAACGAAAGCTCCCGGCCAGCGTTTCTGCTGGTCAGGGGCCCACGCGAGTCGGGGTATTCGGTCGCTGCGCGCCCTCTTACCCTCTCCTCGCTCGCTGGAAGGCGACAAGACCTACGGTCTTCTCGCCTTCCAGCTCACTCGTCGGGGTGGCGGGATTTGAACCCACGACCTCTTCGTCCCGAACGAAGCGCGCTACCAAGCTGCGCCACCCCCCGTGAGCCCGCTTAGCTTACTCGACGTTGGCGGGGGGTGGGCGCAGGGGTCAGGCCTCGGGCTTGGGGCGGGGGGTCAGGGTTAGCAGTGTGGCTTCGGGGCGGGCGGCGAAGCGCAGCGGCACGTAGGGAGACGTGCCCAGGCCGGCCGAGATGTGGAGCCACACCGATTCTGCCCCGCCGGGTTGGTCGGGACGGGGGCCGGGCCAGCCGTGCAGGCCGCGCGAGCGGCTGGTGCCGACGTCGCAGTTGACCACCAGCGCGCCGTGGATCGGCAGGGCTAGTTGGCCCCCGTGCGTGTGGCCGGCCAGGATAAGGTCCGCACCGTCATCGGACAGGGCACACAGAGCGCGCCGGTACGGAGCATGCACCAGACCGATCACCAGACCGCCAGCCTCCGGACCTGGCGGGGGTGGGAGGTTGTCGCGGTCTATGTGGGGGTCGTCTAGGCCTACTAGGCGGACCTGAATCGTGCCGAGTTGCAGGTTGGCTCGGGCGTTGTTCAGGTCGAACCAGCCGGCGCGCACCAGGGCGTCTCGCAGGGCCGTCCAGGGCAGGTCGAACTCTCGCTCGTCACCATGCCAGTTCGCGTACCGCGCCAAGCCATCAGCCACAGCACGCTGCCGCTCGCCGCCCGCACCGCTCCCGGGCCGCACATGACCGTCACGCATGTTGCGCTCGGGGCCTGGGTGGGGACGCAGGCGGGTTAGCAGGTAGTGGGCCGGGTTTTTGGGGCGGGCTGATAGGTAGTCGTTTGAGCCGAAGACGAACGCCCCGGGCAGGCCGGTCAGCGGCGCCAGCGCGTCGAGGATGACGGGCAGGCCGTTGGCGCGCGAGAAGTTGTCCCCGGTCAGCGCCACAAAATCGGGCCGCTCGGCCGCCAGCTCGCGCACCCATGCCGCCAGCCGCGCGCCCGCCGGCGTGCAAGCCAGGTGCAGGTCAGACAGATGCAGCACCCGCAGCGGCTCGGCATCGGGCGGCAACACAGGCACTGTCACCCGCCGCAGCACGTAGCTTTGCGCCTCTGCCAGCGCATACGCCACCCCAACGCCGCCGATGGCGCACACCGCCAGCGCGCCCTTCCTCACCCAGCCGCGTCGAGACCGTCTGGCTGGCGCCGCGCTCATCCGTTGCCGCGCGGTCGGCCTAGGTTCTCCTCCGGCTCGTCCTCGGAGAAGTCCTCATCGTCTTCTTCGTCATCGTCAGCACCTCTACCGGTGTCCTGCTCGATGTCGTTGTCCGATTCCCTGCCAGGGTCAGGCCCGCGCGAGAGCACCACTGAGATGGTGTTGCTGCTCATCCGCACCTTCACCCCACCGCCAGGCGATTGCGCAATGATCTTGCCTTCGCCAACCGACTCGGAGTATTCACGTGAACCCTCGGTCACAGTGAATCCCTCGGCATAGGCCTTGGCCTGGGCACCTTGCATGGTCAGCCCAACAACACTCGGCACCGGATACTCGCTGCCCTGCTGGATCTTGACGCTGACCTCGGGGAATCCTTCCGGATCCATGTCCTTCAAATAGGACGTCATGAATTTCTGCCAAGCCTTGCCCGGCAGCAGACCGCCGTAGGCGTGAGAGAAGTACTCCCCGCCAATCTCCATGTTGCGCAGCGCCTTCGATTCGGTCGGATAACCAGCCCAAACGGCGGTTGCGACCTGCGGGGTGTAGCCGCAGAACCAAACTGCCACGTTGCCGTCGGTTGTGCCTGTCTTGCCGGCCTGCGGGCGGCCATCTGGGATCCGGCGCTGCGTGCCGGTACCCGACTTCATGACAGCCTCAAGCGCGTACGTGACGCCGGCCGCAACCTCCTCTTTCATAGCCCGCTTGCAGTCCGCCTCAGGGATCGGCAGCTTCTTGCCTGAAGCGTCACGCACCTCGGTTATGGCAACTGGCTTGCAGTAGATACCGCCGGATGCGAACGTCGCGTAACCGGCCGCCATCGTCAGGGGGGCAACCTCGTTGGAACCCAGGACCATGGATGGCAGCAGGCGCCAGTCGGTGCCGTCTGCGCGGCGGATGCCCATCTTCTCGAGCTGCTTTTGGATCTTGCACAGGTCCAGCTTGAACTCCATCGCCACGTAGGCCGTGTTCACTGAGTTGGCGGTTGCGCCGACGGCGTCCATCGTGCCTTGTCCCCTGGTCGAGTTGGCGACTTTCCATTCATTGACGTGGATTACATCGCCCTCAACGCAGCCTTCTGCTTTCCAGTTCGTGTTCGAGTAGTCCGGCTTCATGGCGGGGAACCGTTCACCCAGCGAGTGGCCCTCGTTGAGCCATTCGGCTAGGACAAACGGTTTGAACGTCGAACCTGGCTGGAAGCCGGAGGAACCACCCGAATCCTTGTCGGTGTTCCAGTTGACTGAAGTCTCGCGCTTCTTTGTCTTGGTCCCGACGGCGTAATCACGGTTCTGGACCATCGCCAGGATTCTGCCGGTTCCCGGCTCGACGGCGGACAGCGCAATACCCACACCTGACGGATCATTCTTCGGGATGGTTTGGACGGCCGCCTTGAGTGCCTGCTGTTGCACCTTGCGGTCAAGAGTGGTGTAGATCTCCAGGCCACCGCGCTTGAGCAGCTTGTCCCGCTCGGCCTTTGTGGCACCAAACTCAGGGCTGTTCTGGATCACAGAGACTACGTAGTCGCAGTAGTACGCCGAGCCAGCCACCTTATTTGCCTCGGCGCAACCCGTGGTCACCTCGGTGATTTCAAGGGTTGAGGCAACAGACTGCGCTTTGGCCTGCTCATACTCTTGCTCGGTGATATAGCCCTCGTTGTACATGGTCGCCAACGCGATGTTGCGGCGCTTCTCGTTGTCCTCCGGGTGGAGTGACGGGTCGAGTGCGTTCGGGGCGTTGGCGATGACGGCAATGGTGGCCGATTGGACGATGTTCAGATCCTTAGCGTGGATGCCGCCAAAGTAGTAGCTGGCGGCAGCCTCCACCCCATACAAGCTCGATCCGAACTGTGCGATGTTCAGGTACCCCTCAAGGACCTTTTCTTTGCCGATCTTCTTCTCCAGCGCAATCGCCAGTTTTGCCTCGCGGAGTTTGCGCGATGGTGTGGTCTCTGTGGCCTGGCGGATCTCTTCGATGTTGTCACTGGATACCGCCCGCTCCACCAGGACGTTCTTGACGTACTGCTGGGTCAGGGTCGAGGCGCCCTGAAGCTGGTTGGAGCCGGAGAAGTTGTTGACCGCCGCCCTGGCCATGCCCGCCAGGTCGATTCCGCCGTGTTCCCAGAAGCGCTTGTCCTCCAGGGCGATGATTGCGTCCTGCATGTGCTGGGAGATCTCCGCCAGCGGAACAACCTGCCGGTTCTCGTCGTAGTAGGTGGCCAGCAGCCGGCCATCGGCAGAGAAGATCCGGGAGGACTGCGCCACTTCCTCGCTGCCCAACTCCTCGGGCAGGGCGGCAAACAGCTCGGTCGCCTGTTCGGTGGCGCCGCGCAACACCTGCACGCCAGGCAGCAGCATGGCCGATGCGACAATCCCCCCTCCAACTGAGATCAGTCCGAAGGCCGTCACACCGGCCACCCATTTGCTGGTTGTCTTGGCGATGAGCTTCGCAATGCTTCCACCGGGCATGCGGCCATGATACGTGCCGGGGTCAAGCACGGGCAGATGCCACCAGGGGACAAATCGTGAAGGTGCTGAGCCGTGGGCATACTTGTCGGATGACACAGTGGGAGTACCTCACCGCGCCCTTGCTGACGCACAACACAAAATCACTACTAGACAACTTTGGCACTGAAGGTTGGGAGTTGGTGGCCGTGGTGCCCGGCCGGGACGGTTCCGGCCTGATCGCCTACTTCAAGCGCCCCAAAGCCGACTGACGCGCCATCCGCCAGGGCCAGGGGGCATCTAGCGCTCCACCTGGCCTTATACCCGGCCCCTTACCGTGCCCGACGTTGCAACCGTTCCGGATCGAGCACGGTCAGTGCCCGCCCGTCCAGCCTGATCCATCCGCGTTGGGCGAACCCTGACAGCGCCTTGTTGACCGTCTCGCGTGAGGCGCCAACCAGCTGGGCCAGCTCCTCCTGGGTCAAATCGTGGCGCACATAGGTGCCCCGGTCAGCCGGTGAGCCGAACCGCTGGGACAGGTCCAAGATCGCTCGAGCCATCCTGCCGGGCACATCGTGGAACACAAGATCGCCCAGGATCTCGTTTGTGCGCCGCAAGCGCCTGGCCAACGCTGACAGCAGATGTGTTGCCAGAGTCGGGTGGGTCTCGATCCACCTGCTCAACTGGTAGTGCGAGAGGGCCGAGAGTTCGGCATCGGCTATCGCCACAGCCGTTGCCGTTCGCGGCCCAGGATCGAACAAAGTGAGTTCGCCAATCATTTCGCCTGGTCCAAGCACTGCGATGAGAGTCTCGCGGCCGTCGGCCGCCTGCCGGCCGAGCTTCATTTTCCCGACCACAACAATGTAGAACGTGTCGCCGCTATCGCCCTGACGGAACAGCACCTCGCCGCGGGAGAGGTGAGTGACAGTCGCTCCCGCGAGTAGTTCTGCCCGTTCAAGCGGGTCGATTCCGGCAAACAGGGGGGTGTCGTCTATGACGCTTATGTCCATCGTGAAACCGCCTTTGTGGGGTGCCCAATCTAGGCCTGCATTGCCCTAGCCGAGCGAACGTCGGGGCCCCACCCGTTCGGCTTTCCGGCCATCATAGAACCCAATCGGCCGGTTTTCATACCCAGGTTTCGCCGCGGCGCGCCAGCCCGCCCGCACAACCGCCCGCACAACCGCCCCACCGCGCCCGCACGCCAGCCCACCAAACTGGCCGTACCCTTGCCGCCATGGTCAATCGCTCCACTATCCGGCGTGAATCGCGCGCCGCCCGGGTCCGCCGCGCACGGCAGATCGCCCGCCTGCTGGCCGAGGCCTACCCCAACGCCTACTGCGAGCTGAATTTCACCTCGCCGTTCCAGCTTCTGATCGCCACAGTTCTGTCCGCACAATCAACAGACAAGCAGGTCAACGCCCTAACCCCAGCCCTGTTCGCCCGCTTCCCGGACGCACGCCACATGGCGGAGGCTGACCTGAGGGACCTGGAAGAAGCGGTCCGGTCATCCGGCTTCTACCACAACAAAGCAAAGGCGATCAACGGCATCGGACGCGCGCTTTTGGAACGGTTTGATGGACAGGTGCCGGCCACTATGGCCGAACTCACTTCCCTGCCCGGGGTGGGCCGCAAGTCCGCCAACGTTGTGCTGGGCAACGCGTTTGGCGTTCCCGGATTTCCGGTGGATACCCATGTGACGCGCGTTTCCAACCGGCTGGGCCTGGTCGACACCACCGATCCAGTCGCGATTGAGTCCGTCCTGACGGATCTGTTCCCCGATGACATGTGGACGATGACGTCCCACCGGTTCATCTTTCAGGGCCGCTACACCTGCAAGGCCCGCCGTCCGGCCTGCGCCGAATGCTCCATCACCGAGCTGTGCCCGTCCGCCTACTCGTTCGGCTGACCGCCCCTCGGCTCACTTTGGCAGGCGGCCGAGCCACTCCAGCAGCAGATCGGAGCAGGTGTCCGGCACCTCTTCGGGCACAAAATGCCCCGCGCCGGGCACAAGCTGCCACTCGTATTGCGACCCGCCCAGCTCGTGCGCGGCAACGTGGCTGGCCCGCAAGAAGTGATCAGCTGTGCCCTGGATTTGCAGCACAGGCACGGTTGGCCCCGCCTCAAACAGTTCCTCAAAGCGCCGCCGGCTGGCTCCGGCAAAGCGTCCCATTGCCCACTTGAGCTGCTCCAACGCCTTGTTCGCGGCAAACGGCACCCGCATGAGCGTGCGGTAGGTCTCGGCCTCGGCCGGGCTTGGCCAACCGGGCCCTGACCAGGTCCGCAACAGGTGCGGAATCAGGTCACCTTCGAGGATCGCGCGCTCGGCAAACATCGGCGCCTTGAGCAGACCGGCTTGGGCCAGCGCCAACGCGGTGGACATCGACTTCACCCCGACATTGGGCGCAGCCGGGTGCGGGGCGTCCACCACGCAGGCCGCCTCCAGCACGGATGGTTCGGTAGCCGTCATCGTCCACGCCACCAGGCCTCCAAGCCCGTGGCCAACCACCACGGCGCGGCTGACGCCAAGTGAGCGGACGATGGCGGCAACATCGGCGGCCAAATCGGGCAGAGTGTGGCCTATTGGCGGCTTGTCTGAGGCGGCGTATCCGCGCAAGTCCAGGGCAACCGTGCGGTAGCCGGCCTCGCCCAGTGCGACCAGCTGGTGCCGCCACGCCCACCAAAACTGGCCAAAACCGTGCAGCAGCACCACCAGCCTGCCCTCAGTCTCGTCCGGACCGGATCGAGCCAAATGGAACCGTGAACCGTTGGCCGAGATCAGTTGATGCTTCCAGTCCCCCGGAATCAGGGCAGCCGAAAAGTCGGTCCCCTCAACGAATCGGCCAGCCATTGTCAGGTGTCAGCCCCGTCCGGACCGTGCTCGCAATCGTCCCCATGGTGCCCGCCGATGGCGGAAGCCAGGTTCCGGATGGCGTGCAGCGTGCGCACGGGACCCTTCAGTCGGCTGAACAGGGTCTTTCCCACCAGCGCCAGGCCCGCCACAAACACCAGAACAATCCCGACATCGATCAGATAGGCCGCCCAGGGCGCCAACCCGACGGCAATCAGCACCTGCGCCACAACGATGCTCAGCAGCACAACGGCGCAGGCCACCCCAACGGCTGCAGCCAGGAACGCACCCAACGCCAGGCCGATCCTCGCCCCTTCGCGGCCCAACTCGGCCTTCGCTAGACGCGAAATGTCGCCGATTATCGCGGCGACGTCAGCCTCGATTGTCCCTGCCAGCTCGCCTAACGGACGGCTCGCCATGGAAATACCCCTTTCGCAGGTCCACGCAGCCGTGGAACCTTGTGCCATCCCACGAGGCTAGCGCCGCAAAGCCCTCGCGGCCATCCCCAACCGGTTTGGTCTGGCCCTGCGAACTGCGACCGATCGATCACGCCGCGCAGGAAGCCAGCCCCGAACGCCCGGCGGCGGCTACACGACGCCTTGATCCGGCGCCAGCTGTTCGAGCTCAGCTCGCCTCTTGTGCACCCGGTTGCGCCAAGCCATCAAACAAGACCCGACGATGGCGGCCGTCAGCGATCCGACGAGGACCGCCATTGTCCCGTGGTCGCCGTGGAGTGGATCGCCCTCGAATGCTAGTTCGTTTATCAAAAGCGAGACAGTAAACCCTATGCCGGCCACAGATCCCATCGCCAGAATATCCAGCCAGGACAGGCGTGAATCGATGGCACATCGAGTGAACTTGACCATGAGCCACGTTGCCGCCAGGATGCCGAGCGGTTTGCCGAGCACCAGGCCAGAGGCTATGCCTTGCGACACTGGATCGGCCACGGCCTCACCGATGGCTTTGGGCGAGAAGCTGACTCCGGCAGTCATCAGCGCAAACAGCGGAACTATCACACCGTACGTGAACGGCGTGAAAACATACCCAATTCGCTCACTGACTGACTGGGACTCCCCGGCCTTCAAACGGGCGGGGACCGTGAATCCGAGAAGTACACCTGAAATCGTTGCATGAACACCGGAGTTGTGCATGCAATACCAGGCGATCAGTGCAATTGGGAACAGTATTAGCGGGTTGGTAATACGCCGTTGAATCAGCACCGCAAACGCCGCCACAGCCGCGGCGCAGCCAGCCAGCCAAATCATTTCCAGGCCGCCGGAGTTGTAGAACAAAGCGATCACAACGATGCCCAAGAGGTCATCAGCGACCGCGAGGGTCAACAGGAAGACCCGCAGCGAACGCGGGATGGCTCCTGAGACCAGACCCATGATGGCAACGGAAAACGCGATGTCAGTGGCCACCGGGACTGCCCAACCCTGGGTGGCGCCGGAGGAGGAGGCCAGGTTGAACGCGAGATAGATCAGGGCCGGCGCCGTCATCCCGCCCACGGCCGCCACCACTGGCAGCAGGGCTTTGCGGAACGTGGCTAGCTCCCCGACGGTGAATTCGCGTTTGAGTTCCACGCCCACAAGGAAGAAAAACATGGTCAGCAGGCCATCGGCCGCCCACTGCTCGACAGTCAGGTGAAGGTGAAGCTCACCCGGGCCGAAGGCGAAGTCCCTCAAAGCCACGTAGGAACCACCAAGGGGAGAGTTGACCCAAACCAGGGCAACAACCGCTGTGATCGCTAGGAGAATGCCGCCAGTGTTCTCTTGACGCAACACGTCCGCTAGGGTTCGGCGGCGCGCTGGCGCCTTTGTCTGCTCCGGCATCGTTGTCCTTCGTGTGGTGGGAGCGCAGCACCCCCGCGTCCCGGCCTCGGCGGGATTCACACAATGCCCCTGAGGCTGAGACAGCTGTCGTTTTTGCGCAAAACAACGCGCGGACAGGTTATCAAGCGCGCATTTCAATGCCGCTACGGGAGCTACCCGTCGGCTCGCCCTTTGCGTGGGCTGGTCGAGCGTGGGTTCCTGTCCGCCCGTTGCTTATGTACCTACCATTCCTATCACATCGAGCCGATGGTTTCCAAGGGGGTGAGCGAAATCCCCTCCGGCAGCCAAGCAACCGCAGGTGACGCCGGTGCAGCAGTTGTCCACAGCTCCGGTTCTCCACAGGTTGGCCGGCCCGGATGTGCCGCCAGCGCCGCCAGAAGGCACCCTTGTGGGATGGAACTGCAACGGCCGGCATCCCGGCGCGCCCGGGCCGTGCTGCTCACGCGCGATGACAGGCTGGCCGATGCCGTTGGCCACCTAGCCGATCAAGCTGGGGTTGGTCTGGAGCACATTGAGGACGTGGCGAGCGCTGGGGAGCTTGAAGGTGCGGCGCTGCTGTGCGGGCTGGATGTCCGCTCGGACTTGGAGGTGTCGCCTGCCGCGGTGTGGGCTGGTTGCCCAGTGGCTGGGGTGGGGCTTGGAACGTGGGATGGGCAGGGCGGGCCGCTGACGGCCCACTTTGCGTTGCCTGGCGCTGAGGAGGCGTTGATCGCCTTCTTCGAGCAGGCTGTTGACCGTGGCAGGAAGGGCCTGAGGGTCGGGATCATCGGTGCGCATGGCGGGGTTGGGGCATCGAGCCTGGCCATCGCTTTGGGCCGATTGGCGTCCAAGCAGGGCAGCGCCACCGCCATGGTTGACCTTGACCCGGCCGGGGCCGGCCTGGCGGTACACCTTGGCATTGAGATCGGCCCGGACGGATGGAACGACCTGTTGGAGACGGTGCGCCAAGGGCCACCACCCGAGCCTGAGGACAGTTCTGCCGACCAAGACAGTCCGCTGGCGCAGCCCGGACCGGACTCCCAGCAGGATGGGCCCCTGTATGCCCTGGCCAGCGCCCGGCGGCTCGATCCAAACGTGCCGGTTCACATGCTGCGACAGGGCATCGAGACCATTGAAGCCACCGGAGAACTCGCACTGAGTGTCATCGACGCCAGCGCCGCCGGACCAGTTCACCCGCGCCGCCTGGCCACCTGGTGCGACAGGCTGGTGCTTGTAGCCCGAACCGACCCCCTCGGCACCGAAAGCCTCGACAGCCTGTTGCAGGTGCTTGCCCCGGCCGAATGCCCCATAACGGTGGTTTGGCGCGTCGGCCGAGGTGGGGCCGCCAAACGCAAGGTGGAGACACCAAGAGGGGTGAGGGACGTCATCGTGCTGGGGGAGGAGGCGGACCTTGATCAGGCGCGGCGCCATGGCGTTTTGCCTGGTGAACGACGGCGCGGCGCCTTGGCGAGCTGCGCCGGCGAGCTGGCGGATTCGCTCGGCCTGACCCCGCCGCGCCCCATCAAACCCGAAAGCGAGCCACTGCTGCCCATGGGGGCGGAACGCGAACGGCCGCTTGACGCCATCTGGCCCGTGGCCCCCGGGTTTGAGCCGGATACCGAGGAGTTCACCTCCGCCGCGCCACCGCGCCTTGTGGACGATGACGATGACGGCGACTTGGCGGGGTTGGGGGTGTTTGTCGCGGCGAGTGTGCCGGCTGGCCAGCGGGCAAGTGGTAGGGCGGCTCGCCGGCGCCGGCCACCGAACGAACGCGTTGGGCTGTGGGATGTCCAGTGGTAGGACTCGACCTACCCTGCGCAGCACCCTTGAGGGATCTGCTGTCCGATCCTGAAGTTACAGACGTGCTGATCAACGGCTCGGCCGGGGTGTGGGTAGATGGCCCAGGGGGTCTACGGGCAACCGCGATCAGCCTGGGTGGCCACACCCAAATCCGCACGTTGGCCTGCCAACTGGCGGCTATTGGCAGGGGCCGGCTCGATGATGCGAGCCCAGCCACCGATGTTCAGCTGCCCGGCGGCCTGCGGATGCACGCCATCTTGCCGCCCATCGCCCCGAACGGGCCGCTGATCTCGCTGCGCACATCCCGGCGCCAGGCCTTCACGCTGGCTGAGCTGACGGCCCGGGGCACCATGGGCGCGGACTGCGCTGAGCTGCTGGCCGCGATGGTGGCGGCCAGGGTCAACTTCCTGGTCTGCGGCGCAACAGGCGCCGGCAAGACCACTTTGCTGGCCGCCCTGCTCGCGTTGGTGCCGGCTAGCGAGCGGATTTTGCTGATCGAGGAGGTGGCTGAGATTTCGGTCCAGCACCAGCACATCGTCCGCCTTGAGGCCAGGCCCGCCAACAGTGAGGGCCGCGGCGAGGTGACGTTGGCTGATCTGATCCGCCACGCCGTGCGGATGCGTCCGGACCGAATCGTGTTGGGCGAATGCCGCGGCGCCGAGGTCCGCGACGTCCTGACCGCGCTCAACACCGGCCACGAGGGCAGCTGCGCCACGCTTCACGCCAACACGGCCCGCGACGTTCCAGCCCGTCTGGCCGCGCTCGGATCGCTGGCCGGGATGACCACCCAGGCCGTCGCCACAGGCACCGTGGCCGCTCTGACCGCTGTGGTTCACCTGCGTCGCAGTCGCAGCTCAGGGCGCCGCCAGGTGACCGAGATCGCCGCCATCAAACCGGCTGAAGGGCTGCCTGTCACGGTGCCGGCCGTCATCGTGCGCGAGGGACTGGTGGAAAGGGGGCCGGGGTGGGCGGATCTGGCGGACAAATGCGGCTGGTGATCCGGCGGCTGGCCTCCAAACAGGCCGAGCCGAGCCGGCAGACGGACCTGGCCACGGCCATCGATGAGGTGGCGGGACTGGCGCGGGCTGGAGTAGACCGGGCGCGGTTGTGGGAACCGGTCACCGGGCCGCTGCCACCGGGGGCGGACATCGCGGCGGCCTTGGCCCAGCCAGCCGGCAGCGAGCGGCCTGTTTCTCCTGGTGAACGGCAAATTCGCCGGGCGTTGGTGGCGGTTGAACGGCTGGCTCAGGAGGCGGGTGCCTCGCGCGCGGACCTGCTTGAGGCGCTCAGCGGGGCCCTGAGCGATCAGGCCGAGGTGGCGGACGCACAGCATGTGGCCGTCGCTGGGCCGCGCGCCACAACCCGGGTTTTGGCTTGGTTGCCGGTGCTGGGCCTTGTGCTGGGGACGTTCATCGGCGCACAGCCTTTGAGCGCCATCGTCCATGGTGGGGTTGCTGGGGTGAGTGCAGTGATTGGGGTGGGTTTGATGGTTGCCGGCTGGGCGTGGAGCCGTTCCCTCTTGCGCGCTGCCCAAACCGACGATGACGGCGCAATAGTGACCATCAGCCTGCTGGCTGGCGCTGTTGAGACTGGGCTCAGCCTGCCGGCAGCTCTCCAGGCTGTGGGCCGGGCCGGTGATGGGCCGGTTGAACAGCGGCTCGCGCTGGTTGGTCAGCGCTTGGAGCGCGGCCAGTTGTGGGCCGATGCCTGGGCGGAAAGCCCGCCCGGCTCTCGGGCTGCCAGCCGCGAGTTGCGGGTTGGCCGGGGGCGGGCAGGACGGGGGCTGCGCGCGGGAGGTGGGCATGCGGGCAAGGGTTTGCAGGCGGGCCAGGCGGGCCTGGGCACAGGCGGTGGGCTCCAGCCAGCACAGGCGGCCTTGCTGACGGCCTGCCACCGGGCGTTGACGCTGGCCTGGAACGGCGGTGTGGCTGCTGCGCCGCTGCTCAGGGCACTGGCCGGCCGGTGGCGCCGCCAAGCCAAACGGCAGGCTGGGGCGGCTGGGGCGCGGTTGGGGGTCAGGCTGATGCTGCCGCTTGGGCTGTGTTACCTGCCGGCGTTTGTGGCAGTTGGCCTGGTGCCGGTGGTGGTCTCACTCGCCTCGAGCATTGGGGTCGTCCTGGGCTGAGCCCAACTTCCTGTCAGCCGCTAGCAGGGTCAACTCCTCAGCCAGGCGCTGCATCCGGGACTCAACCCGGGTCAGCTCAGCGGACAGCTGCAACGAGATCAGGAACAGCAGAACAAACGCGGCCGTCAACAGCAGGTTGGCTGGCACCTCAAAGCCCAGCGCCCGGGCCGCCATCTCCAACAGGCCCGGCCAGGCGGCCACCACCACAAACACCACCCCAACACCGAGCCACAACGTCGCATAGCGAAGGTCCAACCGGCGTTTGGCAACCAACCGCAACACCAGCGCCACCAGCGCCAACGCCACGACAATCCCAACAATCCGAAGCACCATGGGTTCATCCCTTCCCGGGTTTCGCGCCGCCCCGCCGGCCCAACGTTGCCAGGTGCCGGATGCCCGCCAAGACGACAATCGTCATCGTCCGCAGGAGGTAGATGGCGGACCGGATGGCTAGGTGGGATGCGCGGCCGCCTTGGCGCTGTCGCATCGCCACGGGGACTTGTGTGACAACTAGGCCGGCCTCACGGGCAATCATCAGCGCCTCGACCGTGTCGCCTAGGTATTGGGCTGGCATTTCTTGGCTGAGCAGTTGCACGGCTCGCGGCCCAAACGCCCGGAACCCGGAGGTGACGTCGGTCAGGCGAGTGCGGTGCACGCGGGACATGATCCTGGACAGCAAGCGCATAGCCCACGCCCGCGGGCCGCGGACACGGTAATCGCCCACGCCAGCAAACCGCGCCCCCACCACAATGTCCGCACCATCGAGCTTCGCCAACAGGCCGCCGATGGCGTCAGCCGGGTGCTGGCCGTCGGCGTCACATTGGACTGCCTGGGCTCCCAAACGGCGGGCCGCCAACAGCCCAACCCGCAGCGCCGCCCCCACTCCGGAGTTGTACGGCAGCCGCAGGACTATGTCCGCGCCAGCTTGGCGGGCCTGGCTGGCTGTGGCGTCGCTGGAGCCGTCATCGACCACCACAACGGTCGCCTCGCTCAGCTCGGTCTTGACATCCCTCACCACCCCGCCCACGGCCTGTTCCTCGTTGAACGCAGGGATGATGACCACGGTCCTGGCGCTGGGCTGGCCTGGGGCGGACGTCATCGGGCGGGTCTCCTTAGGGCAATCAAGGTGAGGTGGACCGCTGTGCCGGCCAACGGACCGGCAATCAGCGCCACGCACACCGCGACGGTAGCGGACAACGGCGCCGCCAGCACGGCAGCTGCCACACCCAGCGCCGTCAACCAGCCCGCCAGGTAGGCGCCGTGCTGCCCCCTGGCCAGCGCCCAGGACCCGCTCAACGCCACCGCTGCAAGGCAGGCCGCACCGACTGTCAGCACGGCCAGGACCAGCGCACTCAACTGGTAGGCCACGTTGAAGTAGCTGAGCAGCCACGGCCCAACCAGCCCCACCACTCCGGCCCCAAGTCCAGCCGCCAGCGCCAGCCCGGCCGCTCCCAGGGCAACAAGCCGTCCAGCGCGCGGGCCGGCATCGATCAGCCGCGCGACGATCATCGGCATGAAGGCGTTCAACGCCACCAGGAACGGGGCGCGCACCATGGTGACGGCGAACATCAGCCCGGCCGCCCCGCGGACAGTCTGGTTGTCCATGGTCAGCGACATCAGCGCCGCAAACCCATTGATCAGGGACGATGACGCCGCTCCAGCCGCCACAGCCTGTCCGGTCTTCGCCAGGTAGCCGGCGGCCGGGAGTTCACCGCGTGCCCGGCGGGCCAGCCGGGCTCCCGGGGCAGGTAGCAGAGCGGCCAGACAGATCAGCCCGCCGGCCGCGGCCGCCAGCTTGAACGCAATGAAGCGTTGGCCGTCAATGGCCATCAGCACAATCGCGAAGGCCACCAGGCGGACAACGCCTTCGCCGCCGCCCATCACGGCTGCCCAACGCCACCGGCCCTTGCCGCCGGCGGCACCAGCAAACGCCGCTTGACCAGCGAAAAGACTCGATCCGATGATCAGCGCTAGGGCGGAGAGGGCACCTGAGCCGGCAAAGGCCGGCCTGTCGAACAGCCATGCCAACGCGGTGACGGCGCTGGCCAGAACCAGGCCGAAGCCCACCCCCCAGGGCACCACCTTGACCCCGGGGCGGTGGTGCGGATTGGCCGCCGCTAAGCGGTCCACATCCGCTCGGTCCAGGGCTGCCCGCCGCACTGTCCGCACGGTCTCAACCTGGATGCCGGAAAGCGCTCCGATGATCCAGAACAGCAGCGACCAGAACACCATGAACTCGGCGTTGGCCACGGGGTCGAGCGTTTGGGCACTCACCACCATGATGACCAGGCCGGCCAGGCCGGCAACCACGGCCGCCCCGCCCATCCAGGCCACATCGCGCACTGGGCGGGATTTGGCGCGGCGGGCAGGGGAACCGGCGCCGGCGTTCACGAGCGGCCCAGCCCTTCAAAGACGTGCCGGCGCAGTTGACGCACAAGCCCGCGGTCCCTGGCCGCCAACGCTCCAGGCAGCAGCGATACAGCATGAAGACGCGAGATTGTCCGGTGCCGGGCTGTGCGTGCGGCCCGTTTCCAACCGGCATCGGCCATGAGTTGGCTGGCCAGGCGGTAGTAGCGGGCCTCATCTGCAAACCGGTCGCCTGCCGCGGCAGCGAGCTGGGACGCGCTGCTGCGATGACGCCTGTACGCGAAGGCCGTGGTCGGGTAGTACAGCAGGCTGGCTCCGTCCAGCACCATGTCGATCAGCAGCGCCAAGTCCTGAATCACCGGGAATCCGTCGCGGAAATCGTGCCGCTGGATGGTTGCGGTCTTGAAAACCAGTGACGGCCAGTACAGCCAATCCCCCCGCAGCAGGCTGACGGCCGCCTGTTCGCCAACCAGCATTGCCGGCCGTTTGTCCGATGGCGCCAGCAGCCGTTGTTTGACAGTGTCAGCCAATCCCATGGCGGGTTTTCCGGCATCGTCCACCACCACAACTCCTGGTTGGACTATGTCAGCCTTCGGGAAGCGCGCGGTTGCCTGGGTGAGTGTGTCGACATAGTTGGGCAACAAGATGTCATCGCAACCCATGATCACGGTGTGGTCCGCGCTGGCGGCGGCAATGCATTGGCGGAAATTGCCGGTGACTCCGAGGTTCGTTTCATTGCGGCGGTAGACGATTCGTGGATCGTCAATGCTGTCGAATATCTGGCCGCCGCGCGGGTCGGGATAGCAGTCATCTATGACTGTCAGGCGCCAATCCGGTGATGTTTGGGCGCGGACCGAATCGACAGCGGCTTTCAATAGGGCAGGCTCACCCCAATAGGGGATGGTTATGTCGATCAATCGGTCCACCCCGCCCGGTCCTTCACCACTTTGGTCCGGACTGTGCCGCGGATGGTGGCAACCCAGTATTCGACCCAATTGCGGCTGATTGTGCGTTGCTGGCGGACGGTCGCAGCAGTTGCGGCTGCTGCCCGGCGCCAACGGTCCGCGCGCAGCAGAGAGGTGACGGCCAGGGCCCAGGAGCGGACGTCATCGTCCACGGTCATGGCTAGGGCTTGGGCGCCGGCATAGGGACCGCGTGCCGAGGCGACGGTGGCCAGGCCCAGGGCGGCGTATTCCAGCAGTTTGAGGTCGGATTTGGAGTTGTTGAACGGGTCAGCGGCCAGCGGTGCCAGGCCAACGTTCCAGCGGCTGGCCTGGCGGCGCAACCAGGGCACAAACTCGCCGTATGGCGGGCGGGGGTTGGTGACCCGCCGGAAGCCTTCCGGCAGGCGGCCGGAGGTGATGCCGACCACGTCGAACGTGATCTGGCGGCCCAGGTTCTGGCTGACCAGCTCGGGGAGCCCCTCCAGAAGGGCAAGGTCAGCGCCGTGGGTGGATGTGCCGATGTAGACCGGGCGGCGCGAGAGGGCCGGTCTGGCGTCATCGACGGCGGTAAACCACAGGCGGGCATCGAGCCGGTTCTCGACCACACTCACCTCGGCCTCGGGGGCGAAGGCGCGCATAAGGCCTGCCAGGTGGGCTGTCGAGACGACAATTCCGTCCGCCGCCTGGGCGAGGGTGGCCAGCGCGTCCAGCCTGTCCAGCGGGTAGGTGCCGGTCAGGCGCTCGCGAGCCGGCGGCGTGACCAGGTCATCATCCAGCTCAACAACCAGGCGGGTGCCACGCGCGGGCAGGCGCTCAATCAACCTGGTCGCATCCGCCATGGTCAGCGCCGCCCGCTGGACGATGACGGCGTCATAGTCGGTGGTGTCGGCTCCGGTTGCGATGTCGTGGCCGTCTGCCCAGCGGATGGTGGCGATGCCCAGGTCCTCGGCGGCGCGGGCCATGCGGCCGGTGCGGACCTCGGTTGTTCCCAGTCCGCGGGCGGCCACCACGCCGATGGTTGGGCGGTTGGCGGACGCCGGGTTGTAGACGCGGGTGCGGTAGTCCTCGGCCGCGGTCAGGTGGGAGCGCAGGGCGGCCGGGTTGGGGGCGGCCTCGGGGGTGCGCGCGGTCTTCAGCAGGGCGTTTATGCAGGTGGCGGTTGCTTCAGGGGTGGTGCCGTCGGCTATCTGGCCGCCGCCGAACCGCCGGATCTGGTCCGCCAGCGGCGAGTCGCTTCCCACCGCCAGCGGGATACCCGCCGCCCAGGCTTCCGTACCGAGCGTCACGTCATCCGCCGCTGCCGGACCGAAGACACCGACGATGTCGGGATCAAGCCAAGCCGCCGCAGTGGGCAGGTGCGTTGTGGGTTGCGTGGGGTTGGTCGGGTTGGTGGGTTTGGTGGGTTTGACGTCCGTGGTGCCTGGCGAGGCAGGGGAGCCGGTGGTGCCTGGCATGTCGAGGGTGTCCGATGCGGCTTGGACATCTGGGGTGTCCTGGGCGCCTTGGCCGCCGAGCGGGGCGCCGATGTGGGAGAGGGCCTCGGCGCCTGGACCGTCCAGCAGCCATTCCACCCGCGGCCCGAGGATCTGCGCCACGGCTTCCACCTGCTCTCGGGCCGACTGGTCAGTCCACCGGCCGGCCGCCCAGACCCGCCGCGGTCCTGGAGATCGCTCGGCGCGGTGGTCACTCTCGGCGCGTGCAACAGACGTGCCCGGGTCGATTGCCTCTGGCATGGGCATGGATGGACTTGGCCAGCCGGCGTCCGGCTGGTCTGGCCCATCGGTCTGCTCAGCGGAATCCAACAGGCGGACGCGACGGTCAGCCTCGGTAACCACAATCGGCACAGCTAGCGCACGGGCCACATCCTGGGCGGGGGAATCGTCAAGGTCCAGGTTCCAAGCGTGGACAAGTTCGATGCGCTCACCAATCAGCCAATTGCCGAAGGCCTCGGGCCGTTCCAACAGGTCCGGGTCGCCAATCACGCTGACCTGATCCACCAGGCGGCGCCGCAAACCTGCCGTTCCACCCGGCCCAGACGCAACTTCGAGGTATCCAACGCGCGGTTCAACCCGTTCAACCCCTGCCAGCCGCCGGGCAAACCGCTCAATCGACTCACCGTCCACCAGCCCGTCCAGTGCGCTGGACAAGTCCGGCTGACCAGGCTGGAGCACCAACACGTTCGGCACAACCTCCGCCTGGTCGCTCCTGCCGGAGAGCTCAGGCACGTGCCCCTTCAGCACCGCCGCTCCCTTGCCCTGGGCGAGCGCCGTGGCCAAATCCCCGGCCCGCCAGTGCACCAGAGCGAACTCACCCTGCCAGGCAGCCGGCTTCGCCTCGTATTCATCAAGCGCGAGCCGTGCCGTCTCCTCCCAGCTCAAAGGTGGGGCAGCCAGGGGGGCTTCAGGGACGGCATCGTCGGGGGAACCGTAGGCGAGGGCTGCATGGCAAAGCGCCGTTCCACGCTGCGAGCACCAGGCCAGCCGCGCCACGCCGCCGGGTCCCACAAGGCTCCCGGCCTGGGCAATCACCGCATCCCACGTGGGCCGGGCCGCCGCCACCGCGCTCAGCGCCTCAGCGCCGCCGTCCGGCTCGATCACGTAGACAGGGGCCGGGCGGGCAAACCGCTCCAGGCTCGCCAACGTGGCCGCCAAGTCCGCCGGGTCCCCGTTGGTGGCGACGATGGCGTAAACACCCTGGCCAAGCGGCCGGCGGGTGCTTTTGGGCGCCCTAGCCACGGCCGGTTGCCTTCCGCAGAGCGGACCGCCAGCGCCGCGGCTCCGGCTCGACTGCAGGCGGAGCCGGAGTTGCATCGGCTCGCTGTGAGCCGATCTCGCAGTCGCGTTGCTCCAGCTTCTCCTGGGTCCGCTTGAGCCGGCGCTCCAGTTTCTTCACTCGCTTGGCGAGTTCCTCGCGTTCAGCCTGGACCTCAGCGAGTTCACGGGCAAGGGAAGCGATCTTGACTGCCCTATCGGCAGCGGCTGCCTGGTAGGTCAAATCGTCCTGAGGCTCGGGCATGGCTATTCCTCGGCCGTCCGGCGGTGCTTCTTGGCGTCGATTTCTGGCAGATACAGATCATATTCTGGTGCCCGCCAGCGGCTCGCAACCAGATCGGCTTCCCACTGGTTGACAACTGGATCACGGGTCTGTGATTCGAAATGGAAGGCGCGTGCATCGGCCAGCCACACCAGGCGTTTTCCAATGTGCCGAACCTTGTATGAAAGATCGACGTCATTGAAGTTGACCGGTAGACCCTCAGTCATGCCGCCAACAGCCTCGTAGATTTCGCGGCGCATCGCCACGCAGGCACCAGTCAGACCGGATGCCTCACGGTTTACTGTCAGCGCACAGAAGGGCCCGGGGTCTTCATCGGACCGGCCTCGGAACACGTGGTACAGGCGTTTGGTGGAAAACGACAGACCCGCATGCTGGATGGTCTTGTCAGAAAACAGTAGGCGAGCACCGGTCATTCCGACATCGTCCTCAGCTAGAGGACCAGTGAGAGCATCGATGAAACCGTCAGAAATGATGTCTAGGTCATCGTTCATCATGACGGTCACCTCGCCGGTTGAGGCTGTGAAGCCGGCGTTGCATTTCGCGGAGAAGTTGAACGGCCCAGCAAACGGCACCAGGACCAGATCCTGTGGGACCATCGCTTTCAACTCATCCAGCACGCCGGGTGGGGTGGAGGTGTCATAGACGATGACAATCTCCAGCGGTGTCGATCCGGCCTTGGCCAGCAAAGACTTGATGGTTCCCAGCACCAGGACGCGCTCTTCGCCCCATACGTGACCGGTCCCTCCTCTGGTGGGCACAATGACCGAGGCCTTGACGCCTTCGAGGGGCTGGCGGTCTATGCGATACGTGCCGGTGATTCGCCCATAATCGGCTGTGCCACGGATTCCTGCGCGCTTCAAATGGTCCTGAACGGCTTTCAGACCAGCGTCCCAGGCGTACGGTTTTGCGTCCACCTGGCCTGCGGCCGATCCAGGCACAACCCTCCAGTGATACAGAATCTCTGGAATGTGGATCACGCTGCGAGCTTGTTCGGTGACCCGCAGTACCAGATCATGATCCTGTGAACCGTCAAAGCCGCTGCGCAATCCGCCCACTGCCCGCACAAGCGACGTCCGCAGAACTGAAAGATGGGAGGCATAGTTTTGGCCTCTCAGCCGTTCTGGCGACCAGTCCGGTTTGCGGAATGGATCGTAATACCGGCCGTCGGATGAAAGCTTGTCCTCATCGGTGTAGATGTAGTCAACGTCAGGGTTGTCCTTGATGGTCTTGGCAACCTGTGCCAAAGCATCCAGTTCGAGAGTGTCATCGTGATCCAGCAATACAATGAACTCACCGCGCGCCGCCCATATGCCATCATTGGTGGCGGCCGCAATATGCCCATTGACTGAGCGTTCAATCAGGTGGATGCGGTGATCAAACCCTGCCATTGCCTTGAAAAGTCGGCGTGGCTCGGGATCGGTTGAAGCGTCATCGACGGCTATCCACTCCCAATCGGTGAACGTTTGGCGTTTGACTGACACCGCGGTGTCACGCAAGACGTCCAAAGGGGTGTTCCACAGGGGGGTGACAATGCTGAACAGCGGCCTCATCGGCGTCTGACCAGCCTCTTCGCCGCCCTGAGGGGCAGCAGCAGGAGCCGGCCAAGCCGCCAGCTGGTTGACCGTTCATAGCGCCGGCGGATCGCCTCGCGTTCGTGACGGATGCGCTCGTTGGCGTCGCGGCGCAGCTGGGTCTCCCGCCGGCGGTTGGCGATGCGAATCTCCTTGATCTGCCGTTTGAACTGGTTGGACAGGCGCTCAAGGTCCTTGCGGAACGTCGCCGCGGCCACCTCGGCGCCTATAACCGCATCGCGGTCCCGCAGGTTCTGGCGCACCAGCGAGTCCAAGGCCGGTGCCACCAGGGATTCGATCCTGCGGACAGGGTCCGCTTCTTCCGTCTCAAGCGCCGCGGACCCCGGCGGATCAGGCAGCGGGCCGGCCGGCACCGGCTCGATGGTTCCTCCAGAAGCTCCCCCGGGCGCGGTCTTGGAGCCGGCCAGCTCAGCCCGCACCACATATTCGTAGTCGTAGACGCCCTTCTGGCCCCGAATCCACCGGTCCACCCCCGGCGGCAGGTCCAGTCCTTCAGTCTCAAGATCGACTATCACGGCCCGCGCCTCAACAGGCTCCAACCCGGCCTGGGTGAGCAACTCGGTGATGGCGGGCCACGTCATCGTCGGGGCTTTGGGGGTAACAGCGCTGGCCAGGGCGGCCAGGCGGTGGGAGCCGTGGGCGGCGTTGAGGGCCGAGATGATGATCCGGCCATCTGGGCGCACGGTCCGGGCAACCGCCCGCAGTAGCACTGCAGGCTCGGTCACGTCATCCAGGTGCAACCCAACCAGCGCAACATCGAAGGCCTGCGGCCCAAACGCGGCCAGGTAGTCAAATCGACTCGGGTCAGCGACCAGCACCGCGGCTGGGGCACCGGAAGAGCCGGCCGAGTCGGGTTTACCCTCGCCGGGAGAGGCGAGAGAAGCCGGCAGTTCACCAGCCGCATCCAGACCTCGCCGGCCGCCCACAAACCTCAACGTGCAGTCGGCTGCGGCCAGCCGTTGGGCCAGGCGGACATCAAGCGAACCCACCACCAGCACCGCCGATTTGTGCGGCACCATCCCCACCTCAAGCGACAGCCGCGAGTTCGCGCTCGCCAAGCCACCTGCAGTGCTGTTGTTTGTCACATCACCCTCCGCCGCACCACCATAGCCGCCCCCCAACCCCCGAACCACCCCGCCACGGGTAGGCTGGGCGGGCTTTGTTGATTGCTGTTCGCCTTGAGATGACTGCTTTGGAAAGGACTGCGCTGCGCCATGGAGATCCTTGTCACTGGCGGCGCCGGCTTCATCGGCTCCAACTTTGTCCACTACCTGATCGCCAACACCGACGCCCATGTCACGGTGCTGGACGCGCTGACGTATGCCGGGAACCAGAAGTCGCTGGCCAGCATCGCGCCGGAACGCCTTGCGTTTGTTCACGGCAACATCTGCGACGTTGACCTGGTGAACACCCTGGTGGAGGCGTCCGATGCCGTTGTCCACTTCGCGGCCGAGTCCCACAATGACAACTCGCTGGCCAACCCGCGCCCGTTCATCGACACGAACCTTGTGGGCACATACACCCTGCTTGAGGCCGTCAGGCGCTCCGGGGTGCGCTACCACCACATCTCGACCGACGAGGTCTACGGCGACCTTGAGTTGGATGACCCGCAGCGGTTCACCGAGACCACCCCATACAACCCGTCAAGCCCCTACTCCGCCACCAAAGCTGGCTCAGATCTGCTGGTCAGGGCGTGGGTGCGGTCATTTGGGGTGCGGGCCACCATCTCGAACTGCTCCAACAACTACGGCCCCTACCAGCACATCGAGAAGTTCATCCCCCGCCAGATCACCAACGTGATTTGCGGGTTGCGGCCCAAGCTGTACGGCAGCGGCCAGAACGTCCGGGACTGGATCCACGCAACCGACCATTCCAGCGCGGTTTGGCAGATCCTGCAAAACGGCCGGATAGGCGAGACCTATCTGATTGGCGCCGACGGCGAGATGTCGAACCGGGCCGTGCTCAGCCTGATCCTGACCCTCATGGGTCAGCCTGCCGATGCCTTTGACCACGTCTCTGACCGTCCCGGGCATGACATGCGCTACGCCATCGACTCCCGGCATCTGCGCACCCAGCTGGGATGGGCGCCCTCATTCAGCGACTTCCAATCCGGCCTGGCGGCCACCATCGAGTGGTACCGCGACAACGAGGACTGGTGGCGCAGCGCCAAGCAGGCAACAGAAGCCTTCTACGCTGCCCGCGGCCAGTAACCACATCCCCGACGATGCCGGACCGTCACGTTATCTTTGGTGACGGCACCTCTCCCACTTCTCACCAAATCGAGGCAGCGCTATGACCGAGCAACCAACCGAAGGCGAGATTGTTGGACAGGCCAGGGGCGTGACCGTCCGGCGCACCAGCATCAAGGGCCTGCTGCTGCTTGAACTGGACGTCCACGCCGACCGCCGCGGCTGGTTCAAGGAGAACTGGCACCAAGCCGCCATGACGGCTGCGGGGCTGCCGGACTTCGGGCCGGTCCAACACTCGATCTCCTTCAACGCCTCAGCCGGCACCACCCGCGGCATCCACGCCGAGCCCTGGGACAAGCTGGTCTCGGTGGGGGCAGGCGCCTTTTTTGGAGCGTGGGTGGATCTTCGCCCTGGCCCGGGCTTTGCCACGGTGTTCACCGCGCAGATCACCCCAGGCAGGGCGGTCTTTGTGCCGCGCGGGGTGGGCAACGCGTTCCAGACCACCATCGATGACACGGTCTACTCCTACCTGGTCAATGACCACTGGTCGCCTGAAGCCGAATACTCGATGGTCAACCTGGCTGATCCGGCCCTCGCCATCGAATGGCCAATCCCACTTGACCAGGCCATTCGCTCCGACAAGGACCTTGCCCACCCAGTGCTGGCCAACGCCCATCCGCTGCCGCCGCGCCGGACTTTGGTGGTGGGATGTGGCGGGCAGCTTGGCCGAGCCTTGCGGGCCGCTCTTGGTGATGGGCCGCACACCGAATATGTCGACATCGACACGTTCGACATGTCGGACCCAGCCATCCGCCAAGCCCGGAACTGGCGCGAATATGACGTCATCATCAACGCCGCCGCATACACCGCCGTGGACAAAGCCGAGACCCCGGAAGGCCGCCGGATAGCTTGGGCCGCTAACGTTGGAGGTGTGGCCAACCTGGCGCACATCGCCACCAACGCCGGAGCCACCCTGGTCCACGTGTCCAGCGACTATGTCTTTGACGGCACCTCCACCCGGCCCTACCTGGAAACCGACCAGGTGGCCCCGCTTGGGGTGTACGCACAGACCAAGGCGGCTGGGGACGCCATCGTCGCCGGTGTGCCGCGCCATTACATAGTGCGGGCCAGCTGGGTTATCGGTGACGGCCACAACTTCGTGCGGACGATGTCGGACCTCGCCGCCAAAGGCATCGCACCTCGCGTTGTGGATGATCAACGCGGCCGGCTGACGTTCACTGATGACTTGGCGGCCGGCATCGTCCACCTGCTGCGCAGCGAGGCGCCGTACGGTCTGTACAACCTGACCTCCACAGGCCAGGTCCACAGTTGGGCCGAGATCGCGGCGCAAGTTTTCGCTTTGTGCGGAGCCGATCCAGCTCAGGTCACCCCGGTCTCGACGGCGGACTACTTTGCTGGGGCTAGCGGGCCGGTGGCGCCGCGGCCTGCCAGTTCGACGCTTGATCTGACCAAGATCACCTCCACCGGCTTCCGCCCGCACGATGCCGACTCCCACCTGGCCGCTTACGTCGCCTCCTACTTGGCGCGGTAGCCTTGACCGGTTGGGCTGCCCGGTGCCGGCCGGGCGCCAGTTGACGCCGAAGGGAGCAGGCACGTGCGGGGAATCGTCTTGGCGGGAGGCTCGGGAACAAGGCTGTTGCCGATCACGAAGAGCACATCCAAACAGCTGGTTCCGGTCTATGACAAGCCGATGATCTATTACCCGTTGTCAACTTTGATGACGGCTCGAATCCGTGAGGTGCTTGTCATTACCTCCCCCGAATACCGCGATGCTTTCGCCTCGCTGCTGGGGGATGGAACCGACCTTGGTATGCGAATCGAGTACGCCGTCCAGCCCCGCCCGGAGGGTCTGGCTCAGGCATTCATCATCGGAGAGGACTTCATCGGCGGGGGCGGTGCGGCGCTGGTGTTGGGGGACAACATCTTCCATGGCATGGGGCTCGGCAAATCGTTGATCAAACACACCGAAGTGGATGGTGGTTTGATCTTTGCCCACCACGTGTCGAATCCCGAACAGTACGGTGTAGTGGAATTCGACGATGCCGGTCAGGTTCTTTCCATCGAGGAGAAGCCGAAGCGCCCGCGCTCCAACTGGGTGGTGCCTGGGCTGTACTTCTATGACCACCAGGTGGTGGAGATCGCCAAGTCGATTGAGCCTTCAGAGCGTGGCGAATTGGAGATCTCTTCGGTGAACCAGGCATATCTGGAGATGGGCAAGCTCAGTGTTGAGCTGCTCGACAGGGGCACCGCTTGGCTCGACACCGGCAGCTTCGATTCGATGATGGATGCTGGCGAATACGTCAGGGTCATCGAAAAGCGCCAGGGCTTGAAGGTTGGCTGCATCGAAGAGGTGGCATGGCGCAACGGATGGATAGACGCTGAGAAGCTGATCAGCCTCGCGGAGTGCTATGCATCCAGCGGCTATGGCGCGTACCTGAAGGGCCTGGTGGAGCCGCGCAGCGCCAGCGAGCCAGGTCCAGCCGAGGCCTGACCGGCTGAGTTGGCGGTTACACAAGCTCCATCAGAACACCATGCGACCCGCCGATGGACCGCTCCTGGTGAAGCCGGTTCACCGTGCTACCATCGCCAAATGCGCGTTTCAGTAATTGGTTGTGGATATCTGGGAGCCGTTCATGCGGCCAGTATGGCGCAACTTGGCCACAACGTGGTAGGAATCGATGTCGATGCCAAGAAGATCGCCTTGCTGTCCGCTGGAAAAACGCCATTTTATGAACCTGGATTCGCTGAATTGCTGCGTGAGTGTTTAGCCGAAGGTCGGCTCAGTTTCTCAACCGATATGGCTGCCGCTGTTGGCGCCGATGTTCATTTCCTGTGTGTTGGTACACCCCAATCAGCTGATTCGCTTGCTGCCGATCTTCGCTATGTCCACGCCGCCATGGATTCTCTGGGCGCAGCGCTGGGTGATTCTCCCCCCACCGTGGTTGCCGGCAAGTCCACCGTGCCTGTTGGCACCGCCCGCGCACTGGCCGAGAAACTGAAGCTCACCAGCCCAAACGCCACACTGGTGTGGAACCCGGAGTTCCTCCGCGAAGGCTTCGCGGTCAAGGACACCATCCAGCCAGACCGGATCGTCTACGGTCTGGCGCCAGGCGGTGAGGGCCAGTGGGCCGCCGGAGTTCTGGACCAGGTCTACGCTCCCATCTTGGCGCGGGAAACACCCAAGATCGAAACTGACTATGAAACTGCTGAGCTGGTAAAGGTCTCGGCCAACTCATTCTTGGCGATGAAGATATCATTCATAAACGCTATAGCTCGGGTTTGCGATGCGACGGGCGCAAACGTCAAAGACTTGGCCGGCGCCATCGGCATCGATGATCGAATTGGCAAAAAGTTCTTGCGCGCCGGAATTGGCTTTGGTGGAGGCTGCTTGCCGAAGGATATAAGGGCATTCGCAACGCGCGCCGCGCAATTGGGTGGGGAAGACTTGGCCGAGCTGCTTGGCCAGATTGACCGGATCAATCTCGGGCAGCGCAGCTGGACTGTCGAGTTGGTGAGCCGGCTGGTTGGCCCGGATCTGGCGGGCAAGACGGTCGGCGTGCTCGGGGCGGCCTTCAAGCCTGACACCGATGACACCCGCGATTCGCCGGCACTGGCTATCGCTGCTGCTTTGGTCCAACGCGGGGCGATTGTACGGATCTACGATCCGGCCGAGGCTGCACTGTTGCCGGCGGCCGGGCTCGGTGTGGAGCCAACCGGCAGCGTGGCCGCAGCGGTTGGTGGTGCGCAGGCGGTTCTTGTGCTCACCGAGTGGGCGGAATTCAAAGAACTCGACCCGGCCAGTCTGAACGGTCTTGTGGAGGGAAGGACCGTCATCGACGGCCGCAACGCGCTGGACGCGCAGCGGTGGCGGGCCGCAGGTTGGGACTACCACGGCATCGGGACACGATGACGGCTGAACCGAAGGGACTGTTCGGTCGCCTGACCCGCGGGCGGGCGGCCAGCCGGGATGCTGTCGAGGCCCAGGCGCGGGTTTTGGCGCGGTCAGTGCTGTTTGACCAGCCTTTCTATGAGGCGCTGCGCGGGCGGGAGTTCTCCAGCAGGTTCTCAGCCGCTGCCGATTTTTGCCGCGCCAAGCTGTACCGCGCCTACTGGCCGCATCCGCTGGTCAACGCGGTGTGGCTGCCGGTCAGGCCAAGGGCTGCGTGGTCCGGGGGAGCCGTCGAGTCCGTGCTGGAGTATCTGGCCAGCCCAGAGGGCCTTGCCACAGCGTGGTCACCCCTGTTCGATCCCGCCAGCTTGGAAGGCGGCGAGTGGGCCGATGTGGAGCGCTTCTTGAGCGGTCTGCAGGATGACCAGGTGCTTCCTGGCTGGGAGCCGCTCGATGGCGGACCGGCAACCTTCGGACGGGTCCGGGGGGCGCTGGAGGATTTTGCCCGTGATCTGGGCAGGGCCCGGCGCGAAGGCATCCCAACTGAGGCACCTCCTGACGGGCCGGAAGTTGAGGGGCGGGTGTCCGTCATCGTCCATGCGGGGAGCGATGCGCGGGCCACTTTGAAGACGGTTCACAGGCTGATCCGCGGGGCCAGTGGGGCAGATCTGGAGACGATTGTGCTGGCGGGCGGGTCTCCGGCGTCGGTGTCGTTGGCCATTGCGGCGGGGTTGATCGGGGCGCCATCTGCTCACCTGTTGCGGTTGCCGCGGCCGGTCAGTTTGGCTGAGGCCGCCAACACTGCGTCCCAGTTCATAACCGGGGACGTTGTGGCGGTCACCCACGCCGGCGTGACGCCGCGGCCGGGCTGGTTGGAGCCGCTGCTGGCCAGGCTGGCTGATCCGGCAGTGGTTGGCACGCAGCCGGTGCTGCTGCGGCCGGACGGCACAATCCACAACGCCGGTGCCGTCTTCCACTCCCCCGGCGAGTCGCTGCCCGTTCCGGTGTTCCAGGGGCACCCGCCGGAGGATGCCGACCTGCTCGCTGACCTGGACCCGGACGTGTTGGCCCGCGAGTTCATGGTGATGCGGACCGCCGACTTTGCCGCCCTACACGGATTCGATCCGACGATGGCGGGTGTCGAGGTTGTCGATCTGTCGCTGCGGGCTCGGAGGCTGTTGGGCGGGGGGTTTGCGCTGGCGGCCGGTTCGCGAGCCGCCATACCTGTCAAGGTGAGTGTGCCGTGGAACATTGGGGCGTCATCGTCGGCTTCTGATACGCCGGCCAGCAGGTTGATGGCGCGATGGGCGGGCCACCTGCCGGAGCCTCGGCCTGAGGCGTGGCATCGCGGCGGGTTCCGCGTGGTGGCGACGGCGACGGACGGCAACCTGCACCCGGGGCCGCGCCCTCTGCTGTTGCGCGACCGCGGGGCGCCGCTGCGTTGGGGGATAGTGACGCCGGCCAGCGCAACCGAGGTGGGCGATAGGTGGGGCGATACGGCGTTTGCGGCGGCGCTGGTGCGGGCGCTGCGCCAGGTGGGGCAGGACGCGGTTACGTACCGCCGGCCGGCCCGGGGCGCTTTGGTGCGCTATCTGGATGATGTGTCGCTGACCATCCGCGGGCTGATGCCTGGCTCGCCGCTGCCCGGCGCGCTCAACATCCTGTGGGTGATCAGCCGGCCGGACGAGGTCGGTGTGGATGAGATCAGAGCGTTTGACCTGGTGTATGCGGCATCCGAGACCTGGGCAGCGTCGATGTCAGCCCGATCCGGCGTCCCAATCCGAGTCCTACTCCAAGCAACCGACCCCTCAGTCTTCTCCCCTGGCGGGGCTGGTGGGGTTGGTGTTGGTGGGGTTGGTGGGGTTGGTGGACCGGGCGGCGATGGCTTGGGTGATGGGTCTGGCGGCGATGGGGCTGGCGGAAAGGGGGGTGACGGCATCGGCGGCGGCTTGAACAGCGGGACCGGAGCCGGCCTGGGTGAGGGACGGGTTGTGTTTGTTGGCCAGGCGCGGACGGATGGGCCAAGACCGATTGTGATGGACGCCATCGCCGGCGGGCTGGAACCGCAGGTGTGGGGACCGCGGTGGGACAAGTGGATTCCGGAGCGGCTGCGCGGCGGTGACTTTGTGGCCTCGGGCGATGTTGCGCGGCTGTATCGCGGCGCCAAGCTGGTGCTGGCGGATCACTGGGGCGATATGGCGCGCGAGGGTTTCGTTTCCAACCGGCTGTTTGACGCCGTGGCCTGCGGCGCGCGCGTTGTGTCCGACCAAATTGACGGTGTGGCCGGGCTCTTTGGCGGCGCGGTGCAGACCTATACCGACCCGGCGGACCTGGCGCGCTTGGCCTCGCCCGAGGGTTTGGCCGAGTCCTTCCCCGACGCCGCCGCCATGGCCGCAATAGCAGCCCACGTAGCCAAACACCACTCCTTCGCAGCCCGAGCCCAAACCCTAGTAACCACCGCCACCCCCCTACTACCCCGCCCCCGCTGGTAGCCCGCCTAGCCAGCCACACCCTGGTGACCCCCGCCCCATGGCGCACCCGGTTGCCTCCACCGACAGAAGTGACCACTTTCACCGAGTCAGACCCACTCCCCCGCAGAAATGGTCACTTCCGGCCAGTTGCTGGAGGGGTCCAGAGGGTGGAGATTGGGACTGCCCATATCTTGCTATCTAGTCTGAATATGGCGGGGCCGGTGTACAGGACGATGCCGGCGGCGAACCTGTCAGGAAAGGTGTTGCGCAGCCATACAAGGTGGCGGGCAGCGCCGGCAGCGATGACGGCGGCGGATTTGATTTCGATGCCCACCAATGTGCCATCTTGAGCTTCGAGTAGCAGGTCGATCTCGCGGCGACCTTCGGTGTCGCGAAGGTGGCACAGTCTGGCGCGCGGTGATGCCAGGTCCAGTAGCGGCCGCAGTTGGGAAGCGACAAAGGTTTCGATCAAGCGGCCGAGGCGATCGCCATCGGACGTCACTGCTCGGCGCGACAAACCTCCCAGGTAGGCGGCCAGGCCGCTGTCGGTGAGGTAGTACTTCGGGGTCTTGATCATGCGCTTGAGGGTGTTCTCGAAGAACGGTTCGACTCGATCCAGCAGGCGTGTCTCTTCTAGCACGTCGAGGTAGGCCTTGGTGGTTCGATGACCCAGCCCAGCGGCCCTGCCGAGGGTGTCGATGGCCGGCAATCCAGCGGTGTTCGCTGCCACGGCACGGAACAGGCGCTGGAAGGCGCCTGGGTTGCGCACATCTGCCAGCGTCTCCACGTCGCGGGACAGCAGGTTGTACAGGTAGCCGTCATACCAGGCTGATCGGTCCGGCGCTGGGAGGGCGAACGCCTC
>JAIRRT010000036.1 GCA_031255835.1 Bifidobacteriaceae bacterium | reverse complement strand
GGGACGACCGGAGGTGCCCAAAACGGGTGAGAGACATGGGGGTGGGGCGGTGGATGGGGCACGTGGGGTCGCCATCGGCGGGGGGGTGGGGTCGCCATCGGCGGGAGGGTCACCGTTCCGACTGTCACTGGGACGACCGGAAGTGCTCACAACGGGGTGGAAAAGTGCGGGTGAAGTGGGGGTTGGGGCAGGTGCGGCGGTGCCCTGAGGGGGGGTGGGGGCGGAGTCGTGCTCGGGGAGCGGGTGGTGGGGGAGGTGGGGCGACCGGAAGTGCTCAAAACGGGCTGTCGATGCTGACAGCGCAGGGATAGGCCGGGCTCGGCGGGCTCATGCTGAACGTTCTCGCTGGTCGGCGACGCGCAGGAGGGGGTGACCAGGATTGCCGCAAGGCAAAGAGCCGAATGAACCAACCAGGGGGGCTTGATTATTGGTCCGGCCTCGTCCTGCGGTCCTGGCCGCTCGCCAGGACCGGGGCGAGGATGGCCGCCACCACCATGGGGACGATGACGCAGGCCAGGGCATGGCGAAAACCGATCGCCTGCGCCAAAGCACCCAGCAGTGGGGGCCCGGCCAAGAACGCGCCGTAGGCGATGGTTGCAACCATTGAGGTGCGTTGGGCCGCTCGGACTGGGTCAGCGCCGGCCGCGCTCATGCCCAGCGGGAAGCCGAGGGCGGCGCCAGTGCCCCAGATGGCAGCGCCGATCATCGACAGGACAAGCCAGGGGCTGAATGCGTAGATCACCAAACCGACCACGGCCAGGGCAGCGCTGAGACGTGCGGCGCGGACCGGACCCCAGCGGTTGACCAGCCCGGTCCCTGCTACGCGCATTGCAGTCATCGCCACCAGGAACAGCGCCAGTCCAGCAATGCCGCTGGACTCGGCCACACCGAAGCCCTCGACAAGACCGGAGGCCAGCCAGTCATCCGCAGCGCCCTCGGCCAGGGACATTGCGAGCACCACCAGGCCAATCAGCCAGGTCCTCCCCTCGCGCCAGACAGCCAGACCCGACACACGCCCGCCGCCGGGTGCGGCGCCTTCCGGCGCACCCTCGCCTTCGGGCGCACCCTCTGCGCCCGCCTCACCGTCCAGCCCACCGCCCGCGTCCAGCCCGCCGCCGGCCACGGCACTTGGGCCTGCTGCGCCCGCCTCGCCGTCCAGCGCACCCTCGGCGCCCGCCTCGCCGTCCAGCCCGCCGCCTGCGTCCAGCCCGCCGCCTGCGTCCGGCCCACCGCCGGCCACCGCACTTGGGCCTGCTGCGCCATCGTTCGCCGTGGCTTGCGATGCTGTGCCGCGGGTTGGTTCGAGACCGCGCCAGCCCCAGGCCAGCAGGCCTGTGGCCAGGGCGGCAACCAACCCGAAGTGCGCCATCAGGGGCACGCCGATTCCCGCCATCGTCACCCCGACTCCGGCTGCGGCAACCGTGCCGATCGAGTATCCGGCGTGGAACTGGGGCATCACGCTGCGGCCCAACCTGCGTTCCACGCCAGCGCCGGCCAGGTTCATGGTGACGTCCGTGCCGCCCACGCCCGCCCCGAAGATCGCCAGGCTGATCGCCACGGCCAGCACCGATCCGGCCACCACCGCGAGCCCCGCCCCCAGCAGCCCGAGCACCATGACGCTGCCGAACCCAGCCAGCACGCGGCGCAGGCCAAACCGGTCCACCAGGGTGCCGGTGGTAGGCATGGCGCACATCGAGCCGGCCGAGACGATGAGCAGCAGCGCGCCCATGGCCGCCGGTGTCACGCCAAGCGTCTGGCGGATCAGGACCAGCCGCGACGCCCACGTGGCGAAGGACATCCCGCACGCCACAAACAGCGCGACAACCCCCAGCCGGGACCGCAGCAGTTGGTTCAGCGCCATGGCGTTGCCTCAGGCTGGCGGGTATCCGGCCCGGGGTGCCAGCGGACGGTTGCGCGCGCTTTGGCCAGCACCTTTGTCTCGCCTTGGGTGACGTTTAGGCTGATCACCGCTGCCTCGGCCGCTGGATCGAGCCGGTGGACCGTCCCGCTGACCTCAAGCTCCGCCTGGCCCTCCCGCGGCACGGGCACAGGCCGGGCAAACCGCACCTCGTAGTCGATGACGGCACCTGGATCGCCCGCCCAATCGACCACCAGCTGAATGGCGGTCCCCATGGTCAACATGCCGTGCGCTATCACGCCGGGCAGACCCACAGCGGTGGCCGCCTCATCCAGGCGGTGAATCGGATTCGCATCCCCGCTGGCCGCCGCGTAATCCAGCAGAGTTTGCCGGGTAAACACCACCTGCCGCTGCCCGATGACGTCCCCAACCCTGAGTTCGCATCCCTGGCTTGCTTGGGGCGTCCGCTCCGTCATTCCGCACCCCCTGATCGAACAGCCAGCGTGGACCACACGGTCGCCAGCGCGCGGCCGCCCCCTGGGGCCGGCTCCGTTGGCGGGTCAGGTGCGGCGGGGGTTGGGTTGAGCGCGCCTTGCGGGGGTGTGGGGGTGGGGAGGTGCGTGGAGGGAGGTGCGGGTGCGGTTGGCGGGACCGGAGGCGGGAGAGGCTGGTCGGCATCGGCGGGGGCTAGGGAGGTTCGGGTTGTTACTCGGGTTATGCCGGCTCGGGCGGTTATGGCTACCACCTCTACTGTGGCGGCTACGCGGTCCCCGGCCACGATTGGGTGGTGGTGCTCGAAGCGCTCCTCGGCGTGGACCACGCGGGTGAAGTCGATGCCGGCGGCTGGATCGTTGATGTAGATGGCCTCGGCGGCTTGGGCAATCACGACCGCGAACGTCGGGGTGGCGACTATGTCGCGGTAGCCCAGGGCGCGCGCGGCGGCTGCGTCGTGGCAGGCAGGGTGGGTGGCGCCCACGCTCCGCGCGAAGGCGCGCAGCACCTCGGGCTCTACCTCATAGGGCTGTGGCAGGGTGAAGACTCGCCCGACAAACCCCTCGTCGGCGTTCAACCGGAGTGGTTAGCGGGTCTCGCGGTGCGCTGTGTGTTTACCGCAACGTGGGCAGAACTTTGCCAATTCCATGCGGTTGGGGTCGTTGCGACGGTTCTTCTTGGTGATGTAGTTACGTTCTTTGCACTCCACACATGCAAGCGTGATCTTTGGACGGACATCTGCCGTCTTGCTGGCCATAGAACTACTCCTTGTTTCGTCTCGCAGCCGATCCAGCCGCGGCCATCCGCCGCCGCACCCCACGGACGCGGCCTTGCCGTCAGGCCGGCCGGCCCGCACGCCAGCCCACAAGGATAACAGTTAACCGCCCCACCCCCGTTCGCCCCCAGCGCAACCGGCGGGCCGGGCTGGTTGGGCGCGGGCGAGCCGCGTGAGGTGGCGGGATGCACGCGGTCGGGTTTGGTGGGTGGGGGTGGGCAGTGCGCCGGGTCCGCCAGCGCAACCGGCGGGCCGGGCCAGCGTGCGCGGGCCCAGGCGCCTACCCGCTCCCGCGCTAGCTCGCGGGGGGTTGGGGGGTGTCTAGGACGACGATTGAGAAGTTGTCGCGGGACTGGTTTCGGTATGCGGCTTCGGCCAGGGCTCCGGCCACGGCGCGCGGGGGGCCGGGCTTTGCCAGAAGGACGTGCAGTTCATCGGCGGGGATGGCGCCAAACAACCCGTCGGAACACAGCACCAGCCGGACTGGGTGGGGGACGGCATCGTCGGATTTGGGGGGGAACTCGAACTCGACTCGGTGGGAGTTGATGGGGCGGGCGGGGCCGCCTAGCGACTGGGTGACCGCCTCACCGCGCGGCGTGGCGATCCGATCATCGACGGACAGCTGCTTGACCGTGCCCTGATTCACCAGGTAGGCGCGGCAATCGCCCACGTTCACTATCTCCCAGCGGTCCGGCCTGGCCACCACCACAACGGCGGTGGCACCCATCTCGGCCGTGCCCCAGGCTCCACCGGCCGCCGCCACGCGGTCCGAGAGCTGCTCAAACCATTCGGCCCAATTCTGCGGCGGGACCCTGCCGGCGCATCCCGCCAGACTGATCGCCACCACACCGGCCGCCGCCGCGCCGCCGGCGTAACCCCCCATCCCATCGGTCACCGCAAACAGCATTCCACCTGGGGGAATCCACCCGACGCCCGCCACCTGAGCCCCGCTAGCCGCCGCCACAGTGCCGCCGATGACGATCGCATCCTCATGCGTCTGGCGCGCCGCCCCGATCTCGGTCACCGCATGGAACTCCAGCCATCGCGTGGGCGGTGCGGCCGCGGGGAGTAGGCCAGGGGCGAGGGTTCCGATCCCGGTCCTGTTCGGCTCGCTCACGCGGTCCACCTGCCGGCAGGCGGGTACGGGCGCCACCAGATGTGGAACTGTGCCATGTGCGACGCCCTTCGGGACGGATTGGTCAGGTTGGCCACCAGCAATGCTCCACCAAACGCCGCACGCCCCCACGGACCGACCAACCCTCGGCGTGTCGAACCCAGCAGTGGGCGCCGCGGGGTGTGGGGTCCGCCCGTGGCGGGGGGTCCGTGATTTCGGCACCCCCGCCACGGGTGGGTCAGGTCTGGAAGCGGCGGATGCGCGAGCGGGTTACGGCGAGCAAGAGGAAACCTGTTACCAGCGCAAGCAGGGCGGAGGAGCCCACGGTTGGCAGGCCCGCAAACCCTGTCGCTGCTATTCCCTTTCCACCGTCGCCGTCATCGTCACCGCCGGCTCCGGCAGCGGCATCATCGTCATCGTCCCCTGGCGGGTTTGTGCCACCGGGAGGCGGCGGCGTGTTTGCCCCGGGCGGGGTGGTGCCGCCGGGCGGCGGGGTTGTTCCGGGCGGGGCGGTCCCGCTAGGTGGTGGCGTGCTTCCATCAGCCGGCACGCTCGGGCCGGACTGCGGATCGCCAGGGACCGGCGGCACCACGCGGGAGGTGCCGCAGTTGTTGGTCTGGTCCACATCGTTTGTCGCCTTGACGCATGCCCGGTTGTCCACTGGGCCCGCCGATTCCGCCATAGGCGCCACCAACTCCACCGTCACGTGGATCTCGACCGTGCCTGGATTGAGCTTGCCGATGGTGAATTTGACGTCGTTTCCGTTGGAGTCATTGGACCAGACCTCGGCCGGTGGGGCGCTTGGAGGCGCGGCCGGCAGGGTGGCGTTGACAACCCGGAAGGCGGCTGGGACGGCATCGGACACCTCCACGTTCCAGGCGGGGTTGGTGCCCTTGTTCTCCACCGTGATGACGTAGTCGAATGTGCCGCCTGCGGCCGTTGGGGCGACGCCGCCGGTCAGCGTGTTTGCCTTGGTCAAGGCGACCTCTGTCACCGGGTCATTGATGACCTCGCACTCCGCCTCGGTGCCGTGCGGGAAGTTCAGCGTGGCCGGAGCCTGGAACGTCGCCTCCTGGGTGGGATTGGCCTGGTCATCCCAGGTGCACCGGATTTCCCGCAGCGCATACCCGGGCGGGCCGCCTGGATCCTCAGACAGGATGTAATTCTGGTCCGGCGCCATGAGGACTTGTTCCAGGTCTTTGACGGTTCCCTTTTCGGTGGGCAGATTGGCGGGACCGCCCTGAGGCGCAAGCGTGAAGCTCCAGGACGTGTCTGGCGGTGGATTCGGCCCAGTGACTGTCTTGGTCACCTTCAGAATTGAGGTGTAGTTGATCGCGATACAAACGACGTGACCGCCCCACGGAACTGTGATCGAGCCATGCAGGCCCTCACTCAACCAGCCATCAATCCTGGATGGGTCAAAGACTTCAGGGTCGGCGGGTGTTGGGGAACGGGTCATTCGGTAGCAGATCCAGCTGCCAACTGAACCCTGCGCGGGCGCGTCGCCAGTTCCGGGAGGGGCAGTCAACGGTTGGAAGGCCGGATCGCCACCAGACTCCGAAAGGGTGTACACGGCTCCGGGAGTTACGTCGGCGGTAATGTTGTTCAGCCCGAGCACGATGGTCGACGGCTTGCCGGATGGGCCTTCCAGCACATCGCTATCCGTGGGTCGAGCGGCGGTCAGAATCCACAACTCGGGATCCTTCAGGAAGTTGTGCACCATCTTCACAAGCGTCAACTCGGTGCTGCAGGCGACCGTGTTGGTGATTTCGAAGGTGTTGAGGCCTCCCGCGAGGGTTGGCGAATAGGAATCCAGGCTCTCTTCCTTTGGAGTGAGACTCGGAACGCCCAACCCTTCGCCAGTCACTTGGGCGGACACGACATCACAGCCAGGCGGATACGCTATCGCTGGATCCTCTTCCAATACCAGGCTGCTATCCGACGCCAGACCGCCATATTCGGTGTCCCATGACAATCCAGAGTAACTGCTCGGGCCGGGAACACCACTCACGTTCATTTTCAGTCCAGCGGAGAACTCGGGCGGCTGCTCGCCCTCGTTGTAGCGCTTTTCGAGCGCCACAGGGCTGCCAGTCTCATCGTCTACCTGCTGAATCACCCATTTCTTCTTTACCTTGACCGACGCCGGTGCCGTGGTTGTCGGCTTGTTGTAGACCGTACAGGAAATAGCCGCCTCGGCCGTGAGTGGAATAGTGAACTCATTCCCGTTTACCTCATTAGTCACCGGCACGTCAACTGGAGTCGCCCCCTCGATCCGATTGCATACTGCGCGCTGACCGCCGTCGGGGAATATCGTGTAGCCGGGCACGTCGGTTTCAGTTACCCTAAGCGTGGCTCCTGCTGCGCCAACACCGCTAAACGTCGCAGAAGCGGCGCCAGTGCCTACCGCGGTCGTGATCGTCCCTGAAGATACGTTCCCGGTCGATGGGGTCAGAGTGAATTCCCACCCGCCAGCCGGCATGGCACTGTTTGTGTCGTTCGCACCCTCAGGCACAATCTGCTTGACAATCGTCACTGTGCCTTTGCAGCCCTGTTTGGCGATGGAGCCGAGCACATCGCCTGCCTCCTCCCAACCTGTCTGGTAGTAGTCATTCAGAAGGGGATTGGCCGTGTTGCCAGTTGCCTGGCCAGAGATCGCGGCTAGGTTGTACCCGGCGCTGGCTACACCGTCGCCCACACCAACTGCGACAATCCGCGTCTCCTTCGCTTTCAGCGCGTTGGCGGAGAAAATGGCGTGCTCAATCTCGACAAAGCGGGTTTGGATTCCCGTGCCCAGCGGTGCGGCAGCGCCTGAGGCGAATGGACCGAAGCGGGTCGGGTTGCCGTCAGTCAGCACGATGGCCACGTCAAACTTCGACGCCGACTGCGCGATCTGATACAGCCCCCGGTCCCAGTTGGTTGCCTCGTGCGGTGTGGGCGGATTCATGTTCTCGATCCAGCCGTTGACTAAGTTGACGCCTTCCTCGGTCGAGACAGGCGTCAGCGGCCGGTTCTGGTTGTCCGGAAGGCCGCGGTTGGGAATGTTGGCGGTGCCGTTCTTGGCCGGTGCCAGAGACCCAAAGCTGAACAACGCCACCTGAGATGGCGTGCCCATCAAGGATGCAGTCAACTTCTTGGCTGCATCACGCAGGTTCTGCTCTGCCCGCGAGTCCGCCACCGATCCTGAAAGATCGAGTAGCAGAGCCACGTCCAGTCCGCACGAGTTCGGATAGGGAGGGTTGGTTCGGGAGACCGGCCAGATGCCCGACGACGTGTACGGCGTCGTGGCGCCGGACATAAATTGGTTCGCCGAGCTGTATATCGTGCCCCCTCGCAGCTGCCCGCCGGTGCGCACCCTGTACTGGGTGCTGGCAAACGTACTACCATTGGTGCTCGTCACAACGTTCGGATCGCTGTAGTAGCCATTGGGCACCACCGACGTGTCCTGAATGATCCAGAATCGCTTATCGCGGTTGGCTTGGTTGGGGCCAGTCTGAGGAACCCGGAAACTGCAGTCGCCCTGCGCGTCGGACCAGCATTGCCCCCACGATTCGGTGATCCGGTTGCCCGGCGTGGTCGACTCGCCGGCGTACAGATCCAATTTGACGCCAGACACCGGCTCGACCGAGTTGTCCCTCAGGTCGCGGTTGTCGCCCACCTTGACTGTGATGACGGCGAAGTCACCCGTTGCGCCAGGCACATCGCCAAACGCTTGATCCGGTTGGCCCACGGGAGCAATCACACCGAAGGCAACCAGTGCGGCCGTGCCGGCCGCCGCAAACCCTCCCAGTCTTCTCCTGCGACGCACAGCCCGCCGGACCCTCAATGCCCCCGGTGTCCGCCCCTCACTTGTCCTGTTGCGCCTCGGCGCGCCGCTGCGCTGGTCATTGTCATGATGTTGCCCTGAAATCCAAGACATGGAAATCCTCCCCATGATGATCCCCGCAGGTCTGCGGAGATGCCCCTTTCAATCACAGGTGAGCCTGGTGCGCCCCTGGGGCGGTCGCTGTCAGTCTCACGAAACCCGGTCACGGTGCCGGCCCCGGCGCAAATCCTACAGTCAAATGCATTGCCAGGCCGCCCGCAACGGCGATTATCGTCTGGTTTCCTGGGTCTGACTTGGGACATTAGGCCCCAAATTCGCCTCCGGTCAGCCCAAGCCGCCCCCAAACCAACTCCGCCGGACCGCAAGTCCGCATCCGCAGCAGGCCACCCGTGCGCCCCAGGTGGCCGTGGCCAGGCCGAACAACAGGTCTGCCGGTGAGGGAAACGGCATCGGCGGGGAGGGTTTGGGGGCGGGGGGAGAGGTGGGCTTGCCCGCGAGGTGGTGGGAATGGGGCTGCGGGATGGGGGAGTTTTGCGGAAATTGTGCGAAAGGTCCCAAATCTCGGCTCCAGCGGGCGCTAGCGTGTTCGGATGTCGTGACGTTCGACAGCGATCCTGATCCCAACTCGATTGGACTCCTTCCCCATGATCGTTCACCGTCTCGCTGCGTTGTTGTTTGCGCGCCATGCCGCCAACCCGTCCCGCCGGCCTGCCTGGATTCCAGGTCTGGCCTGCGGTGTTGTGGTTGCCTTGGGCATCGGCGTGGCCGTTCACACAGCCCAGCCATCTCCACAATCAGACCCTGGCGCCACCCCGCTCTCCGCCGTTGCATTGGCTCGGCTGGGTGGTGTGGTGGCGAGCGCCGCCGCGGCCGATGCCGCCGGTACCTCTGCGCCAAACGGCACGCCTGGGGAGGTGGGTCCCGGCGTGTCGGAGGACACTTCCGATGGCGCGGCCGGCGGCGAGGTGGACCAGACCCAGCCGGTCGATGTTCCCCTGCCACGCGCCGAAGGTGGGATCCAGCGGGTGCCGCTGAGCGACATCGTCGGCGAAACCGAGGCGGCTGGTGCGGTGAGCGAGGCTGCGGGTGCGGTGAGTGAACTTGCGCCGGGTGACGTGGCTGCGGAAGGTGAGCCTGCGGCGGATGCTGGCGCTGGGTCCGGTGCTGCGGAACCTACCGACGCGGGCGGGGTGCGGTACACGACCATGCCTGTCAGCACGGACAGTTTCGCGGTGGCTGGCGTCACGTGGGATCCGGCCGATGAGCCGGAATCGGTGCGGCTGCGCGCCTTTGTGGACGGCGGCTGGACCGATTGGCAGGCGCTGGAGGTGGCGGCCCGCTCCGGTGGGCCTGCGCCGGACAGTCCCGAGGGCCTCCAGGCGGTGGGCGGCACGGAGCCGTTTGTGGCGCTGGGTGCCTCAGGCGTGCAGGTCGAGTTGGTAGCCGCGGACCAGTCGATACCCTCAAGTTGGTCTGCCGAGCTGGTCTCCCGGACTTCCGACGATGCCGCCGCGCCCGCGCCGTTTGGGCGTTCAGCTGGCCGCTTGGTGGCCGCTGGGACCGATCCGGGCGAGGTTGAGCCGGCCGGAGCTGCGGTGCGGGAAGGCACCGGTTCCGATGGGTCCGTCGCGGTGGATCAGGCGGGCGGGCGTGATGGGTCGAGCATCTTGCCCACGGACCGGCCAAGTGATCCTGCCTCCGGGGGGGATGGTTCGCCGCTGGAACCCGGTCCGGGCCAGTCCGCCACGCCGACTGAGACTCCGGCACCTCCGGCATCGCCATCGCCCAGTCCAACGGCGCCAACCCAGACACCAACTGTTCCACCCGCGCCGCCGGAACCTCCTGCGCCGCCTGCTCCCCCGGCGCCGGTTGACCCTCCGCCGGAGCCGGATCTGCTGCCAGCTCCGAGTGAGCCGACCATCATCACGCGGGACGAGTGGGGTGCCCCGGAGTCCAAGGTCAAACAGAAGCCGCGGTACTTCGGGAAGCTGCGCGGTGCCGTGGTGCACCACACCGCTGGGTCCAACTCCTACACCCAGGAGCAGGTGCCATCGGTGGTTCGAGGGATTTTCAACTATCACGTCGGCTCGCTAAAATGGAACGACATTGGCTACAATTTCCTGGTAGACAAGTATGGCGGAATCTGGGAAGGTCGGGCTGGCGGGATAACATCCAATGTGATTGGGGCCCACGCCAACCACTTCAATTCTGAGACGTTCGGAGTCTCGCTGCTCGGCAACTATGAGGACGTTGAGCCGACTCCCGAGGCGATAGCTGCTTTGAGTTCAATTGTGAGCTGGCGGTTGGCTGTTGGGGGAATCTACGATCCTTCAGCTACAACCACGTACGCTACAAACGACAAGACGATGCCAGTCATAATCGGCCACAAGGACGCCACGTATTGGCGGGGAAAGACGCTCTACAACGCGACAAGCTGCCCGGGGCAGTATCTGTATCCGTACCTCGACACGCTGCGGACCGGTGAGGTGTACCCCGTGGTGAACCGGCCGGGCATCTCTGGTCCGGCTGATGTTGACCCCGGCAAGGTCGGTACATACACTCTGACCTGGGATTCTAACTCCGGGCCGGTCACTGGCACCGTCGAGGTTCAACGTTCCAAGGGGTCCGGGTGGACCTCGATGGGAAATGTCAACGTGGTGAGCGGCGTTGCACACTGGCAGCTGCGACCCTCCGGTGTCTACACCTATAGAGCAGTGGCGCGGTCCGTGGCCAGTCCGGCCGGATGGCGCCTTCCGCCTAAGACAACCTCAACCTCGGTTGTCACCACCCGCGTGATATCGCGAGCCGCCACTCGAACGCCCAGGCTTTTTGTGCCAAGCTACGCCCCGGCCGGAAAGACAACAACTGCCGTGGCGCTTTGGGAAAACCCTTATGACAGCAAGCCGGCTAAGCTCGAGCTTCAGATTCGCAAGGGCAAGAAGTGGGTCCGGGTGAAGAACATCACGGTCAACGGCATACGCTTCTTCAAGATCAAGGTAAACTCCGCCGCGAAATACCGGCTCAAAGCTCACAAGAAGTCGGCCCCTGCTCGCGGCAAACTCCGGGCATCCAAGTCGGCCAAAATTAGGGTCTGGAGCTAGATCCTGTCAGTTGGCTCGGGGGGCGGAGCTTCTGGGGTCCGCCAGCCTGGATACTCGATCTCGTCATCGGAGTCCCAGGGGTAGCGGCGCTGGCGCGCTTGCCAGCCCTCACGGGAGAGTTGGTGAGCGGCATCGGGCCGGTAGACCGGAACCAGATCCAGTGAGTCTGAATCGAGCCACAGCCACGCCGGGCACACCAGCACTGGCGGGCTTGCGGGATCGGCGCCAACCTCCAGGCCAAGATCCAGCAACACGCCGTGGCGGTAGCGGTAGTGCTCAGCCGTCAGGCGCAGCCGGTCAACCTCGGAAGGCAAGCTGTCTATCCCGCCAACCTTGAGCTGAACTACCAGCAGGTTGTGGGCCGGGCCGCGCAGTCCGCGGTGGTGCACCGAGATGTCAACGGGCCGGTGCTGCGGATCCGGCGCCGGAACGGACGGGCGCGAGCCGTGCCCCACACGGTTGTACTCAACATCGATGTCCCAGGATCTGTCCCACTCTGTCCGCAGCCGCCAGCCAATCTGGTGCGCAACCACGCGCTCCGAGGCGGGCAGAGGCAAGCGGATATTCTCCAGCAGGGAGTACTCATCGAGGATCAACGTGGTCAGCGCCGTGCGCAGGCGAGCTTCGACATCGGTATCGGCCATGGTCCGCACCCTACCTCAGGGGACGTTCTCGGGTGGGTTCGGTTGGGCTGGGGGACGGGGAGGAGTGGACGGTCGCCCCGCCTCCGAGCCGGGAAACGCTACGCGTTTCCACGCCTCGAGCCCCGCGCCACCCCCGCAACCGCCCACCCCTCCCCGTCCAGGATTGGCGAAACTGCTTGATTGGGTGCTCGGGGGCTGTTAGAGCTTGTCTATGGGGGACATTCTTAGGATTAGGCGCTTTACGCCTTGGCCTGGGAAGTCGATCCTCGCTACCGCTTTGGGGCCGGCCCCCTCGAGTGCTACCACGGTGCCTAGGCCGTAGGAATCGTGGGTCACTCTGTCGCCTACCTTGAGGTCTGGGACCTCGGCGGCTGGGCGCATCTTGATGGTTGAGAACTTGGGGCGGTCGGCGTCCTCGGACTTGTCCGGCCGGGGTGCGCGGCGCATGCGGTCTCCGGCGCTGCCCCAGCTGGCGCCCCAATCGCCCTCGGTGCGCGCGCCCAGAATCTCGGTGGGCGAGTTCTCCTGGCGCCATTCCAGAACCGCTTCTGGAATGTCTGTGAGAAAGCGGCTTGGCGGGAAGAATTGGCGCCTGCCCCAGGTCGTTCTTGCTGTGGCGCGCGACAAATACAGCCGTTGGCGGGCGCGGGTCAAACCCACATAGGCGAGCCGGCGCTCCTCGGCTAGCTCGTCATCGTCGGCTAGTGAACGCATGTGTGGGAGGGTTCCGTCTTCCAGTCCGGTTACGAAAACAACTGGGAACTCCAGACCCTTCGCGGTATGCAGGGTCATGAATGTCACCGAGCCCTCTTCTTCACTGCCTTCGAGTGGGAGTTGGTCCGAATCTGCTACTAAAGAGACCCGCTCCAAGAAGTCGCCTAGGGTTGCCTCGGGGTCATCTGCTGCGAAATCGACGGCGACTGCCCGCAGTTCGGCTAGGTTTTCCAGGCGGCCGCGGTCTTGGATATCATCTGATGACTCCAATTCCGCTGAATAGCCCGATTCGGTCATTGCCTTTTCGAGGATTTCATCCGGTGCGCTGCCTTCTTCCATTGCCTGCCTGAGCCCATTCAGCAGTTCAACAAGCCCGCCGATGGCGCTAGTTGCCCTGGCCGTCAACCCTGGGATCTCTTCGCTTAGGGCCGCGCCGAATGAGATTCCGCGTTTCGCGGCGTAGGCGGCGATGGTGGCCTCGGTCTTGCCGCCCAGCCCGCGCCGCGGCACGTTGAAGATGCGCCGCACCGAAACTGTGTCATCTGGGTTGACCACTGCCCGCAGGTAGGCGACGGCGTCGCGGATCTCGCGCCGGTCATAGAACCTGGTTCCGCCCACCACGCGGTAGGGCAGGCCGAGCCGCATAAACTGCTCTTCCAGGGCGCGCGATTGCGCGTTGGTGCGGTAGAAAACTGCCACGTCACCAGGCCTAACGGAGTCCTCCTCCATCAGGCGGTCAATCTCCTCAGCTATGAACCTGGCCTCATCAGCCTCGGAGTCCGCCGCATAGCCGA
>JAIRRT010000040.1 GCA_031255835.1 Bifidobacteriaceae bacterium | reverse complement strand
TGGGATGGGCTTTACTGCGGCTAGTTGGGTCTTGTGGGCTTGTTTGGCGATCAGGGTGTCGTAGTTGGCTTGGAGGTCTATCCAGTAGCGGTCGGACAGGCCGAGTGCTTTGGCGATGCGCAGGCCGGCATCGGGGGTGATGCGGCGCGTGCCTCGCACGATTTGCCCTATGTGTGTTTGGGTCAGTCCGGTTGCCTTGGCCAGGCGGTACAGGGTGATTCCCAGTGGGGTCAAGAACTCGTCGAGCAGGATCTCGCCCGGTGGGATTGGGTCGTGCGCTAGTTGGGTCATGGTCGCCAGTCCTTTCAGTGGTAGTCCACGATCTCCACATCGGTCGGTCCTGCCGGGATCACGGTATGCCACACGGGGGTGGGGGGAGGGTATGGGTCTGACACTGGGGTAGGGTTTGGGGTGGCGTTGGGTGGCTGGTTTTGGCGGCTTGGCGCTGTTGGATGGTTCGTTGCTCTCTCCCTGGGCGCAGCGCCTGGTCGGGTACAGCGGGATCGCCGTGGATCACGCTTTTTGGTCGGCTTGGTGCCCATCGCGGAGCGTGGCGGGCCGTTCTGATGTGTCGCAATCCGGCTGACTGAAATCGAAGCCGCAGGTCCAGCGACGGGCCTGCAATCGTGCACGGGCTGGTGCGGCGCTCGTCCTGCAACATTCGTGTTCTCAGAGAGGAATGAACACTGTGACAAGTAAGAACCTGCGGCATCGGGCGCGACGGCGCGGTGGTGTCCTCGTCGCTATCGGCGTCGGTGCGGCGCTGGGGATGGCGGGATTGAGCCCGCTGATCCCGGCCCAAGCCGACACACCCATCTACAATGACACCTCCTACACCTTCGAAGAGCGTGCGGCTGATCTGGTTGGCCGGATGACGTTTGCTCAGAAGGTCCTTCAGTTCGACGATGGCTCACCAGGCATCCCCGGCCTGGGCGTCATCGCCTACGACTGGTGGAACGAGGCTCTGCATGGCGTGGTGACATCGGGAACCACGATGTACCCCTCGGCACCGGGCATCGCCTCGACCTGGAACCGCTCGCTGGTAAACCAGATGGGCAGCCAGATCGGTGACGAAGCCAGGGCGTGGTACAACGGCACCCAGAGGGTAAAGGGCCTGACCTACTGGTCGCCGACTGTCAACATCGGCCGCGATCCACGCTGGGGACGTGCCGATGAATCCTATGGTGAAGACCCCTATCTGGTTGGCCAGATTGGTGGGGAGTACACCAAGGGCATGCAGGGAACCGATCCGAAGTACATGAAGGCGGCATCCACTCCCAAGCACTTCTTCGCCAACAACTCTGAATCGAACCGGCGCAATGGCAACGCTGTGGTCACCGAGCGCGAGTTGCGCGAGTACTACACCCCGGCCTTCGCCTACGAGGTAGGCCCCGAGGTCAAGGCGCGTTCCTTCATGACTGCGTACAACCGCGCCAACGGCGTGCCGATCTCATCCTCCTACTACTTCCTGGAGACCCTTGCCAAGCGGACCTGGGGGTTCGACGGCCACATCACATCGGACTGTTCAGCAGTCCAGGACTCTTGGAACAGGCATCATTGGATTCCCGATGGTTGGGATCACGCGATCAACGCAACCGAGGGTGTCATGTGGACACTCAAGGCCGGGACGGACATCGACTGCCAGGACAACTCGTACAACACCGAGGTGAGAAACGCATACAACGCTGGTCTTATTACCGACGCGGATATCGATTCCGAGCTGGTCCGCATGTTCACAACGCGGTTCATGTTTGGTGAGTTCGATCCAGCGGGCCAGGTTGTCTACGCCAGTTCGCAATACTCTGAAGCCGAGCAGCGCCAGGCTCCCGATCATCAGGCCACTGCACTGCTAATGGCCGAAGAAGCCCCCGTGCTTCTCAAGAACGATCCGATTGGCGGATTCTCCAACAACGATCCGACGCTCCCCGGGCGGGCTGGCCTGCCTCTGACAGCGCAGGATGCTGCGAACCTAGTTGTTGTGGGATACATGGCGAACACATTCACCGCTGGCGGTTATTCAGGCAACAATCCGGTTGATCAGCGGTCCATTCTGACCGGCATCAGGCAGGTGGCCGAGCAGGTCAACCCGAACGCCACCGTGACCTTCTTTAATGGTGTGACGCCGTCCAATACTGGCAAGCCAGGCGTCACAAATGTCCAATTCCGCTCGTCGAGTGATCGTGGTGTCGCGTTGAAGACGCTGGTACCTGGTACCAATGGTATGCCGTCCCACCTGGTGGAGCCGGTTCCACTCGACTCGATTTCGCATTGGGAAGGCTGGATGGGCATCTCGTGGGGCCAAGGATCGCTCGGAAACGCGAATTCGGTGTGGAAGGGATACTTCCAGGCCTACGTTGACGTGCCGGTAGGCACTGATGAGCTGTGTTTGACCTACAATGGCAACGGCGCAGTGGGCGCGACGTTCGATGTCTATTCTGGGCCAACGGCGAGCGGTCCGATGATTGCCCGGATCCCGGCAAACGGCGGCACTCAGGCGGGCGCGAACAACAGCAGCTGTAACAACACCGGCAGCACGAACGCTGTCGCTACTGGGCTCGAGCCTGGTCCCCAGACGCTGACCTACGTGTACAACCCAGGGACCCTGGGTGCACATGGGACATCGGGCCAGCCCGGCACCCCGTACGCGATGGACCTCAGCCCAGCTGATGAGCAGACCATCCGCGAGGCTTCAGCGGTCATTGTGGTACTGGGCACCAGGACCACGGAATCTGCTGAAGAAATGGACCGTGTGACCATCGACATGCCCAAGTTCCAGGACGAAATGGCAAGGCGTGTTGCCGCTTTGAACCGGCACACTGTGGTCTACATGCAGACCGTGGGACAAATGAACATCGAGAGGTTCCGGTCAGAGGTCAACGTTCCTTCGATCATTTGGTCCACCTACAATGGGCAGTCCCAGGGAATCGCCGCCGGCAACCTGTTGTTCGGCAAGACGAATCCGTCAGGCCACCTGACGTTCTCCTGGTACAGCAATGAAGAGGATCTGGCGTCGATTTGGGATTACCAGATCACGCCTGACACCGCAACTGGTCATAAGGGCCGCTCCTATCTTTACTTCACTGGTAGAGTCTCGTACCCATTTGGCCACGGACTCTCCTATTCGAAGTTCAGCTACTCGAACCTGCGGCTGGACAAGAACGCTGTTGTTGGGGATGACACCCTTACTGCGACGGTCGATGTGACCAACAGCTCGTCTGTGCCAGGCAAGGACGTGGTGCAGCTCTATGTTAAGGCGCCGCACCGCACAGACGGCGTGGTGAGACCTATCCGCGAGCTGAAGGGCTTCGAGAAGATCTCGCTCGGCGCCTATGAGACCAGGTCCGTACCAATCAGCATCAAGATGAAGGACCTTTGGTACTGGGATGAGGCGGCATCGGCCGCGACATGGGATCTGGGCACTTGGGAGCTGCGGATGGGTGGATCGTCAGTATCTGGCTTGACCACCAATTTCGCCCTCATAGCGCCGCCTGCGCCGGCTTTGCAGACCGTCATCACAGTGCCGGACGGGCTGGTTATGAACACTAGTGCACCTAACACGCCGATCCACTCCGAGCTTTCGGCATCGCGGCTTGATCAGACGTTCTACGATCTGTCCGATCCGAACGTCACCGTCACCTACTCCTCCAAGGACCCGTCGGTGGCCGTTGTCGATGCACGCGGTTCGGTTTGGCCCGTCGGTGTGGGCGCTACGACGATCACCGCGACGGTTACCGCCGATGGCGCTACCAAGTCTGATGACTTCGCCGTTCTAGTTGAGGGTGACGATGCCGAGAGGCCAGTGATCGACTTCCCCGACCAGATCATCGAACTCGGCGCTTTTGCCAACGCCGTCCAGTTGAGCGCTCAGACGGCCCTTGCGCCAGCCGGCGCGGAGGTGACCTACGAGTACCTGCTCAACGGCATCCACGAGGAGAACACCGCCGGTGCGACAGTCACGCCGGGTGGGTTCCTCCAGGTTTCCCAGCCGGGTGTGGTGACGGTCAACGTCAAGGCGACCATCACTGCGGACGGGCAAACACCGATCATCGTGACCGAGAACGCCAAGATCACGGTAATTGGCACCCAGTCCCAGCCTGTGGCGCAGATCGAAGTTGTGCCGCCGCCGGCAAGCGGGGTCTATACCGAGCCGCCAGAGATGACAGTCGAAGCCATTGTCGGTGACTACACCGAGAACGCGCTAGTTGAGGTATCCATCGACGGTGGCGCGTGGTTCGCTGTGTCCAGTTCCTTCTCAGTGACCGGTGACGGGCAGCACACCGTCTCGGCACGCGTTACTGATGAACTGGGCCGAACCTCGGCAGTGGCAACCGCTGAGGTGAACATCGACACGACCGGCCCGACATCGCCGACAGCTGTGATTGCAACCGGCATTGAGGCCGTGCTGACACTGACGCCGGCAGATCCCGATGTGGCCAGCATTGAGTTCTCGCCCGACGGCGTTCACTGGTTCGATTACACCGAACCGGTCAGCATCATTGGGACCGTCTTCTACCGTGCCCTCGACGCGGCCGGAAACGCCGGGCCTCTGCGCTTCATCTCGGTGCCCGGCGTGACGCCGCCGCCGCCGATTGTCAACCCGACGCCGCCCGGACCCATCACGGTTAACCCGCCGGAGCTCCCGCCGATCACGGTCAACCCGCCGGACATTCCGCCGATCACCGTTGATGCTCCGACGTTGCCGCCGATCACAGTGCCGACGCCGATTGTGACTGTCACAACCTCGCCTCCGCAGCCTGCGCCGCCTACCGTTACTGCACCGGCACCTGAGCCGCCGGTGATGGGCGGCGCGGTTCAGACGGTCAAGGCAGCCACGCCTCGGATCAAGGGCACGGCCAAGGTTGGCCGGAAGCTCTCGGTTGTGAAGGGTTCTTGGACCTCCGGGTCTAAGTTCACCTTCCGCTGGTACGCCAATGGCAAGGCGATCAAGGGTGCAACCGGACCGACACTGAAGCTGACCAAGAAGCTGGCCGGCAAGAAGATCACGGTGCGTCTGACCGGCTGGAAGTCCGGCTGGGCCAGCGCCTCTGCGGTCTCCAAGGCGACCAAGAAGGTAGCCAAGAAGTAGTCCACTGCTAACACACCTGGCGCGGTGCCCGCCCCACCATCCAAGGTGGGGCGGGCACCGCCCGGGCGTCTGAGTGTCCTAGGATCGAGGGGCCCGAGCCCCGTTTGGAAAGGTAAGAACAAGTGCGTGTCCAAAAGCTGAAGGCCGGGCTGTGCGCCGGCGCCGTCTCAATCGCGCTAGCGACGGGTTCCCTCATCGCAGCTCAACCGGCTGGAGCCGCGCCGGGTGACATTGACCTTGCGGCCGCCGATGCCGCCTTGAAAGCCGCCGGGGCCGCCTCTGGCGGGATCTTCGCCTTCGACGACTTGGACAACACCGTCACAATCAGTGGCGGCCCGGCCACGCTGACTGGCTCGACATCCAGCCGGAGGGTCGTTGTGGCTGGCAGCGGCATCAGCCTCACCCTCAACGGGGTCACCCTGACTGCCCAGGCTGGCGGTGCAGGAATCCATGTGTCCGGCACCAACGCCACTTTCAACTTGGTGGGCACCAATGCCCTCAACGGGACCAGTGACTATCCCGGTCTCGGCATCGCCAATAGCCAATTGGTGACTGTCTCCGCGGGATCCACCGGAACACTGAACGTTCAGGGGACGGGCCGCGCTGCCGCCATCGGCGGGGATGGCAAGGCTCAGATGACCAGCACCGTGCGGGACAGCGTGACTTTCACCGGACGGACCGAGGCTGGCTGTGGAAAGCTGACAGTGAACGGTGGAACCGTCGTGGCAACCCATGGCACTGGTGAGGGTGCCGCCATAGGCGGGGGCGCCCATGGAGCTGGATGCACGGTGATCGTGAGCGGTGGGCAGCTGCGAGCCTCGACAACCGGTTCTGGTGCGGCCATCGGTGGCGGAGCTGGCGAGGATGACATTGCCGGCTACGAGGACGATTCTCCTGGTGGGAATGGTGGCAGCGTCACTGTCGAAGGCGGAACCGTGACAGCCAGAGTAGGCAACGGTGGCAGCCCGGCCGTTGGAGGCGGCAGGGGCGGCGCTCCCAATGGACCCACTACAGCGGGCACAGATGGCGCTCCGGGCACGTTGTCGGTTCGCGCCGGCAGCGTCAAGCTTGACGAGGCGACCAGTTTGCCCTCGGCCGCCACGGTCACAGGAGGGACTTCAGGATCGGCGGCGGTTGGGCTGGCGCGGGTCGCGGCGGCCGGGGTTACCTCTGTCACTGTGACACCAAGTGCGGGAGCTGCACAGAACTTCAAGATCGCGGCCAATCACCCCAGCGACACCTTTGTGTATCTGTACCTGCCGCACGCCCAGAACGGCAATGAGATCTACACCGTGGCGGTGAATGGGTCAGCCGGTAGCAAGACATACACAGTGACATACCGTCCGAATGGCGATCCGACCGTGGTCGAGTCCGGCCAGCCGCCTGTTGGCACTCGGGTGTTGAGTGTCACGGCTCCGACGTTTGCCAGCGTGACCGAGGGCTACACCCAACCGGCGGCACAGGGCGTGACGCTGCGCAATACGGGGAATGAGGCTTTGAGCGTTGCCTCGCTGACGTCATCGGACACGTCGAAGTTTGTGGTCAGCGGGTCTGGGCCGGTCAGTGTGGCGGCTGGGGCTACAAACACCACGGGGTTCCAGGTGCGCCCGGCGGCAGGTTTGGCTGTTGGGACGCACTCGGCAAGTCTGACGGCCACCTACAACGGAACATCCGGCACCACCGCCGTGGCAACGGTGACCATCCAGGTCACGGGCTCATCTCAGCCACCTCCCGGCAATGCCACTTTGACAATCTCAGCGCCGCAGTTTGCCGGTGTGGTTGCGGGATATGCCCAGCCAGCCGCTCAACCGGTCACGCTGCGCAGTGCTGGTGATGCGTCCTTGACGGTCACTTCACTGGTGTCATCTGACCCGGCCAAGTTCTCCATCAGCGGGACTGGCCCGGTTGCGATGAGCCCTGATGCAACCAATTCCACAGCGTTTACTGTGCGCCCGGCCGCAGGGTTGGCCGTCGGCACGCACACTGCGACCTTGACCGCCGCGTACAACCGGCCCGCTGGAGCCGCCACGGCGACGGCGACGGTTTCTATTGTTGTCGGGTCCGGCGATCAGCCTCCGGCTGGAACACGAGTGCTATCGGTGACGGCGCCGGCGTTCGCAGGAGTGACCGAGGGCTACACGCAGCCGGCCGCGCAGGGCGTGACGCTGCGCAACTCCGGCACTGAACTCTTGACTGTCAGTGCGCTGACGTCCTCAGATCCGGCCAAGTTCGCTGTCACTGGGGCTGGCCCGGTGGCGCTGGCGGCAGGCGGCGACAACGCGGCAGCCTTCCAGGTGCGCCCTGCCGCTGGTCTGGCGGCTGGATCCCACAGCGCCACGCTGACAGCCACCTATGACGGCACTTCAGGCACAACGGCCACAGCTACCGTCTCGATTGTTGTTACTGCACCTCAACAGCCGGGAGGCACCAGGGAGCTGACCATCTTGGCGCCGCAGTTCGCTGCTTTGACCGCAGGCTATGACCTCCCAGCAGGCCAGGGCGTGACGCTGCGCAACACCGGCACCGATTCGGTGACGGTCAGCTCGCTCACGTCCTCAAACCCGTCCAAGTTCACCGTCACAGGCTCTGGCCCGGTTACGGTGGCCGCGGGCAGCGACAACACGTCCGCCTTCCAGGTGCGTCCGGTGGCTGGCCTGGCGGCGGGGATCCACACCGCGACGCTCTCGGCCGCGTACAACGGAACGTCCTCAACAACGGCTGTGGCCGTGGTGCTCATCTCTGTGCTGACCGGTGATTCTGGCGGCGGCCCGGCAACCCCGCCCCCTGGCGGTGGCGGCAACACAACACCACCTCCTGGTGGCGGCGGCAACACAACCCCGCCCCCGGGCGGCGGTGGAAACACCACGCCACCACCCGGCGGCGATCAGACACCACCCCCAGGCAACCCGACTCCGCCGGTGGCAGACCAGCCGGTACCCACACCGCCACCGGCCACCCAGCCGCCAACGTTCAAGAAGGTGGCCGCTAAGGTGAGTGCCAAACTGGTCAAGGCGCGGATTGGCAAGACCGCGGTTGGGCGAGTCAAGCTCGTTGTCAAGGCCAGCGGCATCGTCCGCCCCACAGGCAAGGTCAAGGTGACCATCAAGAAGGGAAGCAAGACCGTCAAGACCAAGACATACACACTGGCTGCCAAAGCCAAGGGCAAGACAACGCTGAAGCTGCCAAAGCTGCCCAGCGGCACCTACACGGTGCAGGTGGCGTACAGGGGTAGCTCGGCGGTCAACGCCAAGACTGTCAAGATCTCCCAGAAGCTGCGGGTTCGGTGATGCGCCGCCGGATGATCACAAGCCGGAGGTATTGCGCCGCAGCGGCCATTGTGGCGCTTGGCCTAGCGCTGGGCGGTTGCGGCGAGCCCGAGGAGACTTTGCCCTCCATAGCGCCGATGCCGGAGATTTCCGAACTCGACCAGCAGATGCTCTCACTGATCGAGTGGATTCCCGGCGAGGACGGAATCCCCCTCTTGGCTTTCCAGCCACCAATCGACGTGCTTGAGCCCGCCACCAGGGTGATCTGGGAGGGTGACGGCGAGTCGATCGATGAGGGTGATCCGATCATGTTCCAGTTCGTTGTCTACAACGGACAGGACGGCTCGGTGATCGATTCGACCTATGAGCAGGGCAAGCCTGAGAGCCTGATTGTCACGCCTGACACAACGGATCCAGTGCTGTTTGAGGCCCTGACCAAGGTGAAGGCGGGTGCCAACCTGCTCTATGCCACGCCGGGCACGTTCACTCCAGCTGAGGGTGAGGATGCGGCGGTGCCAGGAACCTCAAGCGGCGCCAACATTTTGGCGATCACCGTTGAGTTGGTGGCTGAACTGCCGCCCGCTGCCAGCGGTGAGACCGTGGCGCCGGTGGAAGGTCTGCCCACTGTGGCCGATAGCGACAACGGTCCGGTTATCGAGATCCCCGATGCTGAGCCTCCGGCCGATTTGGTCAGCCAGGACATCATCAAGGGTGCTGGCGCGCCAGTTGAGGAAGGCCAAACCGTTGCTGCCCGCTACACCGGGTGGATCTGGGACGGATCGCGGATCTTCGACACCAACTGGGCTGAGGACAGCCCCGCGGTGCTATCGCTGGATGCGGTGGTTGAGGGCTGGAAGCAGGGAATTGTTGGACACACGGTTGGTAGCCGGGTGTTGACGATTGTGCCTCCAGGGCTTGGCTACGGCGGCGCTGGCAACGAGGTTGTGCCGCCCGGTGCGACCCTGGTGTTTGTGACCGACATCCTGGCGGCCTACTAGGCGGCGCGGGGAGGCGCGGTGCGGTGTGTTGTGCGTTGACGCCACGGTGCGTTCCGGCGCGCATTGGCGGCGCGGCGTGGGGTGACGTTGTGGATTGGGGCTGGACACTCTAGGGTTGCCAAGTGCGTCCGGCGGCGATGCCGTGGCGCCTTTTCCGCCCCATCAAGGAGTACCCAGTGAAGCGAACACCCCGATCTGTTTACCTTGCCGTCTTCCTAGCCGCGGCCCTTGGCCTGGCAGGTTGCGGTAGCAGCGGCAACGATGCCGCCGCCCCTGAAGGTTCCGTCACCGTTGCCGTCCAGGAGCTCGACCATCTCACGCCGGGCAACCACTACACCTCATATGAAGTTGTCCTCACGCTGTTTAGCCCGCTCACCGGACTGACCGAAGAGGGTGACTTGGACCTCATCCAAGCCGAATCGGTTGAATCGGATGATGCCGTCAACTGGACCATCAAGTTGCGCGAAGGCTGGAAGTTCCACAATGGCGAGCCAGTCACCGCCGAGTCCTATGTCAAGGCCTGGAACTATCTGGCCTACGGCCCGAATGCCTGGGTAAACGCTGGCCAGCTCCGCAACGTGGTGGGCTATGACGAGGTTCATCCGCTTGAAGGCGATCCAACCGCCACCGAGCTATCCGGCTTGAAGGTTGTGGATGACACCACGTTCACCGTCGAGTTGAAGGGCCCGGACCGCCAGTTCCCGTTCCAACTGTCCGATGGCCAGACCGGCCTGTACCCGATGCCAGAAGCCGCCTGGGAAGACCTTGAGGCGTTTGACAAGATGCCCATTGGCAATGGCCCGTTCATGATGACCGAGCCGTGGGTCCAGGATGAAGAGATAGTTCTGAGCGCGTTCGGTGACTACCAAGGCCCGGCCCCGACGCTTTCTGAGATCACCTTCCGCACCTACATCGACACCGACACCGCCTACACCGATGCACTTGCCGGTGAGGTTGACATAGCCACGGTGGCAGCCACCAAGGCAGAGCAAGCCAAGACCGATTTTGGCGAGCGGATGTTCGCCTTCGATGCTCCCGGCGTGGACCTGCTCGGGTTCAATCCCGATGATGAGCGGTTTGCTGATGTTCGGGTGCGTCAAGCCTTCTCGATGGCACTGGACCGCGAGGCCATCAACCAGGCTATCTACGCCGGTTCGCAGATTCCATCCACCTCATTGACGGCCCCGAGCATGCCCGGCAGCCCTGAGGGTGTTTGCGGCGAATACTGCGAGTTTGATCCTGACGGCGCCAAAGCTTTGCTGGCCGAGGCCGGCGGGCTGGAAGGACCAGTGGAGATTCTGTTCCCGGGCGGCTGGGGTTATGAGGACTTCTTCGAGGCCTGCGCCAATCAGCTGCGCCAGAACCTCGAACTCGATGTCACCGCCGTTCCTGCTACCGACTGGGCCGAGTTCACCGAGCGCCTTGAACAGGGCGATTTTGGTCTCAACCGTGGCCGCTGGGGTGCGCTGTATCCCTCCCAACAGGACACATTGCACGCCCTGTACACCGCGAGCGGTGATGGCACCCTCTCGACTGGCGGATACTCCAACCCAGAAGTCGATTCCCTCCTAGACGCCGCCGATGCCGCACCCTCCTTGGAAGAATCATTTGAGGGATACCGCGCGGTCCAGGAACGGATTCTGGAGGACTTCCCCGCCATCCCGACGTTCGCCAACCGCTACCTGTTTGTCGCCTCTGACAAGGTGAAGGATCTGCACGCTGCAGCCGGTTCGGTGCGCTACGCCTATGTGGAGTTGGCTGGCTAACAGTTAGATCCCACTCAAAGAGACAACGAAGTGTTCCAACCCAACGGGTCTGTGCCCACGGATGCGGGCCGGGCCGGCTCGCCGCGCGACATACTGCGGCGAGCCGGCTCAGTCCCGCCCAAAGCCGGCTTCCCCACATTTGAGGAGTTGATGGCCGGCTTTGCCGATCTCCAGGCCCGCCATCCCGATGCTGTGCAGGTCAGGCGGCTCGGAATGAGCCGGGCCGGCAGACCAATCGACATGTATTCGATTGGCAGTGGGCGGCTGTCACACCTGGTTGTGGGAGGGGTACACCCGAATGAGCCGATCGGCTCATGGACCGCTTTACATCTGGCGGAACAACTGCTTTGTGACCAGGACCTGCACGATGGTCTGGACGCTCGCTGGAACATCATCCCTTGCGTGGACCCTGACGGGTACAAACTGAACGAAGGCTGGCTGGCCAACCCGCATGACCGCGGCCACTACGCAAGGCACTTTTTCCGCCCTTCCGGCAATGAACAGGTGGAATGGACGTTCCCGTTCCACTACAAGAAGGCCTCATTCGACGCGATGCTGCCTGAGACGCGGGCGCTGAGGGACGGCATCGACGGCGTGGGGCCGGATCTGTATGTGGCACTGCACAACAGCGAGATGGGCGGGGTCTACTACTACCTGTCACGCGAAGAACCGGCGCTGTACCCGATGCTGCATGAAATCCCGCGCCAGCTGGGCATTCCGCTGAATGAAGGCGAACCGGAGGCTGGTTTTCTCAAGGCCTACGCGCCGGCCATTTTCGCTGATGGGACGCTTGAGGATGCCTATGACTGGGCCGAGGCCTTGGGCATTGAGCCTCATCCGCCCGGCTCGGGTGGGGACTCATCCGGCAGTTATGCCAGACGGAACCACGGGTCGCTTTGCCTGATAGCCGAGCTGCCATATTGGCGCACCAGTCAGGTCAGTGACACTTCTGTGGTGGAGGAGACCTATGCCGCCGTGTTGGCCAGGACTGGCCAGCAGATGGCGGACCTGACCGAGGTTCTTCAAACTGCCGCGTCCGGTGGAGCCGAGGTGATGGATTGGACTGGCCAGCTGGCCCGCAACGCGCTGGTGTTTGTCGGAATGATGCATGGCGCGGCCCAAACCACTTTGGCCCGTGCGGCCCAAAGCGAGGCCAACCGCCCGGCCACCGCAGCTGAGCGGTTTGGGTGTGAAGACACAGTCAGGATGTTCCGCTTGCGCTATGGCGGAATGATGCTCCGGGCGCTGGAATCGGCACCCAACCCCTGCCCAGCTTTGCAGGCTGTCACCGCGCGGATGTCTGATCAATACGAGCAGTGGCAGGTTGAGGCGGCCGCGGCCGATCAATCAGAACCGATTGCCATCGAGGCGCTGGTGGGCGTGCAATATGGCGCCACCCTGGCGGCCGCGTCACATCTGGCCGGGCGGCTTGTGTGATGGGTGCGGGTTTGGGTTTGGCACTGCGAATAGGCCGGCGCGTGGGCACGCTGGCGATTGTGTTTCTTGGGGTGACGTTCATCATCTATATCGCGGTGTATGCCCTGCCGGGTGACCCGATCAGAGCGTTGGCTGGCGATAGACCCTTGGATGAGTCGATTGTCGAGGCGCTGCGCGTCAAGTACAACCTTGATCTGCCAATCTGGCAGCAGTACCTGGCCTATCTTGGCGGGCTGTTCCACGGCGATTTGGGATCCGACTTCACCGGCCGGTCCGTTGGCAGCTTGATGGCGTCGCGTTGGCCGGTCACAATCGCATTGGCGCTGACCGCATGGGTGATGGAAGTGCTGGTCGGGTTGTCAATCGGCATCGTCCAGGCTTTGAAAAAGGGGACGGCACTTGACCATGGGCTGCTGGCGTTGACGGTGCTGGCCAGCTGTGTGCCGGTCTTTGTTCTTGGGGTGCTGCTGCAACAACTGTTTGGGGTTCGCTTGGGTTGGCTGCCGGTGGCTGGGGTCCGTGATGGTTGGCCGGCATCGTATTTGCTGCCCGCCATGGTCATCGCGTTGTTTGGGCTGTCTGCTGTGTCCCGGTTGATGCGTGGGGCGATGGTCGACAATCTGAGTGCGGACTATGTCCGGGCTGGGCGGGCCAAAGGGTTTGGACAGGGCCGGATTGTCGGTGTCCACGTGCTGCGCAACTCGCTCATCCCAGCCTCGACATATCTGGCTACCGATCTGGGATACCTGCTGGGCGGCACAGTGGTGATTGAGGGGATATTCAATCTGCCTGGTGTTGGCAATCTGCTGTTTGACGCCATCAGAACCCATGAGGGCCCCACAGTTGTTGGGGTTTCCACAGCCTTGATCCTGGTGTTCTTGGTGACCAGCGTCCTGGTTGATGTCATTCACGTTGGGCTTGATCCGAGGTTGCGCCGTGCTTGATCCCGAACTGCTAGAACTCGCCCCAGCTGCGCCGCGCCGCTCCGGGGTGCGCCGTTTGGTGCGCCAATGGACGTTCATGGTGCCGGCAGCTGTCATCGCAGTGCTGCTGGTGGTCTCACTTTTCCCGTCCGTGTTTGCCGGGATATTCGGCAACGGCGATCCACGTGTGTGTGATCTGTACCGCAGTGCCGGAAACCCGACAGCCGGCCACCCGTTTGGGTTTGACACCCAAGGGTGCGATGTCTACGCCAACGTGGTCTATGGCGCCCGCTCCTCGATTGTTGTTGGCCTGACAGCCACAGCGATCTCGGTGTCCATTGCGCTGATCCTTGGTGTGATAGCCGGGTTCTTTGGGGGCGGGTTTGACCAGGTGGTCTCCCGGCTGACAGACATCTTCCTGGGCTTCCCGTTCATCCTGGGTGCCGTGGTGGTTCTGAACAGCGTTGGCTCACGCAACGCCCTTTCAGTTTCCGTGGTGCTAGGAATCTTCGGTTGGCCGACGATGGCGCGCCTGGTACGTGGGTCTGTCAGATCGGTTGCAGGGCTGGACTATGTCTTGGCGGCCACAACCATGGGTCTGTCCCGTCTGCGGATCATCACCCGGTATGTGCTGCCCAACGCGATTTCTCCGGTGCTGATCTTTGCGACAATCTCCATTGGAGTGGTGATTGTGGCTGAGAGCACCCTGACGTATCTGGGGGTCGGGTTGGCGCCGCCGGCCATCTCATGGGGGTTGCAGATTGCAGCCGGGTCGCGGCACTTCCAGACCTCGCCGCACATGCTGTTGTATCCGTCGATTTTCCTGGCCATCACTGTGCTTTGCGTCATCGTGTTTGGTGAGGGTCTGCGGGCCGCGTTCGATCCAAGGCGGCACCAATGACAGATACTGGGAGTCTGCTGCAAATCCGCGACCTCGGGGTCGAGTTCGATGTTGATGGGGCACGGCACGTCGGTGTGAAGTCCGTCTCGCTCGATATTGCGCGAGGTGAGGTGGTCGCCATCGTCGGGGAATCTGGGTCGGGTAAGACTGTCACGGCAATGTCGATACTGGGTTTGCTGCCCAAGAACGCGACTGTCAGCGGGTCGGTTCGGTTTGACGGCCGGGAGCTGTGCGGTCTGAGCGAACGGGAATTGCGGGGGGTGCGCGGCCGGGCGGTTGGCATGGTGTTCCAAGACCCGGTGGCGGCGCTTGATCCGGTTTTCACTATCGGATTCCAGATTGGTGAGGTTGTGCGGTTGGCTGAGCCGCGGCTGAGCGGGCGTGAAGTGCGCAGACGGTCTGCTGAGCTGCTCTCTTTGGTTGGAATTGAGGAGCCGGCTGAACGGTTGGGTGACTATCCGCACCAGTTCTCGGGCGGGCAATGCCAGCGCATCGCCATTGCGATGGTGTTGGCGGAAAGCCCGGCCCTGATTGTGGCGGATGAGCCGACAACTGCGCTGGATGTGACGGTTCAAGCTGAGGTGCTGGACGTGTTGCGGCAGGTCAAGGCGCGGCTCGATTCGGCGATCATGCTGATCACCCACAACATGGGCGTGGTGGCGGACCTGGCTGACCGGGTTGTGGTGATGCGCAGCGGCGAGGTGGTCGAGATCAACGACTGCATCAAGCTGTTCGAATCCCCCTCCGCCCCCTACACGGCGGACCTGCTGGCCGCGGTGCCTCGGATCACAGCCGCCCCTCGCGAGGTGGGGGAGAGCGGGGAGACCCAGGCTGCGGCATCGGACGCGGCGGTGTTGGATGTGCGGGGGTTGGCGGTGGAGTACCGGCGCCGGCCAGGTGGGCGCGTGCGGGCGGTGGACGGGGTGGACCTGAAGGTGGAGCGCGGCCAGATTGTCGGGTTGGTGGGCGAGTCAGGCTCCGGCAAGACGACAATCGGGCGGGCGATCATTGGGCTGGCGCCCATAGCAGAAGGCCAGGTCAACGTGGCAGGCCGGGACGTGGCTGCGTTGCGGCGCGCCGAGCGCCAGGCCATGCGGCGCACGGTTGGCGTGGTGTTCCAGAACCCGGCCACGTCCCTGAACCCGCGGTATTCGGTGGCCGAGACCATCACCGAGCCGCTGCGCAGGTTGGGCGGGATGAGCCGAGCCGACGCGGCCGAGCGCGCAGATGACCTGTTGGCTAGCGTCGGTCTGGACGCCCGCTGGCGGGACCGCTACCCGCACGAGCTGTCCGGCGGGCAGCGCCAGCGGGTCGCGATAGCCCGCGCCGTGGCGTTGGACCCGGCCTTGCTGATAGCTGACGAGCCGACAAGTGCGCTGGATGTTTCCGTCCAGGCGCGGGTGCTGGATGTGCTGCGTGACCTGCAAGAACGCCTCGGGTTTGCCTGCCTGTTCATCTCCCATGATCTGGCCGTGGTCGATTCTGTGGCTGACTATGTCGCGGTGATGCACCACGGGCGGATTGTGGAGCAGGGCGATAGGGCCACCGTGCTGGGATCGCCGCGCCAGGACTACACGCGCCGCCTGGTCGCCTCGGCCCCCATCCCGGACCCCGTGGCCCAGCGCGCCCGGCGTGAAACGTGGCTCTCCCTAACCTAAACACCCCAGGAGGCGGACGATGACGGCCCTCACCTTGACCCAAGCCCGCCTGCCTGGGCGGACCGGCGCGGTTGACGTGGAGATACGCGACGGCGTGGTGAAGCGGATTGTGCCAGCTGGCGAGAGTGGGGGTGCTGGCGCGCGTGGGGGTGCAGGGAAGGCGGGTGCTGGTGGGGCGAAAACTGGCGTTGACCAGGTGATTGAATTAGGCGGGCGCTGGCTGCTGCCCGGCTTTTGGGATGAGCACGTCCACTTCGCACTGTGGGCGGCCCACTCGCGGCGCCTGGACCTTTCCGCGGCCAACTCTGCTGCCCAGGCGGCGGACCTCTTGCGTGCAGGGCTTGGCGGGGGAAGCTCGGATGAACCGCTGGTGGCGGTCGGGTTTCGCGATGCGAGCTGGGTGGATGCGCCACACCGTGACCTGCTGGACGCCCTGCCCACGGACCGGCAGATCTTTGCGATCTCGGCGGACCTTCACGCCGTGTGGTTGAACGGGGCAGCCCTGCGGAGAATTGGCCACCCCGATCATCCAACCGGGGTGCTGCGTGAAGCCGAATGCTTTGCTGTGGAGACCGCTTTGGCAGAAGAGTCAGCGGCCCAAGGTGCCAGCTGGATCGCTGCGGCTGCCCGGCAGGCGGCGGCCAAGGGGACTATCGGCATCGTCGATCTGACCATGGACTGGACCAGGGATGACTGGCTGGCACAGCGGGCTGGCGGGCTGGATGTGCTGCGGGTGGAGTGCGGGGTCTACCCGGCGCAGCTGGACCAGGCGATTGCGGCGGGCGGGCGGACCGGGGAGGCGATTGCGGGGGATGAGTTGCTGCGGGTTGGGCCGTTCAAGGTGGTGGCGGATGGCTCGCTCAACACGCGCACGGCCTGGTGTTTTGATCCCTATCCGGGCATGGAGGGGCCGGGCCGGTTTGGGGTGGAATCGGTGGGGTTCGATGAGTTGGTCCACCTGATGCGCCGCGCGGCCGCGGCCGGGTTGACGCCGGCCATTCACGCCATCGGTGACCGGTGTGCCGCGGTTGTGTTGGATGCATTTGCGGCCGTGGGTTGCGGCGGGCGGGTGGAGCACGCCCAGCTGATGCGGTGGGCTGACATGGACCGAATGGCTGAGCTGGGGTTGGTTGCCTCGATCCAGCCGGTGCACGCGCTGGATGACCGGGCGGTGGCGGACCGGATGTGGCCGGGGCGGACCGAGCGGTCCTTCCCTATGGCGGCGTTGGCGCAGCGTGGGATCCGTTTGGCGCTCGGATCGGACGCGCCGGTGGCGCCGCTCGATCCGTGGGCAACCGTCGCGGCGGCCGTCGCCCGGTGCCGCGACGGGGAGGAGCCCTGGCACGGCGAACAGGCCATATCCGCTGGTCAGGCGATTGCGGCATCGGCCCGCGGGCATGGCAGCGTCACCGTGGGCATGGTGGCGGACTTGCAAGCCGTGGAGCGTGATCCCTTCGCGGCAGACGCAGAGTCTCTCCGCACGATGCCGGTGGCCGCCACCTTCCTAGCCGGCCGCCCGGTGGGGGCGGGGCTGGGCTAGGTCAGGTGGGTGATTGGGTCCGGGGCCGGTTGTCTGGGGGTCAGACCCGGTTGTCTGGGGGTTAGGCCCAGGTTTCTGGCGGGTAGTTCTCGTAGACGTAGTCCATGTCTTTGTCGCCGCGGCCGGACAGGTTCACCAGGATCGAATCATTCGGGTGCTCAACGGCCAGCTGGGATGCGAACGCCAGGGCGTGGGCTGATTCGAGTGCCGGGATGATGCCCTCCAGGCGGGACAGGCGGTAGAACGCCCTGATCGCGTCCTCGTCTGTTGCGCCTGCCAGGCGGGTGCGGCCTTGGGCAAACAGGTAGGCGTGCTCGGGGCCCACACCGGGATAGTCAAGACCAGAGGCGACCGAATGCACGGCGGCGGGGGTGCCGTCATCGTCGGCAAGGGTCATGGTGGTGAAGCCGTGGATCAGGCCGGGGCGGCCGTAGCGCAGGGACGCGGCGTGATCGCCGAGCTTGCCCGTGCCGCGGCCCAGGGGCTCCACGCCCCACAGATCCACCGGATCATCGATGAATCCGGCAAACATGCCCATCGCATTGGAGCCGCCGCCAACGCATGCCATGACGTGATCCGGCAGATGGCCTGTCATCGAGTGGAACTGCTCGCGGGCTTCAATACCGACCACGGCTTGGAAATCCCGCACCATCATGGGGAATGGGTGGGGACCAACAACCGATCCGATGGCGTACATCGATGTGACTGGGTCTTGCATGTAGGCCTCAAACGCGGCATCGACCGCTTCTTTGAGGGTGCGTTGGCCGAATCCAACCGGCACAACTTTGGCGCCCAGCATCTTCATCCGAATGACGTTGGGATGCTCTTTGGCGATGTCGACCTCGCCCATGTAGATCTCGCATTCCAAGCCGAAATAGGCGGCTGCGGTGGCCAACGCAACGCCGTGTTGGCCGGCGCCTGTCTCAGCGATGAGCTTGCGTTTGCCCAGGTAGGAGGCGAGTAGTGCTTCACCCATGCAGTGGTTCAGCTTGTGGGCACCGGTGTGGTTGAGATCCTCGCGCTTGAGGTAGATCCGCGCCCCGCCAACTGAATCGGTCAGGCGTTTGGCGTAGTAGACCGGGGTTGGCCGGCCCTGGAAGTGCTTGCGGATGTCGCGCAGTCGAAGAATGAAATCGTGGGAGTTGCCGATCGTCCGATAGGCGTGATCGATCTTCTCCATTTCGGCAGCCAGGTCTGGTGGTAGGGCTGCACCGCCGTATTCGCCGTAATACCCCTTCGGATCGGGCAAACGCTTCAGGTAGGGCTTATCCGCCATTCTTGGGACTCCTTCGTAAACAATTGTGGACGATGCCGGACCACAACCTTACCGTCACTCGGCCGGCGGTGTGGTGGGTTGCCCGGGGCCGGGTGTGGGCGGTGTGGTGGGTGTGGGCTTGGTGGGTGGGTCGCTTGGGTCTGGTGTGCCTGGCACGCGGTCCGGCTCGACGTTGGCGGCGTGGCGCCCGCCGCGCCGGCGCGACTTGGGTGGTGCGGGCAGGGGTTGCGGTTCGCCTACGTAGACCGGGCCGAACTTGGTGGTCAGGGACCACTCGGACAGGTCAGCTTGCGGCGCGAGTGGCAGCGGCGAAGGCTGCCCGGTGTACACCGGTCCGAATGCCGGCGGCTCGGCCGAAGGGGTTGGGGTTTGGGGCCGGGGTTGGGCTGGGATGGGGGTGCGAGGTGCAGTGATGATCGGGCCGGAGGTGCGAGGTGGAGCGAGGGCCGGGCTAGGCGCAACGAGCGGGGCTAAGGCTGGAACCTTGAGTGGGGCCAGAGCCGAGGCGCTGGGCGCTTGGGGCAGCGGCGAAGGCTGGCCCACATAGACCGGACCGAACGCCGGCGGACCAGCTGGTCCGGTCAGCGTGGGCCGGACGCGCGGCGCCTGAGGCAGCGGCGAGGGCTCGCCGGTGTAGACCGGGCCGAACCCTGGTGCCGGGGTGGGCAGGAGGTATGGCAACGGTGCGGACGTGGAAACAGGCGGTACAGGTCCAGGTACAGGAGCTTTCGGCAAGCCGGCCAGGCCAGGTGCCTCAAAGGGTTTGGGCACTGTCACTGGGGCGGGGGCAAGGGGTTGGGATTTCCGGCGAGACCGCCGGGTCTCACCAGCCTCGGGAGTTGGGCTTGCGGCTGCGGCCAGGGCCTTGGCTCTGGCTGCCCGGCGGGCGTCGCGGCGGCGGTTGAGGGCCGCTTCGCGGCGGGCATCGCGGGCGTCCCTGGCCCTGCCCACAAACATGTACAGCACCGGCACAACGATCAGCGTCAACAGGGTCGAGGAAACGAGCCCGCCAATCACCACCAGCGCCAACGGCTGGGAGATGAATGTCGAATGCCCGGTCAGCCCAAGCGCCATCGGCACCAAAGCGAAGATGGTGGCAGCGGCCGTCATGATGATTGGCCTCAACCGTACACGCGAACCCTCGATGATCGCCTCATTCAAAGGCGTGCCCGCCCTCCGCAGCTGGTTTATCCGATCAATGAGGACTATGGCGTTGCTAACCACAATCCCGACCAGCATCAAAACGCCAATCAACGCAGCCACACCCACCGGCGTACCGGTTCCCAACATGACGGCCAACGCACCTGTAGCAGCGAACGGAATGGACACCAGAAGAATGAGTGGCTGAAGCAGTGAGCCAAATGTGGCCACCATGACAATGAACACAATCGCCACAGCAACCGCCAACGCCAAACCGAGATCAGCAAACGCATCGGCCTGCATCTCGGCAACTCCAGCCACAGTGACGGTCACGCCTGCGGGGAGCACCAGAGCATCAATGTCCTCACGCAGACGGTTTGTCAAAGTCAGCAGGTCGTTTTCAGTGGGCGTGAGCGAGATTGTGGCTGAGAGTTCGCCATCGGTCCGGCTGATGACTCCGGGTTCTTGAATGACCTCAACCCGCGCGACGTCACCCAGCTTGGCGGTCGCCTCGATCGGCAAGGTCAGGGGCAGCTCTTCCAATTCCTCAACGGCAGCCGGGACCTTTTCACGCGCCAGCTTGACCGCAACGGTGCCTTCATCGGTTTCGATGTTGCCCAGCGTCATCGGGGTCATGGCCTCGGCCACTGTCGCTACCACGGCAGCCTCTGTCAGGCCAAGGCGGGCCGCTTTGGCGGCATCGACATCGACCCTGACTGCGGGGGTATCGGCAGCCATTGTGTTGGTGACATCTGTGGCGCCTTCAACGTCCAGCGCCATCTGGTGGACCAGCTCGGCTCCCTCGGCCAAACTGTCGCGGTTGGGGGAGCGAACCACCAGGTCAACGGTAGATCCGCCACCCATCATGGAAGCTGAATCGGCCACGGTCAGCCCGGTTGTCGCCTCCCCGCCAGCCCCCTCGATGGCGTCACGGATCTCCTCAATGGCGGCATCGGCATCGGCGGAGGGGTCCAGGGTTATGGCGAAGGTGGCCCGGGTGGAGGCGCCGGGGTCAACCCCGAACGTTCCGGACCCGCCAATGGTTGTCTGAACCGTGCGAACGTCCGGCAGGTCGCTCAGGCGCTGTTCAACCTCAAGTGACTCGTCTGCCTGGACAACGAGTGAGGTGGCCGGCGCAAACTGCTGATCGACAGTGACGGTGTTGCCGCCCATCGAATCAAGGAAGTTGGTCTGCATGCGCGGCAGCTGCGACGCGGTCCCGCCCAGCACGGCCAGCGCAATGAGCAGGACGATGACGGGATGTGCCAGTGACGCACGCAGCGTGGGAAGGTAGGCGCGGCTCCATAGGCGGCGGCGCTCCTTGGCCAGTGCGGCCTCGCGTTGGGCGTCCAGATCGGCTTGGTCTATGGACACCGGTGCCGGGACAAACCAGTAGGCCAGCACCGGCACAATTGTGAGCGCCACCAGGAGCGATGCGGTCAACGCGACAGCCACCGTCAAGGCGAACGGTCGGAACAGCTCGCCAACTATCCCGCCAACCAACCCGATGGGGGCGAATACCGCCACTGTGCAAAGTGTTGAGGATGCAATTGCTCCGCCAACTTCTTTGACGGCGGCAAGAATGGCCGGAATCTTGTCCTCGCCATAGGATAGGTGGCGTTTGATATTCTCGATAACAACAATCGAATCATCGACAACGCGGCCAATCGCAATGGTCATGGCGCCCAAGGTTAGAATGTTGAGCGATTCTCCGGTGACACGCATCACAATGAATGCGATGAACAAGGACAGCGGAATAGAGATGGCGGCTACAAGCGTGGAGGACAAGGACACCAAGAACGCCAGAATAACCAGCACGGCAAACCCAAGACCCAGCAGACCTTCGGTTCCCAATGCCTCAATGGAATCGTTGATGAACGGCGCCTGGTCAAACGCAACCTCGACAACCAATCCCTCTTCACGCAGGGCATCGGAGGTCTCGGAGATCACTGTATGTACGGCATCGGACACGTCCACAACTGTGGCGGCAGGGGTTTTGGTGACGGACACGGCAACCGAGGGTTCGCCGTTCAAACGGGAAAGCGAGGTGGCGGGGGCGGGACCCTGCTCCACGGTGGCGATGTCGGAAAGCAGTACAGGACCGGCCTGGCTGGGCAGGGAAAGGTCAGCAATCTGTTCAGCTGACGTCAAAGGCGCGCCGGCGTGGACCGATAGTGTCTCGGTGCCGCGGGTCAGAGCCCCAGCTGGCAATTCCAGTCCGTAAGCGGCCAACACTCCGGCCATGGCGGCTGGGTCCACACCGCTGGTGGCCATTTTGACTGGGTCAGGAGTGATCAGGATCTGTTGCGGGCTGAAACCCGAAACTGTCACCGCAGCGATATCGGCTATGTCTTCCAGGCGGGGCACCAACATCAGTTCAACGGCGTTGGCGAGCGCGTCTGCGGAGGTCCCGGATTCCGATGAAACGGCCAGCTGGATGACGGGTAGCTCGTCCATGGAACCGGTGATGACCTGGGTGTCTGAATCATCCGGCAGCATGGGGGCGAGGCGCGCCAACGCCGTGGTCAGCCGCTGGTTGGCCCAAGTCATGTCCGTCCCGTAGGCGAATTCGACTATGACCGCGCTGGCCGAGTTGGTTGAGGTGGAGTTCATTTCCTCAACCCCAGGTACCGACCGTATGGCCGCTTCCATGGGCCGTGTCAGGCGCTGTTCGACAATGCTTGGCGGAACCCCCGGATATGTGCCGAGCACTGCCGCCATCGGGTATTGCAGGGACGGCACCAACTCGGTGCGCAGCGATGCCAGCGAGACGGCCCCGACGCCGATGATCGCGAGAGTCGTCAACAGAACTACGGCGCGGTTATGTAGGGATGTACGGGCAAGTCTGAACACGGTTCTCCCAACGGGCCGATCACTCGGCGATCCATCGAAACGTCCGGCCGCCGTGTCGAAGCCAGGTCAGCGGCCAAGGCGAAGTCTAGGGGACCAACCTCGCCGCGTCCGCCCAGGCCCGGCCCGCCCTGGGTGCTAGTGGAAGTAGGCTCTGGCGGTGGTCCGGGGCGCTATGGGGCTGTCGGTCAGGCCAGCGAGCGTGAAACAGCGTGGAAGGGAGGTGAGGCGCGGTGATCTCGGCGCATGGGATTGAGTTGCGGGCTGGTGCGGAACTGCTGGTCAAAGAGGCAAACCTGCGGGTTGGGCCGGGGGATCGGATTGGGCTGGTTGGCCGCAACGGCGCCGGCAAGACCACCTTGACCCGGGTGCTGGCGGGGCTTGCTCAGCCGGCGGCAGGCACGGTCAAGCGGACCGATGACGTCGGCTACCTTCCACAGGATCCACGCACGGGCGGGCTGGAAGAGCTGGCTTTGCGGCGGATTTTGTCGGTGCGCAACCTGCATCGCATTGTGACCGATATGCGCGCGGCGGAAAGGGCCATGGGCTCCGCTAACGAGGCGACCGCCTTGGCCGGGGTGGAACGGTACGCCAAACTCGACGCCCAATTCACGGCCCGCGGAGGTTATGCCGCCCAAGCTGAAGCCGCCCGGATAGCGGCGAATCTGGGCATCGATACCCGCGCGTTGAACCAGCGTTTGGGCACGCTGTCAGGCGGTCAGCGCCGCCGAGTCGAGTTGGCCCGCGTCCTGTTCTCCGGGGCCGCCACCTTGCTGTTGGATGAGCCAACCAACCACCTCGACGCTGACTCGATCATCTGGTTGCGTGACTTCCTGCGCGCCTACGATGGCGGATTCGTGGTCATTTCCCACGATGTCGCCTTGCTGCGCGGCACAGTCAAGTCGATTGCCTATCTGGATGCCTCGCGTCAAGCCCTTGATCACTACGCGATGGGTTGGGACGCCTACCTCAAAGCCCGTGAACTGGCTGAGCGGCGCCGCAAACGCGAGAGGGCCAACGCGGTCAAGAAGGCCGGTGCATTGCTTGCCCAAGCGAACAAAATGCGGGCCAAAGCCACCAAGGCTGTGGCGGCCCAAAACATGGAGCGGCGGGCCAATGAGATGTTGGCCGCCACCGAGACGGCGCGCGCACCTGAAAAGGTGGCGGCACTGAGATTCCCTGACCCTGCGCCATCGGGCAAGACTCCGTTGATGGCAAGCGACCTGTCGAAGTCTTTCGGCTCGCTCGACGTGTTTGCCGGCGTCGATTTGGCGATAGACCGCGGCTCCAAAGTGGTTGTGTTAGGGCTCAACGGCGCCGGCAAAACGACCCTGCTGCGGATTTTGGCCGGGCTGGAGCAGCCGGACACCGGCGAGGTTGTGCATGGGCACGGGCTGCGGCTGGGCTACTACGCGCAGGAACACGAGACACTCAACGTCAAGGCGACCGTGCTGGAGAACATGGCGGCGGCCGCCCCGGAATTCGACGAGACCGCCGTGCGCGGGATTCTCGGCTCGTTCCTGTTCCCCGGTGACGCTGTGGACAAGCCCGCCGGTGTGCTTTCTGGCGGGGAGAAGACCCGGCTGGCGCTGGCAACCCTGGTTGCGTCATCGGCCAACGTGCTGCTGCTGGACGAGCCCACCAACAACCTCGACCCGGCCAGCCGCACCGAAGTACTGCGAGCCCTAGCCTCATTTGCCGGCGCCGTAGTGCTGGTAACCCACGACGAAGGCGCAGTCCATGCCCTGTCCCCCGAGCGAGTCCTCCTACTCCCCGACGGCGACGAAGACCTATGGCGAGAAGACTACGCAGACCTAGTCCACCTAGCCTGACCCCACCCCCCAGTCGCATCCCCGTCCACCCCACCGAGCGGGCCACCCCGCTGCCCACCCGCCAGGCCCCCGCCCCCGGCCCGCCCCGCTGCGCGGGCCACCCCCGGTTCACCCCCGCTCCCGCTCCCCACCCCCAGCCCGCCCCGCTGCGCGGGCCACCTCGCTGCCCACACGCCACTGACCTGGTGTTTCAGATCCTGTTTTGAGCACTTCCGGTCGCCTACCTCTCTCTCCCTGAGCA
>JAIRRT010000037.1 GCA_031255835.1 Bifidobacteriaceae bacterium | reverse complement strand
GTTTGAGCAGTTGGGGTCGGCATCGGGGGCCTGGGCAGGGGTGGGCTGGTGGGGTCGGCATCGGGGGTCTGGGCAGGGGTGGGCTTGGTGGGGGCGGCAACTGGGGCGGGGTGGGGGTGGGGTTCTAGGATGGGGGGTTGTGGGTTTTGGGCTGCCGCTTCGAGGTGACTTGGCTGGGGTTGAACCTTATGGTGCCGTGATGCCGCCAGCTGCTGTACGGCTGAACGTTAATGAGAATCCTTACGCGCCTCCGCCGCAGGTCAGACGGGAGTTGTCCGATGCCGTCGCCCACCTGGCCGGTGAGCTGAACCGGTATCCGGACCAGGAGTTTTTGGCGTTGCGGGGGGCTTTGGCTGAGTACCTTGGCCGGGAGGCGGATGCGCCTTGGCTGACGGCGCGGCACATGTGGGCTGGCAATGGGTCCAATGAGGTGATGCTGCATGTGTTCCAGGCGTTCGGCGGACCGGGCCGGACGGCTATGTCTCTGGACCCTACGTATTCGATGTATCCGCACTACGCCCGGGACACACACACCGGGTGGGTGACCGCGCCGCGGCGATCCGACTTCCGGCTGGACCTGCCGGCCGCACTGGAAACCATCGACAGCGCCAAGCCGTCCATTGTGCTGCTGGCCAGCCCAAACAACCCGACAGGCACCGCGCTGCAGCTTGATGAGGTCGAAGCCCTCGCCCAGGCCACCCTCCGGCCGGACGGCCAGGCCCAAGCCGTTGTTGTGATCGATGAGGCGTATGCGGAGTTTCGCCGGCCAGGCACGCCCAGCGCTGTCCCGCTGGTGGCGCAGTATCCGCACCTGGCTGTGACCCGGACCATGTCCAAAGCGTTTGCCTGGGCAGGGGTCAGGCTCGGGTACATGGCGGCATCGGCGGAGTTGACCGATGCGCTGCGGTTGGTGCGGTTGCCGTACCACCTCTCGGCACTGACTCAGGCGGCCGGGCTGGTTGCATTGCGCCAAGCCGACGCCCTTCTGGCCGCCGTGGCACAGCTGCGCCAAGCCCGTGACCAGCTAGTTCGCGACCTACAACGCCGCATCAACCCTGCCACCGGGCGCAATCTCGACGTCGCTGAATCCGACGCCAACTTTGTGCTGTTTGGCCGGTTCGCTGACCGCCACGCCATGTGGGAGCAGATGGCCGGGCTGGGCGTGGCAGTGCGGGAGACTGGACCGGATGGTTGGCTGCGCGTCTCGGTTGGCACGCCGCAGGACAACGCAGCTTTCTTGACCGCCTTGGACCAGGCCATGGAGGCGCAGCAGCCACCGGCCATGTCCTCGACGCCACCACCAACAGGAGGTTCCTAGATGGCCAGCCCCACCAACCCAGACGCCACCACCCCAACCCCAAACCCCGCCCCACCCCAAACCCCACGGCGCGCCAGAGTCGAGCGGACCACCACCGAATCGAGCGTCCTAGTAGAGGTGGACTTGGACGGCCAAGGCGAGGCCACCATCCAGACCACGGTCCCGTTCTATGACCACATGCTGACTGCGCTGGCCAGGCACTCCGGAATCGACCTGCGGGTTGAGGCCTCAGGCGATACCGAGATTGACGCCCACCACACAGTGGAGGACGTGGCGATCACCCTGGGGGAGGCCCTCGCCCAGGCGCTCGGTGACAAATCCGGCATCGCCCGCTTTGGTGACGCTGCTGTGCCACTGGATGAGGCCCTGGCCCAAGCGGTGGTGGACGTGTCCGGCCGCCCCTACTTTGTGCACACAGGTGAGCCGGAAGGACAGGCGTATCACCTGATAGGCGGCCATTTCACCGGCTCGCTGACCGGGCATGTGCTCGAGTCAATCGCACTGCACGCTGGAATCTGTCTGCACATGCGCCTGCTGGCTGGCCGCGACCCGCACCACATCGTGGAAGCTCAGTTCAAAGCACTCGCCCGCGCCCTGCGCCAAGCGATCACACGCGACCCACGCGTGGTCGGCGTGCCATCGACAAAAGGCACCTTGTGAGCTGGCCACCGGAGTCCCTGGTTGACGCCTTTGCCGAGAAGCGTCCCCCTCGGCGCGCCCTGCTCCTGGTGCCGTTCCCTGACATGAAGGCCGTCGCTGCCATGTGCTGCCTGATGAAGGTTGACGCACTCGTGCTGCCCAGCGACACAGGAGTGCTGCTCTGCCTGGACCGCACGGACCCCGAGGATGTGGACGAGGCCGCCACCACGTTTGCTGCGATGAGCGGTGACGCGCCTGTGCTTGCCATCCGTCAGGGCCCAACCGATGATCCCTCGGTGAGCGACATCCAGGCGTGGGAGTACCACGACCTTGACAAGACCGCGCTGCCGAACCCGGGCCTTGTGGCGGCGAACATGCCGCCGGTGGTGGAGGACGTCTTGGTGGGAGCGGTGGATCCCTGGGATGTCGAGGGCCTGATTGACCCCACTAGCATGTCCTTCCTCGAAGCACACGTCATGTTGGATGAAGCCACAACGCGCGTACGGGAACGCGAGAGGCTGGAGGACCTGGGCCTGAGCCATCCCGACGATGCCGCACCCAACCACCAGATAGCCTCCCCACCCAAACCCCCTCCCGACCCATTCGCACAAACCGACCGGGCCGACGGGCAGACATGACGAGACCCTCGGTTGTTGTACTGGACTATGGGTTCGGCAACGTTCGCTCGGCCATGCGTGCCATCATCCGCGCAGGTGCCGAGGCTGAACTGACAGACTCCCTGCGCGCAGCAGAAAGGGCCGATGGCCTGATAGTTCCCGGAGTCGGCGCGTTTTCCGCTGTGGTCCACGCCCTGGAAGCAGTGGGCGGACCGAGGATCGTTGAACGCCGGCTGGCTGGTGGGCGCGCAGTGCTCGGGATCTGCGTCGGGATGCAGGTTATGTTTGCCGCAGGTGAGGAGCACGGCGTCCTCAGCGAAGGGCTAGGCCAGTGGCCTGACACCGTCAAACGCCTCACCGCCCCTGTGGTTCCCCACATGGGCTGGTCAACGGTCAACGCCCCAGCCGAGTCCGCTATGTTTGCCGGCGTCGCTGACCAGCGGTTTTACTTTGTACACTCCTATGCTGCACAGCGGTTTGCACTGGCTGATGCACCACTCGGCCCGCTGCCGGTTCCGCTGGTGACCTGGGCCGAACACGGCGAACCGTTCGTGGCGGCCGTCGAGCACGGACCACTTTGGGCCACCCAGTTCCACCCGGAAAAGTCCGGTGAAGCCGGAGCCCGCCTGTTGCGCAACTGGGTGGCAACACTGCGAAGCGACACTGCAACGTGAAAGATGCGATTAGTACGCACCGTCCACAGGGAAATGAAGGGTAGGTACATGTCAGGACGTCTTCAACTCCTGCCGGCCGTCGATGTGGCGGACGGCAAGGCAGTTCGGCTGGTGCAGGGTGCGGCCGGGACCGAAACCGACTACGGCGATCCGCTTGGCGCAGCGATGGAATGGCAGCGCGGCGGGGCCGAATGGGTCCATCTTGTGGACCTGGATGCGGCGTTCGGGCGGGGTTCCAACGCAGCGTTGCTGGAGGCCGTGATCGCGGCGCTGGACGTGAGAATCGAGCTTTCCGGCGGCATCAGAGATGACGAGTCGCTGCGCCGAGTCCTGGCGACTGGGGCCAAGCGAATCAACCTCGGCACGGCCGCCCTGGAGGACCCTGACTGGACGGCACGGGTGATCGCCCAGCACGGCGAGCGGATCGCCGTGGGACTGGACACGCGTGATGGCGTGCTCGCCGCGCGCGGTTGGACCAGCCAAGGCGGAGACCTGTGGGAAGTCCTGGACCGCCTGGAGCGCGATGGTTGCCCGCGCTACGTGGTGACCGATGTCACGCGCGATGGCACATTGAGCGGCCCAAACCTGGACCTGCTGCGCGAGGTCTGCGCTCGCACACAGGCGCCGGTGGTGGCCAGCGGCGGAGTGGCCACGTTGGATGATCTGGCGGCCCTGCGCGAGCTGGTGCCTCTAGGGGTGGAGGGCGCCATAGTCGGCAAGGCGTTGTACGCCGGCAGCTTCACCCTCGCCGAGGCCCTCGAGGTGGCCGGCAAACCCTAGAGCCACCCCGGCAGTCCGCAAGCCCACCGGCTCTCCCATTACCGGCGTGCCGGCATCGGCCCAACCGCCGCGGCCGGCCCACCGGTTTGCCGGACCGGCACTCACCAAGCCGGCCCGCCGCTTTACCGGACGGTGATCACCGCTGTCTTGGCCTGCTTGCCTGCTGCCTTGACGGTGATGCGTGCCTTACCCTTCTTCATCGCCACAACCAGCCCGGCCTTGTCGACCCGCAGGACGCTCGGCTTGGAGGACTTGAACGTAACCGTGGCACCCGTGGCATCCCGAGGCTTGAGGGTGACCTTCAACTTCACGGCCTGGCCTACCTTCAGGCTCTTCTTGCTCAGCTTGACCTGCAAGCTGGACAGCTTGGTTGCCTTCGGCTCCACAACAACCTTGACCGACATGTGCTTGCCGTTTCCAGCCTGCACCTGGATGGTTGCGGTGGACCGCTTGGTCACCTTGCCCGCCCTGACTCGCCCGGACTGATCGACACTCGCCACGGACTGATCGGACGAGGTAAACGCAAGAGTCGCGTCGGTGGACTGAGTCGGTTTGGCTGCGTCATACGCGACCACGGCAAGGCGAGCGTTCTTGCCGGACTGGAGGTAGACGGTGTTGGCCTCCGTGCGGAGCAACGCCACGCCGCGCACAGCCTGAACCGCAATGGTGGCCGAGACCCCTGTGCCGTCGGTGGCCGCGGCCTGGACCACAACCTGTCCTTCAGGTCCAGTGGAGGTCACCTGGCCGGCCTGATCAACGCTGGCCGGACCAGAGATGACACTCCAGGTCACGCCAGGTGTTGTGGCGTCAGCCGGGGTGATCTGAGCAGTCAGATTCAGGGTTGCAGACCCCTCGGCAGGAACCTGCCAAACGGCCGTTGGAGCCTGGATGGTGATCGCGGTGACCGCCTTGCCTGAAACCTGCCCACCGGGCGCGGTGCCAGCGGGCTTATCGGCCTGGCCGGGACCCTGGGTGCTGCCAGATCCGCCGTCCTGACTGGGGTTGGTTGGACCTGTTCCCGGAGTGTTGCCGCCACCAGATGCGGGGTTGTCCGTGCTGGGAGCGCTGCCCCCACCAGAACCGCCGCCAGGTGTTCCGCCGCCACCAGGTGTCTCGCCTCCACCAGAACCGCCGCCACCAGGCGTCCCGCCGCCGCCAGATCCGCCGTCGCGAGATGTCCCGCCGCCAGATCCGCCACCGGATCCATCACCACTCGGTGCGTAGCCGCCATCAGAGCTGCCGCCACCGCCGGTGTCAATGGGCGGGGCGCCATCAGCGCCAGTGCCACCGGATATGGCAACCCACTTGACGTAGATGGTGGTCGGCTCGGTTATGCGCATGTTGTCGAAGTCGAACGGCCGCTTGAACCGCAGATCGGTGTACCAACCAGCAAAGGTGTACCCGTTCCACGCCGGATCATTCGGCTGAGAGACCAGACTGTTGTGGGGGACCTCGAACGTTCTCGGATCGGCATTGCCGCCGAAGTTCAGGGTCACCTCGACGGAGTTTGACCGCGTCCACACAGCGCACATGTTGGTGTTCTGATCAAACCGCCTCTGATATGTGGGACCAGGTGATGTCCCGGGATCGGGCGCCCCACCTGCGGAGGTGTCCTGACACGGAATCCAGCCGTCCAGCTGGGAACCGACCGCAACAAGGCGAGGCAGGGAGAGCCGGCCGTTGTAGGCCACAGTCAACGTGTTGTTGTTGGGCAGACCGGAGACAACCTGAACCGATCCGGGGTCAAGGTTGATGGTCACCGGCCCACGCTGTTCCCACCTGGCAAACAGGGTCATGGTGTTGCCGGCAGGTTCGATCCGTGTTGTGGCCAGGTCCAGCACATCCCCAGTCGGGGTGAAGGCCCATCCGAGGAACTGATACCCAGGTGAGGCCGGGGAACCGACCAAAGCCAGATCGAGAAGACCTGAGACCTGAACCGGCTGGTCAGCTGGCAGATCATCAGCAAATCCGACACTCCCAGCGTCAAAGACAACAGTCACCTCGGTCGCGGCCTGCTCCCACTGGGCAATCAGCGTGAGCGATTGTTCAATCCGCGTCACACCGGGTGTAACTGGCTGGCCATCAATGCTGCTGATCCAGCCGGTGAACCGGTTCCCCAGAACCCTCGGGACTACGGTATCGGCCGGCAAAACGGTGTCATAGACATGGTCTGGAATGGTCTGCGGCCAAGGAGAATCCTCAGCCAACTGGGCTGGCTGGCCGTCAATGGTTCCCGTGTCGAAGCTGACCGTGATTGCCTGACCTTCCTCCCAGCCTGCATAAAGGCTGAAGGATGAGGTCACCAGCATCGGGTCGGCATCGCCGGCAAAAGCGAACTTGGTGGCGGCATCGGGCGTGGTGTACCAGCCTGTGAACACCCAGCCTTCAACCTTGGGAACGGCCTGGGGTGGCGGAACCGGCTTGCTGTAGATCACAGGCAGATCCGGCAGGTCAGTGCCGTCAATGACGCTTGTGCCAGCTGGCGGGTTGGAGTTGAACGTGATCACTGGGTCAGTCATTTCGGTCCACTGCCCGTGCAGGGTGATTGGACCGGATCCGGTTGCCCTGAATGTGGTTGGCTCAATCAGTGTTCCGCGGGCTGTAGCGGACCACCCCTCAAACCGGTGTCCTGGCGATACGAGTTTGGCCGAGGCAACCATGTCCAGGGTCTGATTGACCGGGACATCGATTGGATCGGGAAGACCTGTTGCCTCACCGATTCCAGGCGCAAATTCAACGCGCACCGTGGTGACGGCCGGATCCCACTGGGCGGTCAACGTTGTATCGGTCCGCAGCCGGCTCACCCCAGGAACAATCGGTCCGTCAGCATCGCGCCAACCAGTGAACAGATGCCCGATGCCGGCAGGAGACACCAGATCTTGAGGCACCAGAGCGTCGAATGCCAGTGACGTTGGCTGGGTGGGCATTGTTCCAGGCACAATCTGGGCTGCAGAACCGACCATCACACCCGGGTCAAAACTCACGCCAATGTCCGCCTGATGCTCCCAAATCGCGAACACCGACACCGCTGCACGATGCCGGACCGCACCTTCCTGACCTTCAAAGGCAAACGCGGTGGCACCTGATGGATCGGTACGCCAACCAGCGAACTTGTGGCTTTCCAGACCTGGCTCATATGAGCTTGGCTCCGGCACAAAGCTGTTGTACGCAATGGTGGTGGTTGGCGGGAAGGTGCCAGGGATCGGCGTGGCGTTGTCCGGGGTGCCGGCGATGAACGCGACCGGAATGGCCGGCATCTTTTCCCAACCGGCATGTATGGTCCTGTCCGTCTTCACCTCTGTTGCGTCGAATGAATACGGCAGCCCGGAACTGACGTCGGTGTACCAACCTGTGAAACGCCAACCCTCAGCTGCCGGCTCCACGCCAGGGATCCGGGCGGTACGGCCGTCCGGTACAGACTGTGCGGCAGGGTTGTCGCCCTGGAACACCGCAGCAGGCCCGGTCTTCCCATCAGGATCGAGACCCAGGTCGAACTCGACGTCGTAGCGCACAGCCGGCTCCCAGACGGCAAACAGTTCAATCGGGACATCGGACATGACCAACTTGTCGAAATCGAACGTCTCGTTTTGACCAAGTGGAACGCGGATACACCAGTTGACAAACACCTTGTCACCGGTGACATCGACCGGCCTGAGGAATGGCATGGGCACCTTGGTGCGGTACACCACGTCGGTATAGGCCGGCGGCATCGTGCCGGGCACCGTGTCCACACCAGCTGCGTTGAAACTGATGGTGATAGGGGCCTTGGTGGTCCAGATGGCGAAAACCTGGATGTTCTCAGTGATGGGCGTTGAGGTGAAGTTGAACTTCACCAGGCTGTCCGCCTGAGAACTCCAACCGGCAAACACCGCGCCTGTCGCGACTGGATCGGGTGGCTGGATGGCCATCTCGGCGTCGCGGACCTGAACTGGATCAGGGAACTCGGTTGGATGCATCGTGGAACCGGCTGGAGTGTTGGGCCGATAGGTGACGGTGAAGTACTCCTTGGCAGTCCAGTTGGCAAACAGCTGCAGGCCGCTGTAGGAGATGCGGTCACCCTGGAAGATAAACGGATGGTTGCCGGCTGGGTCGGTGGACCAGTAGGAGAACCAGTACTCCGCCAACGTCGGCTTCTCGGCAGGCTCATCGAGGGTCGAATGCACCTTCACCCCGCCGATGCCGCCAGGCATGTTTTCTGCTGTGCCAGCTTCCGCATTTGGCTCGTTTGGCGTGAACTGGACTGTTACATCGCCCAAAGTCTGCCAGCAGGCATACAGGGTTACCTTTCCATTCCCGCTAGCTGGGACCCGCCAGGTGACAAAGTCGACCATGGCGCCCTGGCAGTCGGCATCAGCTGACCAGCCAGTGAAGTCATATCCAACAGCCTCTGGAGAGGTTGGCTGGTGAATCGGACTGGAATAGGCGACCTTTGTCAGGGTGCTGGGTGCACCGGCATATGCTGTTCGGCCTGACATGTCGAACTCGACATCGACATCCGGCATCGCCGCCCACCGGGCTGCCAGGACCAGCTCCTCAGTGACCCGGGCGGTAGCAAATGCGAACCGTTCAGATGAGGCGTCATACCAGCCGTCAAACCGGTAGCCAGGAATCACTGGATCCGATGGCCGTGCCACCAAACCCTGGTAGGCCACCGTCTGGGGGCTGGGCGCAGTGCCAGGCTCCACTGTGGAGCCATCAGGCTTGTTGATGTCGAACTCGACGTGCACACCAGGCATCTGCTCCCAGCGGGCATACAGCTTCATCTCTGGCTGGTTCATACGGCTCAAACCAGGGACAATCTGGCTTCCTCCGGTTGGGGCTGTGTACCAACCCACCCATTTGAAGCCGGGTGCCACAGGTGAGGAGAGGTCGGTGCGCATCAGCGAGTCGAATTCGACCGTTAGGGCGCTCGGAACTGTCCCTGAGACAACTTGAGTGCCGGATGGCTGGTTGGCGTCAAATGACACCGCAACGTTGGAGCGTTTGGTCCAGCGGGCATCCAACTCGATGCTGGCGGTCACGCGAGCAGAATCGAAGTCGAAGTCCTGACCGCCATATTGCCAGGCAGCAAACTCATAGCCGATGGCGAGCGGCGCCTTGGATGGCTTAGCCACAAGATCGTTGTACTGAAGCGACCAGGGGGCGGACGGCATCGTGCCTTCTACAGGGGTGACGGACTTGGAGACATACGTCACTGTGACATCGGGCCGCGCCACCCAAACTGCATGCAAGGTTGTGTTCTCGTTGATGCGTGTTTGGCCAGGCAGATACTGAATTCCTGAGCCATCGGGCTGGGGATACCAGCCCTGGAATTGCTTGCCTGGAACTATCGGAACGCGGGTGTCAGCCGGCAGGACGGCATCGTAGGCGTGGTTGAGGATCTCTATGGGCATGGTGCCCTCGACAACCTTGCCCTGTTCGGTTCCGGCAGAGAACTGAATGCGCACCGAGGAGGCCGACCGGTACTGAGCGAACACTGTTGCGCCAGACTTGAGTTGAGTCTTGCCTGGGACAACGGCACTGCCACCACTGGCCGCGGTGAACCAGCCGGCAAACCCGTAGCCGATTGTCCGGGGAGAGGTGCTGACCTCGGGCATGAGCTGGTTGAACTCCAGGCCCGGTATGGCGGAGGGACAGGTGCCGTCAATCAGTGCGGCGCCCTGGGGTAGGCCGGATTGGCAATCGAACGTGATGGCGAATGGCTCTGTCTTGACCCACTTGGCCTGAAGCACAAACTGTGTGCCTTCGGTTGGAGTCCAGACCAGATCGGTTCCAGGCGTGTGCTTGGTCTGGGCACCAACGTCATACCAGCTGTCAAATTGGTATCCCACCAATTCAGGAACGGGCAGGCCAGCAGGCAGTGGCTTGTTGAGAGCCAGTGACCTATCGGCTGGGAAGGTTCCAGGAATCGGGGTGCCAGCAGGAGGAGCCAAATCGAAGACAACCGGCACAAGTCCGGCCACGGTCCACTTCGGCACCAACACCGTGTCCTTGAACAGCCTGGTGGTCCCTGGGACGTATTCGATTCCTGAGCCGGCGTCCTGCCAGCCAGTAAACCGGTGGCCCACGGCCCTCGGCTGAGCCACGCCGGCAGGCATCGGAGCTGAATAGCCAACTGTTTGATCTGCCGGCATGGTGCCTGTGACCAGCGGATTCTGGGCGTCGGGCGCCTCAGGGGTGAACCTGAGTTGGACAGTTTCAGCAGGCTGCTTCCAATGGGCATACAGATCGGTGGCTTGGACAATTCGACTGACCCCAGGCAGATACTGGGTGTCGCTGGAGTCAAACCAACCCTCAAACCGGTATCCGGCAGTGCCGTCGTTGGACCAGGCGATCGGCTGGTTCAAACCTGTTGGCAGGACATCGTCATACGCGACAGGTGCAATTGGTTCAGGCATCTCGGCAACCTGGGTGTTTGCCGGGGCGCCGGGATTGAACGTCACCTGGAACGGGCCGAGCTGCTCCCACTGGGCTAGAACCTCAATATCGGCCCCTGGATCGGGCACACGCACCTGGCCTATCAGCGCATCGCACCGGGCTGAAGAGTTGGGCTCGCATGGGACGGTCCAGCCGCTGAAGCGGTATCCCTGCCGGTGGGGGATGGAATTGGGCGGTGCCGTCATCTCTGACACGAGCAGGTTCTGATTGTTGGTTGGCATGGACCGCAGGGTTGGGTCGCCTTCAGTGCCGCTGTTGTAGATGACCCGGTAGCGGGCCATGTCGGTTTGCCAACCAGCCAGCAACGTCACATCCTGACCAGGATCGGGGATTCTATCGGCAGGATCGAACTGATTGGTGCACGTTGAGCCTGTGCAGTCATGCCACCAGCCGGTGAACTGATGCCCTGGCCAGCCGATCTGCTTGTCCGGCTCGCCAATCTGGTCCGATACGCGCAGCCCGGTCTTGGTGGTGGGCACGTTGAACGGAGCCATCGAGCTGCCAGGCGTGACACCGCCGCCGGTATTGGCATCGAACACGGCCTGGTAGGTGCCGTTGTCCAGCTCCCAACCGGCTTTGAGGGTGATGTTGACCCCTGGGTCAGGAACCCGGTCAGTTGGATCGAACTCGTCCGAGCAGCCGGTGCCACCTGAGCCGCACTGGTACCACCAGCCTGTGAACCGATAGCCGAGCCGCAGTATCTGCTTGTCTGGCCCGCCAATCACCTCAGATGTTTTGCGAGAGACCTCGCTTGGCACCCCGGTCACATTCGGGTCATTGGCGGCGTTCGCATCGAACTTGATCTTGTAGGCGGTCGCGTCAGCTGTCCAACCGGCATACAGATTGGTGTTGCCAGTTATCCGCAACGCGTTATCACCAGTGAACTCGACTTTGCTACCGGCGCTTGTGGCCGAGTCTGTGTACCAGCCGGTGAACTTGTAGCCGGGACGGATGATCTGGGTGTCCGGTGGTGCCAGAGCAGTCCCATACAGCAGGCCCTGATTATTGGTCGGAGCGTTCACGGCCTGTGGAGCTGTGGCATCGTTCGCTTTCCATGTGACCGAATAGGTGTTGGGGTCAGCAGTCCAGTGGGCATACAGGGTGGATTGCAGCAACCTGCTGCCGCCGGTGCCGAAAACGAACTTCTCACCCTGTTCGGGGTCGGTGTACCAGCCGGCAAACTGGTAGCCAGTATCGGCATATCCGATGGCGAACGGTGGTTTGGTGGGGCCGGGGACCACCAAAGCGTTGTAGGTCTGACCGGCCAAGTTGGACGGCATACCGACAACCGTGGGCCTGCCTGCTCCTGCCGGAAGATTCGCATCGAATGTCAGGTTGAAGGCACTTTCGGCGGTCCAAATGCCGCGCAATTGGATCACCCTGGAGCCTGAAGCGTTGAACTTCTCGATGCCAAGCCTGTCGGTGGACGGATCGAACAGCGTGGCAGCCCCGGATGTGTACACAACCTGCCAACCATCAAACCTGTAGCCCTCAACCATCGGAACCGGCACAGCACCTGGGGCCAGCAGGGTGTTGTAGACCACGCTGGTGACTTGCGAGGCGCCTGTTTGTTGCACTGTGGTTGCGCCGGATGGTGGCGCTGGATCGAACTTGACGGTCAGGTCGGCGGTCTCCGCCTGCCACGTCCCATACCAGGTGACAGGCTGAGGCGAGCTATTGGTACTCCACACCAGACGGGTGATACCTGGGGCGAGAGCGCTCCCTTTGCCGTCCGCCGCCGTGTTCCATCCGGTGAACCGGTAGCCCTCCACTATCGGTGTCGACAGACCAGCCGGGACAGTTCCGTTGTAGTCAATCCCGCTCTCAGTTTCAGGCATAGTGCCGACGATGACGCTCTTGCCACTTGGAGGGCGCGCGTCGAAGCGCACCTCGATGGTTTGGGGCACCTGAATCCATTGGCCAAACAGGCGCAGGTTCTCGGTCACTCGGGTTCCTGCATCGCCAAGGATGAACCGTTCACCGCCCACCTGGCGGGTGAACCATCCAGCGAACTCGTAGCCGGGAACAATCGGTTGGTTGATCGAATCTGGGATGGTTTCGCCATAGCGCACAGAGGCAAAGTCCGTGGGCATCGAATCTGGCACGGCTGGATGGTCGGTGGGACTGCCGGCCACAAACTCGACCGCGAACGGTCCGGCGGCCTTCCAGTGGGCATAGATTGTGGTGGTCGTCTCGCTCAGGCGGGTGGTTGAGAAGTCGAAAGGTTTGGCGCTCTGATCTGGGCCGTCAAACCAGCCGGCGAACTCATGGCCGTATGCCACCGGCGTGACATACCCGGGGGCTGTAGCTGGGTCGCTAGCCAAGCCTGAGAACAGCACGGACTGGTCCGGCGGCATGGTCTGGCCCACCACACTCGAACCTTCCGGTGGATTGCCGTGGAACACAACGGTGAGCGGATCGCTGCGCTCGGTCCAGGTGGCGTTCACGGCGAATGCACCCTCGCCGCCCAGTCTGGTTGCGGCGACGCATCCATTGGCGTGTTGGACCACTTCCTCAGTTGAACAGACCTGTTGGTTGCCTGAGCGCCAGCCGGCGAACTCGAACCCTTCACGAAGCGGCGGGCTCGATGGGTCGAAGCTGAAGTACGAATCGTAGGGAACAACGGTGTCCAGCGGCATTGTGCCAGCCACCACTTGGCTGACGCCCACCCCGCGGCCGAAGGTCAGCGCTATTGGTTGGGCGGTGTCCCACCACGCGTACAGCGTGTTGGCGGATTGCCACTTTGTCGCAAAGTCGAATGGGGTACATCCGGTGAGCCCAGTGTTGCCTGCAGGTTGAGGATTGGTGCACCAGCCGGCCATCCGATAACCGGAGTCGCGTGCGTCCGAGGGTTGGGGGAGTGAGTCATTGTATTGGACTATTGTTCCGTGCGGAAATGGGTTGGTTGCTTCGGGGTGGGCATCGCCCATTACAAAGGAAGCGTCATAGCCGGCGGTTGGAGCATAATAATAGGCGAGGGTGTCAGTGGTATTGCGGATGCGCAGCGCAGGATAGTTCGGGCTCGCCACATCCACGCCATTCAGCTGGAGCTTGACGGCCATCCAGCCGTCTGGCGGTGAGACTTCGTCAAGCTTCTCATAGGGGAAGGCGTCGTCAAGGAAGCCGCCATACCACGTGGGCACCTTGAACGGGGATTCGGCTGGAATATCTTGGATTGATGCGCCAAGCGGCAAGTGGTAGACCCATAGTGGTTGGGGCATGGCTGCTTTCGCTTCAATTGGGCTGCCATATGCACCAGCGAAGTCTGACAGCGTGAGTTTAAAGGACTTGGAGACCGTGGAACCGGCATTGGTGTCGGCGCTGAACTTCATCTTTTGCAGGCTTTGTACTAGAGTTGTATAGCTGAACTCTTCCGGCTTCTTGACCGTCCACTCGCTAGTGACCATGTCCCCGCTGACGGTGGTAACCAGGTTGCCGTAGCTGTCCATTTGGCTGGTGGTCGGTGTGAGCGTCTTGGGGTATTGGAGGGTGACTACCCTCACTTGCCCGTAGTCCGGCGGGATGTCCAGGACCTGCATCGTGTAGATCGGGGACCCTATTGTGCCTGAAGCGGGCGAGGCTCTGAGGCCGAAGGTGAGCCTAGTAGCGCAGTCGGACTTGTGATACCAGTAGGTGATGGTTTGGGCCTCGCCAGGGGCATAGGCGATGGAGGGTGTCTCGGCGCGGTAGAAGCTGTATCCGGTCAAGTCGATCTTGCCTGGACCGTCCGTGGCGATGAAGTCGTGTCCGCTAAGGCCGGTCGATGGCGCAAGGGTGGGGTCCGCCAGCTCGACAAGCCCGCCCAGTGTGTCCTTGACGTGCCGAATCTGGAGCGTGATTGGGAGGGGCTCTGTGTGCTCGGATGAGGGTGGGATGTAGGTGCCTCCCAATTCATCGCCCTGACCTTCAGAGAATTCGACTGTGTAGCTCTTTCCGCCGGGGGTATGTCGTATAGGCAGATCGTTCCAGTTTGGGGTAGAAGAGTACCCGAGCTGCATCACGGCCTCGGCATATGCGGTCGAACTGTTGTTGGGCTCGTAGGACCTATTCCAATTGGTGTACTGGGATTCAAAAGCAGTGCTATTGGGTATCTGTCTGGCGACTATCCCGGGATCTGGCTTGCAGTAGCCGCTAACAAGCTCGTTGCACTCGTTCGGAACAGCGCCGGACGCAGGCAGTCCACCAAGCGGAGTCCATCCGTTTTTGGCCTTGTCGTCGTTAAAGACCTGGTTGTAGGGGAATCTGTAGAACGTGGTACCTCGCATCGGCTTGCCAGCCTCGGTTACCGGTCCGCCCGTCCAGTACCACTCGAATGCGTCCTTGTAGGCGGCTACATCAGTTCCGGTTGCGGGTCCGACCGCGTATAGATCCTTGTACTTGGCTTCCGCTGCGGCTCCGGAAAGATTCTTGAAGTCGATATCAGGAATCTTGTGTCGAGTAGGTTTGCCATTGCAGTCAAATCCGACTCGGGTGACTCCGGAATTGTCCATGCCTGGGCCGGTGTAGAAGGAGTCGAATCCCTCCATAGTTGAATTGGGCGTCGGGCTTGATGTATTTGGACTCGCGCA
>JAIRRT010000014.1 GCA_031255835.1 Bifidobacteriaceae bacterium | reverse complement strand
CGTCGCAGAACTCAATCGTCACTGGGGCTGGGACCGATGGTGGCGGCACGTATGCCGAGGCGGGTGAGGGTACGAAGGCGGCGCCTAGGGCTACCGCGAAGGAGGCGGCTACGCCGATGGCGCGGCGCCGGAGGGCTGAACCGGGGGTGTGGGTGGAATCAGGGTTGTGGTTGGGGACTGGAGGAGCTGTCATGGCTTTCACCTGGTTTCTTGGCACCACAGCGCAGGTGCCTTCGGGATTGATACAAGGGGCCGGGGGCCGGCCCTGGGCGAGGTAATAGCCCAGGGCCGGCCTCCATTTTCCAAAGGCGATAAAACACGCCCTTGGCGGTGTTCTATTTGGAGCTTACTTCTTCTTAACTACCTTGACCGCGATCTTGGCAACCTTGCCGGCCGCCTTGATGGTCACGACGGCCTTGCCGGCCTTCTTGGCGGTGATCTTGCCGGTCTTGGAGACCTTGGCGATCTTCGGGTTGGAGCTCTTCCACGTCACCGTGGCCTTGGAGCCGGTGGCGGTCAGAGCCTTGACAGACACCTTAGCTGACTTGCCCTTGACAAGGCGCAGTGCCTTCTTGGCAACCTTCAGGACGGCCTTGCCGGCCTTCGGAGCAGCCTTGGGGGCCAATCCAGCCTCGATGGCCGGGGCAGCCATGGCGTTGATGATGCCAGCCTCAGCGGCATCGACCTCGGCCTGGCTGGCCTCGGGGTTGTCGATGGCGTTCTGCGCAACCACGATGGCGCCGCGCAGTGCCTGAGCGGTCGCAGCGTCAACGCCAGCCGCAATCATTGCCTGGCCTGCAACAATGGCCGCCGATGCCGGAGACGTTACCGGCTTGAGCCGCGCCTTGGCGGTCTCGGCGTTCAGTGCGGACCGAGCAGCAGCAACCTGGGCAGCCGATGCGTCCGGATCGAGGTTGACGGCCTTGGCGGCATCGAGCACCGCAACCAGACCGGCAACCGTGGACGGAACATAGTTGTCGATGGCGTCAACCACGGCCTGGGCCATGGAGATGGCAGAGACCAAGGCAACCTTGGAAGGCCGCGGCACCAGGGACGTCATCGCCGCCTGCAAAGCATCATAGGCAGCCTCAACGTCCAGCTTGGGAGCCTCGGCAAGAGCCAGCAGAGCCTGCGATGTCGCTAGCGGTGCAGCCAGAGCAGCCCAGGAACCTGGGGTGAAGATCGCCTCGGGCAGAGCCCGGACGGTCGCATCCAGCAGCGCCAGAGCGGCGGTATCGCCCTTCTCGATCACAGCCATAACCGAAGCGGCCAGAGCGTTGGCGGCAGCATCGATCTCAGCCTGCGTGGCACCCGGGGCAGCCTCAACAACCTTGGCTGCATCCAGCTTGACCTGAACGTCGGCGATGCCGGCGCTCAGGTAATCGCCCGAGTTGGCCACCATCGAATCGGCGATGGCAATCCAATCCTGCAAACCAGACAGGTCCACGCCACCAATCTCGAGGCCGGCGATGCCTGCCTGGAGGGCGGCGTATGCAGCCTGGACATCAGTTGCCGCAGTATCGGCCAGGTTGGCGGCCACAGCCCGGGCATCGGCAAGGGCAGTAGCGAACGGCGCGTATGAAGCCGGCGTGAACGCGGAGGCGTCAGCCTCGATGGCAGCCGCAGCTGCCAACAGGGCTTGCAGCGGAACCGTCAGCTCAGCGCCGGCAACCGGAACCAGTCCAACAGAGGCGGCGGCCAGGGCGTCATATGCGGCCCGGACCTCGGCCTCGGTGGCGGACAGGTTGGCCATCACAGCGGCGGCGTCATCAAGGGCTGCCGTCAAAGCGGCGGCGGACGTTGTTGTGTACGGGGACAGATCAGCGGTGATCCATGCGTCATAGAGCGCGCCGAGCAGGTTGGGCTCGAGTGCCTCGATGGCGGCCTTCAGATCAGCGGTGGCGTCCTTGACGGCCGTTACGCCGGCCATGGTGTAGATGCGGTCATCGACAACATCCTCGGCAACCTGACGTGCGGCCGCATAGGTGGCCCACCCGGACGGGTAGTACTGAGCGGCATCGGCCAGATCGACCTCAGCGATGGCCTGGCGCAGCTTGTCCCTGGCCGGAGCGCCGATGACGGCGAAGAAGGAGTACTTCTCCGTGGTGCCGGTGGCAGACCACAGATGCCCGCCGGTTGTCCGGTTGAACGTGTTGGTATCGGAACCGCCATCCCACTGATAGGCGACGATCTTGTCCTTGTATTCGATCAGCAGGTCCATCCAGTCGGCCGCGAAATCGGCCTGGTGGGTCATGACCTCTACGCTGCCAGCCAAGCCGTTGTTGGCACCGTTGCCCCAACCGACAATCCTGCGGACCGGTGAGTTATGGACATCGAACGTGTTGCCGTTTGCGCTGCCAATCCAGTTGGTAGAGCCGGAGTTGTCCGGGTACTGCGGATCTGTCGGCAAAACCCGGCGGGTTGGCTGGCTTGGATCGTAGTACGGGTTGGGCTCGAAGTCGGAGCGGATGTCCGATTCAGAGAACGAGATCTCATCGGCCACTGTCAGGCCAGCTTCAATCTGTGCCCGCAGCATGTCGATGGTCGGGTATGCCCAGGCCAGGCGAGCCTGCATGCCATAGCCGTCGATGTTTCCGGCGGCGTAGATCGGCTGAAGCATCTTGATGGTCTGGCTCATCTTCGGCTCATACAGCTTGTTGGAATCCTGGAAGTCATTGAGGTAGAGCTTCCAGTCTGCGCCGTAGTAGTTGGACCATTTGCGGGCAGAGGAGAAGGCCTGGCGGACCCACTCAGACTCAACGAACAGCCGGGTGTCCGGGGTGGCATCCAGCTCGGGGTGACGGAAGATCCGGCCCCACTGCCCCACCTGATAATCCTGGGCGTTGCGGATCTGGCCCGTGTAGTCATCGATCGGCTCGTTGACAACGTCCCAGGAATACATGACGTCGTTGTAGGGGGCGTACCTCTCCATCATCTTCTTGATGTAGTTGTCCAGACGGGCAATCATCGTGTCCTCATCCGCCCAATCGGGGTTGGCGGCGTTGTAGACGAAGCCGTTGCAGAAGAAGTAGTTGGGTTGCTGTCCACCGTGCCACGCCAAGACGTGACCGCGCACTACCTTGCGCTCTTCGGGGGGCAGGTTGTTGTCTTCGTTGTACTGCCGGATGGAGCGCAGCGTGTTCTCAGCGCTGTTGGTTCCTGGGGTCAACATGACGTCCTCGTTGGCCTCTTGCAGCAGTGCACGCTTTTCCCGGGGGCTCAGGCTTGTATCGGCCTCGATCTCGGCGGTGCGGGCCAGATAGGCCTGGCGCGATGCCGAGTTCGTGTTGCTGTTGCCGATCTGACCGTCGAGCTTCAGCGCGTTGGCAGGGCTGTTGGTCCGGTAGTGGTACAGCGCTTGCGCGCCGTTCCAGCCGCCGAACGTACCCATGATGAAGTAGTCCTGATACTCGCGCCACAGTGACGGCAGGTTGTAATCGACCGCCGTGGCCGAGGTGGTTGTGGCGACGGCGGCCGTAGTGGCCCCGAGCACCGTTGCTAGCGACACCACTATGAGGCGCCGCAAATTTCCTCGCATCCTACAAACTCCTTCGTTTGATTAACAAAAACACTACGTTCCTATCGGCCCCACGGCGTGGCAGAGAGGAATCCTCATCATGCCCAACCTGAGCCTTCCCGGTCAACAGGCCGCTGACCTGCATAAACGTGCTGCAAACGTTTCGTCGTCGTCCACATGAACGAATCGATTGCGGTGGTGCGGGGCGTGCGTATGTGCCGGTAAGCGGCGGGTTTTACCCGACAAATTGCGGAAACGCTTGCACGAAACCGGCCCGCCCCAAAGAATTTGGGACTTTGGACCCAGCTTCGGTAAGCCATTGCCGATCAGGGGCAATTGAGGACCCGGGCCCTCTGGCCTTATGACCGCTATGGTGTACCGGAGTAGGTAACAGCCGTACCGTGCAAATGCCCTCAGACCAGGCCAAGGAGGTCCTACACTGGGCAACCGTCCGCCGGGGCGACTACGGACCGGGGGGCTGAACATACCTCGCAACCCGACAAACTCAAGACCCCTAGGAGAGGAAACCGAGTTGTTAAACGATCGCAAACGCCTAGTCCGAACCCGAACCAGGCGTTGGAGCACGTTGGTCGCAACCGCCGTCGCGGCATCGTTCGCTGTGGCGGGACTCCAGGCGGCAGGCATTCCAGCCGGCTCCGGAGTGGCTGAGGCGGCCGACACCCTGCCCTACCTTGACCAATCCCTACCATTCGATGTCCGCGCAGCCGATTTGGTCTCGCGCATGACATTCCCCGAGAAGGTGGCACAACACCGCTCGGCATCCCAGCGGGCCAACAACACGGCCCTTGCGACTTACCAGGCTGTTCCGCGCCTGGGCGTCAAGGCCTACCGCTACTGGAACGAGGCGCTCCACGGCGTTGTCGGCGTAGCGGGAGGTACCTCATTCCCGTCTGCTCTTGGCATCGGCGCCACGTGGAACCGTGACCTTGTTTTGGAAATGGCGACAGTCATCTCCGATGAGGCGCGGGCCGGCAACAACGGCCCCAATGGCGAGCTCACCGGAACGAACGATCTGACCTACTGGTCTCCGACCATCAACCTCAACCGCGATCCGCGGTGGGGCCGGGCCGATGAATCCTATGGTGAGGACCCGTTCTTGATGGGTGAGATCGGCAAACAGTTTGTCACCGGTATGCAGACCGGAGATCCGAAGTACACCAAGACGGTCTCCACGCCAAAGCACTTCTTTGCCAACAATGCCGAGAACTACCGGCGCAACGGCGATGCAGTGATGTCCGAGCGTGAACTGCGCGAGTACTACACGCCGGCGTTTGCTGCGTTGACTGGCTCACAGGGATCGGCATCGCGCTCCATGATGACGGCGTACAACAGGACAAACGGCACGCCGATGTCGGCATCGTTCGATTACATCGAGAAGATGGCTCGCCGGACGTGGGGCTTTGACGGCTTCATCACCTCCGACTGCGACGCCATTCTTGACGAGCACATCCGCCACCAGTGGGAGCCGGGCATTCTTGGAGGCCGTTCCATCACTGGCGCAGAGGCCACCGCTTGGTCCGTCAAGGCCGGCACCGATCTGGCCTGCGACAACGGCAACTGGGCGCAGCAGTACGTCGGTTTTCTGACTGAGGCACGCGACGAGGGCCTGATCACCGAAGACGACATGGACGTCTCGCTGGTCCGGGTCTTCACCGAGCGCATGCGGCTGGGTGAGTGGGATGACCCCGCCAAGGTCCGCTACCGCAGCTCGGAATACCGGCCCGCCATTCAGGTTGGCAAGGCTTCTGCCTCGCACACCGCGACTGCCAACAAGATGTCTGATGAAGCTCCAGTTCTGCTGAAGAACGGTCCAGTCCAGGGCACCAATGAGATGGCGTTGCCGCTTGACAGGGACGATGTTGCTGGCGACGGCGGGATAGTCGTTCTGGGCTATCTGGCCGATGAGGCTGAGTTGGGTGGCTACTCCGGTTCTCCCAACCCGGCGCCGATCTCCTCGCTGGCAGGCCTGAAAGAGGCTGTCGCCGCAATGGGCTTCAAAGCGGACGAGAAGGTGACGTTCATCCCCGGCATCGAGCCGGAGTATGGTGCCAAGCCGGGCATCGAGTCCGTTACGTTCTTCACCGAAACCGAAACTCAGACCCTCAAGACATCGCCGCCGCCTGAGCATCGCGACGGAGTCTGGGACTGGGCCGGTTGGCGCGGCATTCGCTATGACCCGCACTACTCCAACCCGAGCGCCATGATGCCTAACCAGGATTGGGGCGGTATGTTCTCGCTCGATATCACGCTGCCGACGGGCACCTCGAAACTGTCCGTCCAGCAGCTGAGTTGCGTCGGCTATGAAAGGGCCAATGAGGGCGATGATGAGACGCCCGGCAGATGCCGCGGCAACAACGCCTCCCCGACGCCCGCGGCCGTTGGCCAGATCCGCACGGGCGGCGTGCTTAAAGTCCACCTCAACACCGAAACCGGTCCCGTAGTGGCCACGGTTCCGGCCGATGGCCAAGACTCCTCCGACGACATCATCCGCCTCGACTCCTCAGTGCCCACGGGCACCCCGACCAGGCTGGTCTTCGTCTACGAGCCTCCGGCCTACACCGTGGGACTGACCTTTGACCAAGCCAAGGCGGTCCAGGATGCCGAGACCGTCATCGTGCGGGTTGGGACACGGCGTGGCGAGTCTTCTGAGGAAATGGATCGTTACTCGATTGATCTGCCACGCAACCAGGCTGACCTGGTCAAGCTGGCTCGTCACCTCAACCCCAACACGATTGTCTGGGTTGAATCTGTTGGCCAGATGAACATCGAGGCTTTCCGCGGCGAGTGGACCGACCAACCGAACCCCATCACAAACATTGAATGGACATGCGGGCAATCCACACTGCCGGCCTGCTCGGTTCCGGCCATCGTTTGGGCCAACTACAACGGCCAAGCTCAGGGCCAGGCATTTGCTCGGATCCTGTTCGGAAAGGCCAACCCGTCCGGCAAGCTGACGTTCACCTGGTATTCCAACATCCTCGACATCGGCCTGCTCAATGACTACAACCTCCTGCCCACGGACACCACCAAGGGCCGGACATACTGGTACACCGATGCCGCTGTGTCCTATCCCTTCGGCTGGGGCCTGAGCTACTCGTCGTTCGACTACTCGAACTTGCAGGTGGCGGACAGGTCGATCACAGGTGACGAGACGCTTTCGGTGTCTGTCGATGTGACCAACACGTCCTCCATCGTCGGCAAGGAAGCTGTGCAGCTCTATGTGACCGCACCGGGATCGAATGGCATTGACCGGCCGAAGCGCCAGCTCAAGGGCTTCGAGAAGGTTTCGCTTGGACCGGGCCAGACCAGGACTGTCACCATCGATGTTCCAGGCGCCAACCTCTGGTTCTGGGATGACGCGAAGGATGCCAAGACTTGGGATCTGGGCCAGTGGAGCCTGCGGATTGGTGGATCATCAATCCAGGGGCCGAGCAGCACCTTTATGCTGACCGCGCCGCCCACGCCGAAGCTCGCGCAGGTCACCACCATTCCCGACGGGGTTGTGCTGAATACGGCCACGCCGGATAACGTCATCAACGCTGGACTCTCGGCCGCCAAGTCCGATGATTCCTTCTTCGATCTGGACGATGTCGATGTCGCCTACACCTCCTCCGATACCTCTGTTGCCACGGTTGATCCATTTGGCGTGGTCAAGGCTGTCGGTCCGGGTTGGGCTAACATCACCGCGGCCGTGACCTATGGCGGCGAGACCAACTCTGATTCCTTCCCGGTTGTTGTGTATTCGGGCGCAGTGCGCACTACATACGACAATGAAGAAGTTGTGGTCTATGACAAGCTGATCTCCTTCGGTTCACGCAGCGTGACGTTGGCCCAGGCCAGCGCCGGTATTGCGATGGGTGCGGCAGTTGTTCCGGCCAGCTCCACCGCGACGTACACCTACCGGATTGCGCCGATGGACATCAACACCGCCGAGGCCACCGTGACTGCCGCTGGGCAGCTCACCGCGACCAAGGCCGGCAAGGTCAACGTGACCGTCACCGCTACCGATGGCGCCTGGATCAGCTCGCGTTCAGCGCTGATCGAGGTGCGTGAGTTTGTGGCTGACCACGGCTCGCTCGCATCCAAGGTGGCCGATGTCGTAGCCGCCGCCAAGCCTGCCGGCACCTACACCGCCAGCAGCCAGGCTGCTCTCGATTCGGCTCTGGCCGCGGCCCGGGCTGTGCTGTCTGACCGCAACGCCACTCAGGCGCAGGTCAACGCAGCGCTGGCCAGGCTCACCGCTGCTCAGGCCGGGTTGGCTGAGCGCGGCGACGTCTCGCCGCTCGGTCCGCTGGCTGCGGCTGCGGAGGCTCTGGCCGCCGCTCCGGGTACGTCCGCTGAATCTGCTGCGGCGTTGCGCGCTGCGGTGGCGGCGGCTCGGGCGCTGGCCGGAAACCCGGCTCAGGCGTCCAAGGCCGATGTCACCAAGGCGCTTGGTGCCCTTGCCGATGCCATGGCCAAGGCTGGACCGGCCGCATCAGCTGCAGCTTTGAAGACGGCGCTGAACAGCCTGGTCACCGATCTGGGTGCGCTGGCTGCGGCAGGCTACACGCCGGCATCGTTCGCTGCATTGACGGCTGCTTTGACGGCTGCCAAGGCGGTGGCCGCTGATCCGGCCGCCACCGAGGCGCAGATCCAGGCGGCTCTTGCTGCTCTGTCCAAGGCTGCGGCCGGCCTCGCTCCTGTGGCGCCGCCCAGCACAAACGTGACCAAGGTCAAGGCGGGCCAGACGGCTCTCACCCTGGTCAAGGGCAAAGCAGTCAAGCTGGCGGCGTTCGGATACTCGGCGGCTGGCTCGACAAAGGCGACCTGGAAGTCCTCCAACAGCAAGGTTGTCGCGGTCAGCGCCGCCGGAAGGATCAAGGCCAAGAAGGCCGGCAAGGCAACGCTGACAGTGACCGCTGGCTCGAAGAGCGCCAAGGTCTCGGTCAAGGTTGTTGCCAAGCGGCCAGCCAAGTACAAGGTCACCTCGGTTAGCGCCGCGGTGCCCGCCACGCTGGCAGTTGGCGCCACAGCCGACATCACCGGCAAGTACAAGCCGGCCGGAGCGACCTCAGTCAAGGTGACCTACACGTCATCCGCACCTGGGGTTGTCGCGGTCGATTCAGCCGGCCACCTGACGGCCAAGGCCGCAGGCAGCGCCAAGATCACCGTCAAGGCAGGATCGAAGTCCAAGGCCTATACTGTGACTGCTTCCTAGTAACCAGGGAGCACCTTCCTTAGTTCAACAAGATGTCAGGGCGAGGGCCGGGTACACCAACCCGGCCCTCGCTCTTTTGTGTGTGCGGTGGGGGCGCGGGTGTGGGGGGCTCGCGGGGTTAGGCGAGGCGGGTTAGTG
>JAIRRT010000162.1 GCA_031255835.1 Bifidobacteriaceae bacterium | reverse complement strand
ACGCCGCTCCGCCGCCCAACCCAGGCGTCCGGCCAGGCGGTCGCAGTACCGATGCCGCTCCCCGATGGTGTCCCATCCAACTCGCCAGTCACGGCCCCCCAAGTCTACCCACCCCCGCCGGCGTCCCCGCGTCCTGGCGGGGCGGGTCAGGTGGGGCGGGTCAGGTGGGGCGGTGGCGTTCTGTGGCTATTGCTTGCTGGGGGGGTAGCCCCAGAGCGAGTGTTGGGCGGGTTGCTACGTGGACCACCAGCATCTCGGCTGTGCGCAAATACGGGTCTCTAGCTGGGATTTCGCGGCGGACTCGGCGGTCCGGCAGCGCCGCCTCGGCCACTATGCCGAACAGCGCCCTGAGCACTGGGCGGTGCGTGCACAACACCAGCGAATGCTCCGACGCAAGCGCCCGGCGCATCGCCCGCGCCGCACCACCCGGGCTCTGGTGCGCGGCCGCCTCGGTCACCGCCGGCACGTCATGCCTGGTCAGCTTGGCCGCGCGCGCATACGGCTTGACCGTCTGCCGGCACCGCCGCCACGGCGAGGTCCACACCTCGCGCACCCCGAACGCCGCCAACAACGGCACGCACTCCTCCGCCTGCCGCCGCCCCCGCCCAGTCAAAGGCCTGGTCAACTCCCCTTCCGCCCACTTCTCACGCCCAACAGCCTTCCCATGCCGCAGCACGATGACGGCCCTCGTCTCAAGGAGTCCGGCTCGCCATCGTGCGGTGAGACTGTCCAAGGGGACCCTGTCTGACCTGCGGGTAAGGATCTTGCGGGCCCGGCCCACCTCGCACCACCGCACACGGTCGATCTCCTGTGGGTCCGCCCGCTGCACGGCGGGACGGACGCGGATGGCGGGAGCGTCATCGTCCCGCGCTATGCGTGCCGCCCAGTAATAGACGCGTTTGCGCCGCCCACCTGCGATTCTGTAGCAGACGGTGGGCAGCGGGATGCCGAGGATGACGGGGTGGCCGGTCTCCTCAGCGACTTCGCGGCAGGCGGTGGTGAGCGGGTGTTCGCCCGGCTCGACCTTGCCTTTGGGCCATGACCAATCGCGGTAGCGCGGCCGGTGCACCAGCAGGACCTCGAGCCGGCCCTCGCGCTCGCGCCACACCAAGGCGCCCGCCGCTGCCTGCGGTTCTATTGTTTTGAGCACTGGCCGTCCGCCCTGCCTCACCGCAGCCTAACGCCGCGGCGGCGTTGGCGGGCCATGAACATTTCTTGAATGTCGTTTAGTGGGTTTCCTTCAGCATCAAAACGGTGGGCTAGCCACGTGCCGTCGGGCTGCAAATGCCACGAGGCTGTGGTTTCATCCATCGATAGCGCCATTATGTCCAGCAACTCAGTGATATGGCCTGGGTCGGTGGTGTTGACTAATGCTTCGACTCTGCGGTCTAGATTTCGGTGCATAAGGTCAGCCGAACCGATCAACACATCCGGTGATCCCCCTGCCGCAAACGCGTATACGCGGGCATGTTCCAGGAACCGGCCCAGAATGGAGCGCACTCTGATTGTCTCGGACATGCCGGGAACTCCGGCCCGCAGTGCGCAAATCCCGCGCACCACCATATCGATTGGCACACCAGCTTGTGACGCTCTGTAAAGCGCGTCGATTACCCCTTCATCGACTATCGAGTTGACTTTGATCTTGATCCAGGACTCAATTCCTGCCAAGTGGTTCTCGGCTTCGCGCTCAATTCGCTCAATGAGCCCTTTACGCAATTCTGTTGGCGCCACAATCAATCGAGTGAATGAGGACGATGGCGCCCATCCAGACAGCTGGTTGAAGAGCCTGATTAGGTCCTGACCCACGTCGCTATCGCATGTCAACAACCCGAAGTCCTCATACTGGCGGGCCGTCTTCGGATTGTAGTTGCCTGTGCCGACATGGCAGTATGTGCGCAGACCCTGGGATTCTTTGCGAACAACCAGTAGCAGCTTGCAGTGCGTTTTCAGCCCGACAATGCCGTAGACAACGTGTACGCCGGCCTCTTCCAGCTTGCGCGCCCAGGAGATGTTGGCCTGCTCATCGAACCGCGCCTTGAGCTCCACCAGCGCCAACACCTGCTTGCCTGCCTGCGCTGCGTCTATCAGGGAGTCGATGATTGGCGAGTCTCCGCTTGTGCGGTACAGGGTCTGCTTGATCGCGAGCACCCGCGGGTCAGCCGCCGCTTGGGCTAGGAACGTCTGGACTGATGTGGAGAACGAATCATACGGATGGTGCAGAAGGATATCGCGGGTCCGGATAGACGCGAGAATGTCAGTGGCTTTGGCTGATTCGACCTCGGCCAGTTGCGGATGAGTGGTCGGCACAAATGGAGGATAGAGAAGTTCTGGCCGGTCAAGATCGGCTATGACGTCCAACCCGCGGTAGTCCAGCGGTTCAGGAAGCGAATACAGCTCGCGCTCAGAAATGCGAAGCTCGCGCAATAGGCGTTTGCGCAGATGCGATGACATGGTATCGGCAACTTCGAGCCGGATTGGAGGTCCAAACCGCCGGCGCAACAATTCCCGCTCCATGGCTTTGAGGAGGTTCTCGGCATCGTCCTCCTCAACTTCCATATCCTCATTACGGGTGAGCCGGAATGTGGCGTGTTCCTCAATGATCATTCCCGGGAACAGATCCCCCAAATGCTGCGCGATGACGTCCTCAAGGGGAACAAAGGATGCACCGCCGGCGTGGAGAGCGGTTGCGCCAGGCGGGCGGGGTTTGCCTTTGGCGTCGACTCCAATAAAGCGGGGCAGCATTTCATGCACTTTGACGCGGGCAAAGACCGACTTCGATGCGTCCGGCGCACGCACCACAACAGCAAGATTGAGCGACAGCCCGGAAATATATGGGAAGGGGTGGGCTGGGTCAACGGCCAGCGGTGTCAATACAGGGAAGACCTGTTTGCGGAAATACTTGCTTAGACGCTCCTGCTCGGATTCTTCGAGTTGATCCCAGTGAACAATCGAAATACCGTGCGAATCGAGCGCCGGCTGGATATTCTCGGTGAAGCAACGTGCTTCACGCCGCATCAGCTCATGCGCGCGGACCTCAATTCCCTCCAACACCTGGCGCGGAGTCATTCCAGATGCGCTGGTGACGGCCAACCCGGCGTCGATCCGCCGCTTCAGCCCGGCCACCCGCACCATGAAAAACTCATCGAGGTTGGAGGAGAAGATGGAGCAGAACCGCACCCGCTCCAGCAGCGGCAGATGGTCATCCTCAGCCAGCTCGAGCACCCGCTCGTTGAACGTCAGCCAACTCAACTCCCGGTCCCCAAACCGATCCCCCGGCAACACCCCCCGAGGCGCCGGACTAATCGGATGCTCCGGCACCGGCAACCCAGCAACGTCAGCAGCACCAGAACGCGCGGCCGATCCAGCCGCGGCGGCGGAAGCGGTCTCAGCCCCCACGGCGCCAGCAGCTGACTTACCGGCTGACCGCCCCACCGGCGCGGGCGCGGCAACCGGGCCCGCGGACTTGCCGGCAGAACGCGCGGCCAGTGCAGGCGCGGCGGCGGATGCGGGCCGCGGTGCTGCTGGAGTCGGAGTCATGTCAGGTGGAATTCTTTTGAGTCGGCCAGGACGTGGCAGGCGCCACCCCCCAATCATGCCTCAAAACCCCGCCAAGTGGGATGGGCCCTTGGGCGGAGAGATCGGCGGTGACTTGCCGCACTAAGTTAGGTTAGCCTATGCTAACCTAGACCCCGGCCGGCGGTGCCTCCGCAAGCCGCCGGCCCTCACCCCTTCAGTGCTTGCCACGGTTAGCCGGCAGCGGGGAGGGCGTAGACGGCATCGGCGGTGACTTGGCGGAAGCCGCGGCGCTGGTAGAGGCGCACTGCCGCGGCGTTGTCGGCGTCTACGTACAGCTTCGCCTGCCCGAGCCCGCGCGCCGCGATCCGCGCCAACCCCGCCTCCAGCAGCACCGCGCCGAGCCCCCGCCCCCGGTGCTCGGGGTGCACGCCGAGCGCGTAGATCTCCCCGACGCCCTCGTCATCCGGGTCAACCTTCACCCACACATAACCCGCCGCCGATGCCGCACCCTCCCCATCCGCGCAGGTCACCGCCATGATCAGGTCGCCAGCAACATACCAAGGCTGCGCGAGGCGCCGGGCGAGATCAACAGCCCCCAGCGCCCCCTGCTCCGGATGATTGGCAAAAGCAAGCGCATTCAACTCAACCCAAGCAGCCGAATCCTCCCCCTCCACAAACTCCCGCAACCCAACCTCCCCCGCCGCCAGCGCGGAAGAGCCGGTGGGCGGCGTGATCTCGGTGCGCATCGATAGGAGTTGGCGCACCCGCGTCGCGCCGACGGCGGCCGCAAACCCGCGGGCAGCCGGCAGATCACCGTGCGCCCAAGCGCGCAACTCACCTGGGGCGCCGCGCAGGGTTTGGAGTATGGCTCGGCCAATCCCTTGGCGGCGGTGAGCTGGGGCGACCACGCCCTCGATGCCGGCGCGCGCGTCATCGGCGGCCACGTAGGCGACCAGGTCACCGCCGATCCGCGCGGTCACATGCGTCCAGGTCGGGTCACCGGCCTCCAGCGCCAGGAGAGGCGCCTCCGAGACGGGCGGAACGGCATCGGCGGCGGTCGCAGCGGCGAGAAGCGCCAAGATCTCCCGGCGCACCCCCGCAGGAACCTGCCCGCGAACAGCAGCGATGGTGGGGATTTGGCGCATGGTCAGTCGAGGGTTCCGGCTCGCCAGCGGCGGGCGGCGCGCTCCAGATCATCCGCGGTGGAGTCTAGGGCGGCGGCGCGGCGGGTGGCTTCGGTGGCGGCGGCGGGGGTGTCCAGGAGGTCGGCGTCAATGGCGGTGCCGATGGCGACAATCCGGCAGAACGCGGCGGCGCGGTTGAGCGCCACGTCGAGATCGCCGGTGAACACGCCGGACAGGACGGCATCGGCCAGGTCACGCAGCTCGGCTGGCCCCGGCGGGGCGGCGGCGCCGGCAACCACCTCGGCAACCTCGGCGCGCGCGGTGCCCAGGCGGTAGCGGTCCGCCAGCCGCGGGTCATCGCGCGTCCACTCGCGCAGAACGTAGATGCGCCACAGCGCGCCGGGCAGGGTGTCCGCGGCCGAGGCGCTCCACATCTCCGCGACTATCTCAATCCCCTCGGTCTCCACCAGCCGCAACAGCCGGTCCACCAGGGCCGGATCCGTCGATGCCGCAGCTCGGGCACGCGCAACCAGCGCACCTGCCGTATCGTGCGCGATCTCAGAGCGCAGCGCCGGATCCATATCGCCCGGGATCTCCTCCGCCAGGCGCGGATCCAACATAGCCGGCCGCCGAAACCTCCGCGGCTCGCCCCTCCCAGCCCCCTCCATCAAACCCCCTCCATAACAACAGCTAACCATCAAGTCCAAGCCCCCGAGCGTCCCCGCCCAGATCCGCCGCTCACCCCAGAACCCCCGGTCGCCCCGGGATGCGCCGGGGTGTGCGGTAGGTGCTCGGTCGCTTCGCTCCTTAGCGTGCTCGGTCGCTTCGCTCCCTCCGACCCTCCTCGCTCGCGGCAGGGATTCCACGCTCGCTTGGCATCCGTGCCACTCACTCGTCGGGTGCCCCCGGTGGGATTCGAACCCACGACTCGCGGATTAAAAGTCCGCTACTCTAACCAGCTGAGTTACAGGGGCAGGCACTGTTAGCCCCGGCAATTATGCCAGAGCATCCCCCACCCCCACCCCGCCCGAGTCCCACATGTCGCCCAGCCGCAAGTGGCGCCGCGTCGCGCGACCGGAAGTGCTCAGAACAGACCTTGAGGTTGCGGCTTGTTTCCTGATTTGGGCAGTTGCGGTCGGCCGTCGAGGTGGGGCTGTGCTCAGTGGGGAGCCTCCGGGGCGGGCCGGGCGACCCGAAGTGCCCAAAACGCGAAGTGGCGTCCCGAGTTGAGAGGAGATCTGGGCAGTTGCGGTCGCCGGTGGACAGTCGCCGGTGGACAGTGTCGCCGACGGCGCACCACTCACCTTCCCGAAGCTCACGTTGCGCCATGGTCCCGCAGTAGTCGAGTGCGGCTGGCGGCAAGACTGATGCAGATGGTCACCTTGGATTGTCTGGGGATGATGCATGTGGTCAGGCAGTTCGCAGGTGAGGTCAGTCTTCATGTGGTTCAGTACGTTGACCCCACCCGAACCTGGGGCAGGCACCCCAACAAGCCTGGCCCCCCTTTTCGCCCCGGCGCGGCCGGCCGGAAGTGACCACTTCTGCTGGGTAGGGGTGGGGTTTGAAGGAAAGAAGGTCAGTTCCGGCAACGCCGGATCCGAAATCCAGTCGGGTCACGCGACCAGAGGTGCTTAAGTGACCAGATCGCCCGCACCGGGGCTCAATTGGTCAGTTAAGCACCCCCCACCAGGCCGTCCACCTGCCCTGTTGTGCTCAGGCCCATCGAGGTGGATGTGCTTAAGTGACCAATTGACGAGCCAGGCGGCTCAATTGGTCAGTTAAGCACCTCCGACAAGGCCGTTCGCCTGCCCGCTTGTGCTCAGCCCCGTCGAGGTGGATGTGCTTAAGTGACCAATTGGCGAGTGTGGCGGCTCAATTGGTCAGTTAAGCACCTCCGACCGGGCCGCCCACAGCCCCTGTCGTGCTCAGCCCCGTCGGGGTGGATGTGCTTAA
>JAIRRT010000156.1 GCA_031255835.1 Bifidobacteriaceae bacterium | reverse complement strand
GCCTGGGGCCTGGCCTAGCGCGGCTTCGGGGGAGAAGGGGCGGCCAGAGCGGGTGCCGGCGGATGTGGCGTCGGTTGTTGCGGCATCGGCGGCACCTTGGGCTTGACGCAGGGCGGCGGCCGGGTCCTCAAGGCGAACCTCCCCGAAGGCGGTTGGATCGAGCGCACCCACCTCGGCTGTCGACGGACCACCACCAGGGCGGCGCGGTCCAACCCCAGTGAACGCCTTGGCCATGCCCTCAAGCGCGTTGGTGAACTCAGCCGGGATGATCCACAGCTTGGAGGAAGGTGACGCCGCCACCTGCGGCAGCATCTGCAAGTACTGGTAGGCAAGCAGCTTCGGGTCGGCATCCCCGCGGTGGATCGCGTCAAACACCTGCACAATTGCGCGGGACTCGCCCTGCGCCCGCAGGATGGATGACTGCGCCTCACCCTCGGCGCGCAGAATCGCAGCCTGCTTCTCACCCTCGGCAGTCAGGATCTGCGACTGCTTGATGCCCTCGGCGGTCAGAATCGCGGCCCGCCGGTCCCGCTCGGCCCGCATCTGCTTCTCCATCGAATCCTGCACCGATGCCGGCGGATCAATCGCCTTGAGCTCCACGCGGTTTACGCGGATTCCCCAGCGTCCCGTCGCCTCATCGAGCACGCCGCGCAGCTGGCCGTTGATCTGATCACGCGACGTCAGCGTCTGCTCCAGATCCATCGAGCCGATCACGTTACGCAGCGTGGTGACGGTCAGCTGCTCGATGCCGGTGATGTAGTTGGCAATCTCATACACGGCCGACTTCGGATCAGTGACCTGGAAGTAGATGACCGTGTCAATCGACACAACCAGGTTGTCCGACGTGATAACCGGCTGCGGCGGGAAGGACACAACCTGCTCGCGCAGATCCACCCGCGCCCGCACGCGGTCAATGAACGGCACCAGAATGTGCAGCCCCGCATCGAGCGTGCGCGAGTACCGCCCCAGCCGCTCCACCAGCAGCGCAACCGCCTGCGGCACAATCCGTACCGACTTGACGAGCGCAACGATGATGAAAATCGCCAGGATCGCCAAGACGATCGCCAGCGCGATGGTTCCATATTCCGCAGGATTCTCAGGCATGCCGGTGGATCACCTTTCAATTGGTGGGCGCACGATGACGTTCAGGCAGTCCCGACATCCTCCCACGCTCCCGTCTCCTCGCCAACCCCGCGCAGGGCGCCGGTTCCGACTCAGAGGTCGTTGATGTGGATGAACTTGGTGGGCCAACCGGAGCCGCCGGGGCGCAGCACGCGGGTGCCGTAGTTGCCGCGGTTGTAGAAGTTGTACTCCTCGATGACTATCGAACCGTCTTCGCGGATGGCGCTGACAATCGCGACGTGCCCCCGCCCGCGGCCGGTATTCGAGCCCCACCAGGCAACGGCGCCCAGTGCCGGGGTGTTGTCGGTCTTGTCGGGGAAGTAGTTGACCCACTGCACAGCGTTGCCGCCCGATGGCGTCATGCTGCGGTGTGAGAACTTCCACGGACCCTCTGTGATGCCAGCCAACCGGTTCAGCCGCCAGGCAGCGAAGTCGGTGCAGTTGTTGGGGGAGTAGCCCAGAGGTGATCCGCGGGAGAACGGGTAATCATCGCCGAGGATGACGCTGCCAACCTGCCCGCGGCGCCAAACAACGTCCTCGCCATCGAGCACCTGAACATCACCGCGGTTGGTCAGCCGGGCAACAGCGCCTGGGGCTCCGGCCGGGGTGGACCAGACCGGTGAGCCGGAATCGGTCAACACCAGCGAGCCAGAGGAGTCCTGAACCAGCGAATCGCCACCGGGGGCGGGGGACCACATTCGCAAGCCGGTCTCGTTGGCCAGGTACAACTCGCCGGTGTCATCCAACTCAAGGCTGTAGCGGCCGTTCTCGGACACGAGCTTCTCACCCGGGACCAGCGAATCCCCGGCACGCAGCTCAGTGGGGTTCAACCGGGTTGTGGCTGTCTGGGTCGCAACGATCTGCGGCTTGGCATCAGCCCGCTTGACAAACACGGCGTAGGAGTATTCGGACTCAGGCGTCAACCCCTGATCCACCAGCTCAGAGGCCTGAGGATCATCCAGCGGAACATCGACACCGTCCTTGACGGTCTCAGCCGGCTGGCTGCCCTCGGTACGGCGCACAACCACTGTGTCGCCATCGGTCAGCTTCGGGTTTGCCCAAGACAACGTGATTGTCGAGTTGGAGCGGCGGGCGATGTCGAAGTCAGCATCCCGGCTCAGCGCCACCGTGCGGACCAAACTGGACCGCGAGGCCTGCTCCAACACGCCGCGCTGGACAACCTGCTCCACCATGTCCCGCAGCGGGGTCAACGCGTTGATCTCAGGATCGGTCGCCTCGACAGGGCCTGCATCCCGGGCGCCTGGCATGCCAACCTGAACCATGGTGGCCGCTATCGCCGCTGCCGCAACCGCACCCATGGGACGCAGTGACTTGCGGGCAAACAGGCCTATGTCATCCAGAACCTCTTGCTTGGCATCCACCGCATGGCGGCGGGCTGTCACCCCAGGCCGCGGTGCCGGTGGACGGCGAACACCCCTGGACGATGCCGCAGGCCGGGTGCTCTTCTCCTGCTCGCGCAACGCGCGGCGAGTCAGCGGAGCCCCCTCCGCCTGCGCTGCACGTACCGGAGCGGGCTCACCTTGCGCAGGGCGCACGGGAGCTTGGGGAACCGGCGCGAAATGCAGAACCGGATGCGACACGCTGGCAGGCCGATCAGCCGGCTCGGGCACATCGCCCAACCCGGCTGTATCTATAGGTGCTGACGCCTCCTGGCTTGTATCTACCAGGTGCAACACACTCGTATCGGTCAAATCAGGCGAGCTGACACTCCTCGCGGGGACCACTGGACCGGCACCCTGGGCGGCGATGAGAACATCGGCATCGGACAACTCCAAACCGGCGGCCAATGCGGCCTGCCGCGCCTCACGCAGTGCCCGGCGGGTCAACGGCGCGCCGCCACCGGTGGGACCGGTGTCCGGGCGCGCCTCAACCTGCTGGTCAGCGGGTGATCGCTGGAGCATGGGGCATTCTCCGATAGGGGTGCCGGGGCGAAAGCAACGGGTGACAGTGTAGCGGTAGGTCACGAAACGGCAACGGCAAAGCGCGAAGAAGATGTGAAAGCACCCACAGTTCGCTCTCGGCGAAAGCTAATCTACGAGAACCGATTGGCCGCGCCACCGGCCAATCTGACCTGTGGCAGAAGGAGCATAACGCGTGAGCGAGGCAGGCGCTTTGCGGCCAGCACCTGGCGAAATACCGCCAGAACCGGGCGTGTACCGCTTCCGCGACGGGCTCGGACGGGTGGTCTATGTCGGCAAGGCAAAGAACCTGCGCTCCCGGCTGTCCAACTATTTCCAAGACCCGGCCGCGCTGCATCCTCGCACCCGGCACATGGTGGCCAGCGCCGCATCGGTGGAGTGGACCGTCGTTGCGACCGAGGTGGAGGCCCTGGCCCTCGAGTACTCCTGGATCAAGGAGTTCGATCCGCGCTTCAACATCAAGTACCGCGATGACAAGTCCTACCCATACCTCGCGTTGACCATGGCGGAGGAGTTCCCCAGAGCCCAAGTGCTGCGCGGCGCCAAACGCAAGGGCAACCGCTACTTTGGCCCGTTCTCCCACGCCTGGGCCATCCGCGAGACGCTCGATCTGCTGCTGCGCGTCTTCCCGGTGCGCACCTGCTCCAAAGCCGTGTTCCAACGCTCCGCGCGCGCTGGGCGCCCGTGCCTGCTGGGCTACATCGACAAGTGCTCCGCCCCGTGCGTCGGCAGAATCACCCCTGAGGACCACCGTGCCCTGGCTGAGGACCTAGCCGACTTCATGGACGGTGACACCGACAGGTTCCTGCGCAGCCTGGAAAGCCAAATGCGCACCGCCGCCGCCGCACAGAACTTCGAGCGGGCAGCCAGATTGAGGGACGATGCCGCCGCCCTGGCTCGCGTAGTGGAGCGCAATGCCGTGGTCCTGACAGACCAAACCGATGCCGACGTGTACGCGTTGGCGGGCGATGAGTTGGAGGCCGCCGCCCAGATGTTTGCCGTTCGCGGCGGGCGGGTGCGCGGCCAGCACGCCTGGATGGTGGAGAAGATCGATGATTCGACCGACGCCGAGTTGGTCTCCGGGCTGCTGCGCTCGGTCTACCTCGACGAGGATGCCGACATCCCCCACGAGGTCCTGGTGCCCGTGCTACCAGCGGACGCCGAGGAGCTGCGCAACCTCCTGACCAGCCGCCGCGGCCGGAAAGTCGACATCAGGATCCCCAAACGAGGCGACAAGCGGGCTCTGGCCCAAACGGTCGCCAAGAACGCCGAACACGCCCTGGCCCTGCACAAAGCCCGCCGATCATCCGACCTAACAACCCGATCCGAGGCGCTGCGTCAACTCCAAGAGGCCCTTGACCTGGATGACGCCCCACTGCGCATCGAGTGCTACGACATCTCCACCACCCAGGGCACCTACCAGGTCGCCTCGATGGTCGTGTTCGAGGACGGCCTGCCCCGCAAGAGCGAATACCGCCGCTTCGAGATCCGCGGCCAAGGTGATGAGGGGCCAACAGATGACACCGCGGCCATCCATGAGGTGATCGCCCGCCGTTTTGCCCGCCTCAAAGCCGCCAAGACCGACGATGCCGCGCCCTCCTCCACCCCTCCCGAACAGCCCGCCAAGTTCGCCTACCCGCCCAGTCTTGTGGTGGTCGATGGCGGACCCCCCCAAGTGGCCGCGGCCCAGCGTGCGTTGGAGGAAGTCGGCATGACGGACATAGCGCTGGTCGGGTTGGCCAAACGCCTTGAGGAGGTGTGGCTGCCGGCCGAGCGGTTCCCGATCATCCTGCCGCGCACATCAGAGGGGCTTTACCTGCTGCAACGCCTGCGCGATGAAGCCCACCGGTTCGCCATCACCTACCACCGCAAGAAGCGCTCAGCCGGAATGACGCCCTCAGTCCTGGACGCAGTGCCCGGTCTTGGCCCCCAGCGCCGCAAGGCTCTGCTGAGCCGGTTCGGCTCGGCCCGCCGGATCGCGGCCGCGGACCTGGATGAGTTGGCCGGCGTGCCAGGCGTTGGCCCCAAACTCGCCGTCGCCATTCAAGCCGCCCTAAACCCCACGCCCACCGCCCCCACCGAAAACTCGGCCCCGAGCGAACCGTGAGATGGCATGCTTGGGGCCGTGACGTCATCGGACACCTCTGACACGGTTCCATCCGATCCGACCCCAACCTTCCCGGCGGGCTTGCCGCAACTGGACGCCGAGGCGTTGGAGGTGCCGGTCATCCCCGGAGGGCCGTTCCCCGGCGAGATCCTGGTCATCACCGGCATGTCCGGTGCAGGGCGGACCATGGCAGCCGGCGCACTGCAGGACCGCGGCTGGTATGTGGTGGACAACATCCCACCCCGCCTGATAGCGCCGCTAGCTGGGATGATGACCCCATCAGGGCCAGGTGTCACCCGTCTGGCGGTTGTTGTGGACGTCCGGTCCCGCCAGTTCTTCCGCACCCTTGTCGATTCACTCGACGCGTTGAAGGCCGCCGGAATCGACCATCGGGTCCTGTTCCTGGACGCCTCGGATGAGCGACTTGTGCGCCGCTATGAGCACGTGCGCCGGCCCCATCCGCTGCAAGGCGACTCCAGCCTGTTGACCGGCATCGCCCGGGAACGTGAGGTGGTTGAGCCTGTGCGGCGCCGCGCTGATCAGGTGATAGACACCTCCACCATGACCGTCCATGAGCTGGCCAGCGCCATGGACAGGTTTGCCGAACCGGGCCGGCCAGACGAGCTGACCGTCGCCATCCAATCCTTCGGCTTCAAATACGGCGTGCCCCTGGACGCCAACCATGTGCTCGACGTCCGCTTCCTGGACAACCCGTACTGGGTGGATGAGCTGCGCCACCTGACCGGCCTGGATGAGCCTGTGCGCCAATACGTCATGAATCTGCCCGGCGCCAGGGCCATCGTGGAACGGTATGCCGAGACCCTGGCCGTAGCGCTGGACGCGTGCGCTCGGGACAGGCATCCGCGCGTCGCCATCGCCGTGGGCTGCACCGGCGGCAAACACCGGTCAGTGGCCGTTGCCGAAGAACTCGCCGTCCACCTGGCCCGCCGCGGCCAAATCCGCACCACCCACCGGGACCTGGGCCGCGAATGAACAACACCAAAGTGGTCGCCCTAGGCGGAGGGCACGGCCTGGCCGTCACCCTGGCAGCCCTACGCCAAGTGACCAGCCAAATCACCGCCATAGTCACAGTTGCCGACGATGGCGGATCCTCCGGCCGTTTGCGTCAAGAGTTTGGTGTCCTGCCGCCAGGGGATCTACGCATGGCGCTGACTGCGCTGGCGGGGGACAACGAGTGGGGCCAAACCTGGCGGGCAACCTTGCAGCACCGGTTCTCCTCTGACGGAGACATGGATGGGCACGCCGTGGGCAACCTTCTGATTGTGGCCCTGTGGCAGATGCTGGACGGCACAACCGAAGCGTTGGAGCTGATTGGCCAGCTGCTGGGTGCCCGCGGCCGGGTGCTGCCGATGTCGAACGTGCCGCTCAGTGTGGAGGCGGACATCACCCGGGTGCTCGATGGCCGCGAATGGCACACCACAGTCCACGGTCAACGCATGGTCGCTGTGGCTGATGGTCGGGTCGATGCGATCAGGCTGCACCCATCTGCTCCGCAAGCTTGTCCAGAAGCGGTGGCCGCGCTGGAACAGGCCGACTGGATCGTGTTTGGGCCCGGATCCTGGTACACCTCGGTGATACCCCACCTGCTGGTACCTGAACTAGCGGCGGCGATTGCCCATTCACCTGCACGGCGGCTGGTCACATTGAACCTGGTGCCCCAGCGGGGCGAGACGCAAGGGTATACTGCCGCCGACCATTTGGCGGCTTTGCATTCGTACGCTCCCGGGATCGGCTTCGATGTCGTCATTGTCGATCCGGAAGCGGTGAGCGACCTCGGGGCGTTGGAGGCGTTGGCTGCCGAACGCGGTGGGAAGGTGCTGGTCAGGGCAGTGCGAGCAGCTGACGGCTCGCCGGCACACGATCCGCTGGCGCTGGCTGGCGCGTACCGAGACAGCTTCTGCGATCGCCTTGACGGGCGGGGCGGGGAAAGGGATGGCCCCCAATGATCAGGGCGACGGTCGTCATCGTCCACTTATGGCACTGACCGCAGCAGTCAAAGAGGAACTGGCCCGGGTAAAGGTCCCCAAGGCGTGCTGCCGGCGGGCCGAGACCGCCGCGACACTGCGGTTTGCCGGGGGCCTGCACATCATCTCCGGTCGGATAGTTGTCGAAGCCGAGCTGGACACCGCCATGGTGGCCAGGCGTCTGCGCGAATCTGTGGCCGATCTGTACGGGAACCGCTCGGAGATCATCGTCGTTTCTGGCGGAGCGTTGAGGCGGTCCAACCGGTATCACGTGCGGTTCGCCATCGACGGGGAGTCCTTGGCGCGCCAATCGGGGCTGCTGGACACGAGGGGACGTCCGGTGCGTGGGTTGCCCACGCAGATCGTCTCGGCAGGTGCTTGCGATGCGGTGGCAGCTTGGCGGGGAGCGTTCCTAGCGCGCGGCTGTCTGACCGAGCCGGGGAGGGCGTGCTCACTTGAGGTGACCAGCCCGGGACCGGAGGCAGCTTTGGCTCTTCAGGGTGCTGCCAGGAGGGTCGGGGTGGCCGCGAAATCGCGTGAGGTGCGCGGCGCTGACCGGGTGATGATCCGCGATGCTGACGCGATCCACTCCATATTGACGCTGATGGGGGCGCATGATTCGGTCCTGGAGTGGGAGGAGCGCCGGGTGCGCCGCGAAGTGCGCGGCACAGCAAACCGGCTCGCCAACTTCGATGACGCCAACCTGCGCCGCTCTGCACGCGCGGCCGTGGCGGCAGCTGCCAGGGTGGAAAGGGCCTTCGACATCCTGGGCGGAGACGTGCCGGACCATCTACGTCAGGCAGCCGATCTTCGAATCGCCAACAAACAGGCCTCGCTTGAGGAACTCGGCCGGATGGCTGACCCTCCACTGACAAAGGACGCGGTGGCAGGCCGGATCCGCCGTCTGCTGGCAATGGCGGACCGCCGCGCTGCCGAGCTGGGTATCGAGGGCACCGAAGCGAACCTGCCTCCCGATATGTACGAGCTTTGACCCACACAGCCGGCCATGCGGCTGAGGTCCGGGTGGTTACCACGCGGGGCGATGCTAGGCTTGACGGCGGTCTTTCCAGCCTCCCAAAGCCCAACGGCGAGAGCGAAAGACCAGGGGAAAGACACACCGGATTTCTTCACCACCACGACGATGCGCGCCATTGGGGCGCGTGCAAGGGAGAACACAGTGACAATTCGCGTCGGCATCAACGGATTTGGTCGGATCGGCCGCAACTTCTTCCGGGCGATCCTCGCCTCTGGCGCTGACATCACAATCGTTGGTGTCAACGACCTGACGGACAACAAGACACTCGCCCACCTGCTCAAGTACGATTCCGTGCTCCACCCGCTGACCGTGCCGGTGTCCTATGACGCTGACACCATCACCGCAGGGTCGCAGACGTTCCGCGTTCTGGCCGAGCGCGATCCGGCAAACCTGCCGTGGGCCCAGCTGGGTGCTGACGTCGTCATCGAATCGACGGGCTTTTTCACTGACGCTCTGAAGGCCAAGGCACACATCGACGCCGGCGCCAAGAAGGTCATCATCTCCGCCCCCGCCAAGAACGAGGACGGCACGTTCGTGATGGGCGTGAACCACGAGTCCTACGATCCGTCGATTCACCAGATCATCTCCAACGCCTCGTGCACCACCAACTGCCTGGCCCCGCTGGCCAAGGCGTTGAACGACGGCATCGGAATTGTGCGTGGCCTGATGACAACTGTGCACGCCTACACAGGTGACCAGAACCTGCAGGACGGCCCGCACCGCGACCTGCGCCGGGCACGGGCAGCGGCCATCAACATCGTTCCCACCTCGACCGGTGCTGCGAAGGCCGTAGCCCTGGTGCTGCCGGAGCTGAAGGGCCTGCTTGACGGCTACGCCCTGCGCGTTCCGGTGATCACCGGATCTGCCACAGACCTGACGTTCACCGCCGCCAAGCCGGTCAGCGTCGAGTCCGTCAACGCTGTTGTCGAGGCTGCCGCGAAGTCCGGTCCACTGGCCGGCTACCTGACCTACACCACAGATCCGATCGTCTCAACCGACATCATCGGCAACCCGGCCTCCTCGATCTTCGACGCTGGCCTGACCAAGGTGATCGATGACCAGGTGAAGGTCGTGTCCTGGTATGACAACGAGTGGGGCTACTCCAACCGGCTCGTCGATTTGACCGTCTACGTTGGCGAACGGCTCTGACCGAACATGAAGACCATCAAGGATCTCGGCCCTCTGGCCGGGCGCCGGGTGTTGGTGCGCTCAGATCTGAACGTCCCTTTGGACGGCACCAAGATCACTGATGACGGCCGCATCCGCGCCTCGTTGCCGACAATCCGCCAGCTGTCCGATGCCGGTGCCAAGGTGATCGTTATGGCTCACCTTGGCCGGCCGGGCGGCAAAGTGGTCGAGTCGCTGTCGCTTGGCCCGGTAGCCACCCGTTTGGGTGAGCTGCTGGGCCGGCCGGTGGCCTTTGCCGCAGACACCGTAGGGCCAAGCGCCCAAGCGATAGTCGACGCGATGGCCGATGGCGATGTCGCAGTGTTGGAGAACCTGCGTTTCAACCCTGCCGAAACCTCCAAGGATGATGCCGTACGCGGCGCGTTCGCAGACCAGCTGGCCGGACTTGGTGACGCGTTTGTGTCTGACGGGTTCGGTGTGGTGCACCGCAAGCAGGCCTCGGTCTACGACATCGCAACCCGCCTTCCCTCGGCCGTGGGCCAACTGGTCCAAACCGAGGTGGCAGCGTTGCGCAAAGCCACCACCGATCCAGCGCGCCCCTACGCGGTTGTGCTGGGCGGATCGAAGGTGTCAGACAAGCTGGGCGTCATCGCCAACCTGCTGAACCAGGCCGACAGACTGCTGATTGGCGGCGGAATGGCCTACACGTTCCTGGCAGCCAAAGGCTATGACGTGGGCGCGTCCCTGCTGGAGGCAGACCAAATCCCAGCCGTCCAGGGCTACATGGACAAAGCAGCCGCTGAGGGAGTCGAGATCCTGTTGCCCACCGACCTGGTGGTCTCAGAGACGTTCGCCCCCGATGCAGCCCACAAGGTGGTCCGAGCCGATTCGATCCCGTCCAACTGGATGGGAGTCGACATTGGCCCTGAGACCGCAGCCCGGTTCCGTCAAAGCATTCTGACGGCCGGAACCGTGGTGTGGAACGGGCCAGTTGGCGTGTTCGAGTTCCCCGCCTTTGCCAACGGCACCAAAGCAGTGGCGCAGGCGATAGTCGATTCGGATGCCTTCAGCATCGTTGGCGGAGGCGATTCAGCTGCCGCCATCAGGCTGCTCGGGTTTGACGAGTCAGGTTTCACCCACATCTCAACCGGAGGTGGGGCAAGTTTGGAGTTCCTGGAAGGCAAGACCCTTCCCGGAGTAGCGGTCTTGGAGGACTGAACAAATGGCTGGACGCATCCCGCTGATGGCGGGCAACTGGAAGATGAACCTTGATCACACCCAGGCCATCGCGGTAGTGCAAAAGCTGGCGTGGGCCCTGGCGGACGCCAACCACGACTTCTCAACAGTCGAGGTGGCCGTCATCCCGCCCTTCACCGATCTGCGTTCAGTCCAAACGTTGGTTGACGCAGACAAGTTCTCCATCCTGTACGGCGCCCAAGACCTGTCCATGTACGATGCCGGCGCCTACACCGGGGAGATTTCCGGTGCCATGCTCGCTCGGCTGGGCTGCACATATGCGGTGGTTGGCCACTCGGAGAGGCGCCAGTACCACGGCGAGACCGATGAGATTGTTGGCGCTAAGGCCGTGGCGGCGTTCCGTCACGGCCTTGTGCCGATCATCTGCGTAGGGGAGGGGCTGGACATCCGCTCTGAGCGGCGTCACGTCCCCTATACCCTTGCCCAGATTGACGGCTGCTTCGCTGATCTGGACGCAGATCAGGCAGCTCAAGCGGTTGTCGCCTATGAGCCTGTGTGGGCAATCGGCACAGGCGAAGTTGCCACCCCTGCCGATGCACAGGAGGTCTGTGGCGCAATCCGCCGCCGGCTGGCTGAGCTGTACAACCACCAGGTGGCTGGTGCGGTGCGTGTGCTGTACGGCGGATCGGTCAAATCCTCCAACGTGGCAGCCATCATGGCCCAGAACGATGTCGATGGTGCGCTTGTTGGCGGAGCGAGCCTGGACCCCGAAGAGTTTGCCAAGATTGTTCGGTTCTCAGACCACCAGGTGGGTTTGTGACCCGATGAGGTTGCCAGACGGTCTACAATGGTGCGGCGCCCCGGCTGATAGGCGCGAGCCCACTGAGCGAAGGATCGATCCCGCGTGAATGTTGTGCGTATTGTTCTGCAAGTCCTGCTCGTACTGACGAGCGCCTTCATGACGCTGCTGATCCTGATGCATAAGGGCAAGGGAGGCGGGCTGTCGGACATGTTTGGCGGTGGCATGTCTTCCAACCTTGGAAGCTCCGGGGTCGCTGAGAAGAACCTCAACCGAATCACCGTCGCGGTGGCCGGACTTTGGCTCGTATCGGTCATCTTGCTGGACCTCGTGGCAAAGTACGCCACAACCTGACGCCGCCTAGCAACGCCCCGCTAGAGCGTTTTCGCCTGTAGTCCTACGCCCCTGGGCCGCAGGCGTCGAATCGAACCGAACGGGAGACCTTAATGGCAGGAAGTAGCGCGATCCGCGGTTCTCGCGTAGGGGCAGGACCCATGGGTGAGGACGAGCGCGGTGAGGTGGCGCCACGAGTCGTCGTTTCATACTGGTGCATCAACGGCCACGAGACACGCCCCTGGTTTGTCGAAGACCCAGGCACTGTGATCCCTGAGATTTGGGACTGTCCGCGCTGTGGTCTGCCAGCTGGCAGGGACAGGGACAACCCCCCAGCGGCACCACGCAACGAGCCGTACAAGACCCACCTGGCCTACGTGAAAGAACGCCGCAACGATGAAGACGGCGCCGCCCTCCTGGATGAGGCCCTAGCAGGCCTCCGTGCCAGAAGGGCCGTCCCCCCAGCTCGCAGCTAAACCCACCCCAGCATCACCCCACCACCCCGGCCCAGGGTGGACTTCGTGGCGCCGTGGGGTGAGATTGGGCGGCCCCTCAGGCAGGGTCAACATCCTCGCGACCTAGCGTGGTGGGAGAGGGGAGAGGACCCACCATGGCGTCAATCAACATCGTCCGCAACATCGCGTATGGGGCTGACCCGCGTCACCGGCTGGACCTGTACAGGCCAGCCCGTTTGGCGCGTGGAGCAGTGCTGGTGATCCACGGCGGGGGGTGGTGGACCGGGGACAAAGCAGGGGTCAGTGCACTGGCCGGGACACTCGCCAGCGCCGGCTACCTGGCCGTAGCACCGAACTACCGCCTGGCCACAGCCCACAAGAACAACTATCCGACCCAGGTGGAGGATGTTGCAGCTGCCCTGGGCTGGCTGCGCTCCTCAGACCTTCCCTACAACCGTGCACTGATCGCAGCGGTGGGAAGCTCTTCAGGCGGGAACCTGGCCATCGAGCTTGGCCTGCGCTACGGCGTGCCGTCGGTGTCCTGGTCCGGGCTGCTCAACCTGGACGGTTTTGTGGCAGACCACCCTGGGCTGGAACCCAAACGCCTAGAGATTGACCCGAACGGCCCGCCAAGCACAATCGACCAGACAGGGGCAAACGACGCCTACTACCTGTGGTGCATCCAAAACCTGATGGGCGGGAAGATGTCCCTGATCCGGCAAGCCACCCCGATCCACCGGGTGACACCGCACGCCGGCCCCATGTTCCTGGCCGGTTCGCTACGCGAGTTTGTGCCAGCCAAGGAGATCGCGCTCATGGTGGCGGCCGCCATCGCCGCTGGGGTGGGCGTTGAATGCATGGTCCTGCCAGGTTCAGCTCACGGCGATGCGTACATGGCTGATGCCATCCGGCCCACCATGGTGTTCTTGGACCGATACCTCGGGTGAGGCACCCGGCCAGGTCCAGGCACGTGCGTGGGCTGTCCCGCAAGGGTGGCCCGGTGCTCTAGGATCGCCGCAGTGGCCCTGAGTATCGGCGCAGTGGCCTTGTGGACCCTTCGATCATGGAGTACTGAACCTTGTCCTTCACCGTGACGGTTGACGGCCTGCGCGTTGACCACCCCGAACCTGTAACCGCCAAGGACCTGTTTACCGGGCGGCCCGACGTTGTCCTAGTCAAGGTGAACGGCGAGCTGCGGGACCTTGACCGGATTGTGCCCGATGGCGCCATCGTCGAAGGGGTCACACTGGACACCCCAGAGGGCCTGATGGTTTTGCGTCACTCGGCTGCCCACGTGATGGCTCAGGCCGTCCAGCAGCTGTTCGATGACGCCAAGCTGGGCATCGGTCCACCCATCCAGGACGGGTTCTATTACGACTTCGACATTGCCCGCCCGTTCACCCCAGACGATTTCGCGGCCATCCTCGCCGCCATGAAACGGATCGTCAAACAGGGCCAACCCTTCCGCCGCCGTGTGGTCAGCGAGGATGAAGCTCGTGCCGAGTTGGCTGACCAGCCGTACAAACTCGAGTTGATAGGTCTGAAAAACCATGCCGACGATGCCGCAGAGGGTGCCTCTGTGGAGGTCGGTGCCGGCGAGCTGACCATGTACGACAACCTGAACCGCGACGGCACAACCGCATGGAAGGACCTGTGCCGCGGGCCGCACCTGCCCACCACCAAACACATTGGGCGAGCCTTCGACATCGTCCGCTCTGCTGCTGCCTATTGGCGCGGTTCGGAAACCAACCCCCAACTCCAAAGGCTGTACGGCACCGCCTGGACCTCGAAGGAAGACCTGACCGCCTACGCCGAGCGTCTGGCTGAAGCTGAACGGCGCGATCACCGCCGCCTGGGAGCTGAGCTGGACCTGTTCTCCTTCCCTGAAGCCATCGGGTCAGGCCTGGCAGTCTTCCACCCCAAGGGCGGGATTGTGCGCCAAGCGATGGAGGACTATTCGCGCCGCCGGCACGTCGAGGCCGGCTATGACTTTGTCTACTCCCCGCACATCACCAAGGGCCGGCTGTATGAGATCTCCGGGCACCTGGACTGGTTCCGTGAGGGCATGTACCCGCCCATGCGGCTCGATGAGGAACGTGACGCGGACGGCAACATCAAACGTGCCGCCCAGGACTACTACCTCAAACCCATGAACTGCCCCATGCACAACCTGATCTTCGACGCGCGCGGCCGGTCCTACCGGGAGCTGCCGCTGAGGCTGTTCGAGTTCGGGACCGTGTACCGCTATGAGAAGTCCGGGGTGGTTCACGGCCTGACCAGGGCCCGCGGGTTCACCCAAGATGACGCCCACATCTACTGCACAAAAGAGCAGATGCGAGACGAGTTGGCGTCGCTGCTGCGGTTCGTTTTGGACCTGTTGGCCGATTATGGCCTGTCCGATTTCTATCTCGAACTGTCCACCCGTGACCCAGACCATTCGGTTGGCTCAGAAGAAGTGTGGGAGGAAGCCACCGCCGTCCTGGAGCAGGTTGGGCGTGAATCTGGGCTGGATCTGGTGCCGGACCCGGGTGGGGCCGCCTTCTACGGGCCGAAGATCTCTGTCCAGGTGAGGGACGCCATCGGACGCACTTGGCAGATCTCAACCATCCAACTGGACTTCAACATGCCAGAGCGTTTTGGGTTGGAGTACACCGCACCGGACGGTTCGCGCCAACGGCCCGTGATGATCCACCGCGCGCTGTTCGGTTCCATCGAACGGTTCTTCGCCATCTTGACCGAGCACTACGCCGGCGCTTTCCCGCCCTGGCTGGCGCCTGTCCAGGTCCGCGGCATTCCCGTAGCTGATGAGCACGCCGCCCACCTTGCCGAGGTGCTGGACACGCTGCGCAAGCAGGGCGTGCGGGTCGAGTTGGACACCTCATCGGACAGGTTCGGCAAGAAGATCCGCAACGCCGCCCGTGAAAAAGTGCCGTTCATCCTGATCGCTGGCGGCGCGGACGTCGAGGCAGGTGCGGTCAGTTTCCGTCTCAGGGACGGGTCCCAAGAAAACGGAGTGCCCGCCGCCGATGCCGTATCCCGGATTGTTGCGGCCGTCACCACCCGCCGAGCGTGAGGAAAAATGGACCGCCCCACCAGCGACTATCCCGGAGTGCCAGACGGATTTGACCGGCTGTGGACTCCGCACCGGATGGCATACATCGCAGGTGAATCGCGTCCACCCACCGCCGATGCGTCCCAGTGCCCGTTCTGTTTGGCACCGGACAATCCCGACGGTCTGGTTGTTGCCCGCGGCCAGGGCGTGTTCGCTGTGCTCAACCTTTATCCGTACAACCCCGGGCACCTGCTGATCTGCCCATATCGCCATGTGGCTGACCTGACTGACCTCAGTGAGGCTGAACTGAGCGAGCTGGGTGCCATGACGGTCCAAGCGATGCGCACGTTGCGGGCTGTGTCCGGGCCAGCCGGGTTCAACCTGGGTGTCAACCAAGGGGCTGTGGCCGGGGCCGGAATCCAAGCGCACGTCCACCAACATGTTGTGCCCAGATGGAGTGGGGACGCCAACTTCTTCCCAATCGTTGCCCGCACCCGGGCCCTACCCGAACTCCTGGCCCAGACACGTGAACGTCTGGCCGCTGCCTGGGTAAGCCAGGATGCGGCATCGTCCGGGGGAAGTCGAAACGAGGAAGGCACTGGATGCTAGGAGTCAACGGGCGTGGCGTGGCTCGAGTGGTTTTCACGCCCCCAGCCAAAGTGCTGATCCGGCTGCATGTCACAGCTGACATGGTGACCATCGCCGGGACGCTGGCAACCTCGGCGGCCGCATTGTGGCTTTTCCCGACGGGCCACCTTGCCATCGGGGCGATAGTGATAGCCGTGGTGGCATGTGGGGACGCCTTAGATGGGACGATGGCGCGGCTCACCAAACATTCGACCAGGTGGGGGGCGTTTCTTGACTCGACTTTGGACCGGGTGGCCGATTCAGCCGTGTTCGCTGGGCTGACCATCTACTTTGCGTTGCACCAGGACATGGTCGGTCTGATTGCGGCTGTGGCGGCAGGTGCGTTCGGTGGGGTGGTGCCCTATGCACGGGCCCGGGCTGAAGGCTTGGGGATGAAAGCTTCAGGCGGGATTGCCGAACGGTCCGACAGGCTGATCTTGACGTTGCTGGCCGCTGGGATCACCGGGTTCGGGGCAAGCAAGTGGGTGCTGATCGTGGCGTTGATGGTTGTGAGTCTCGCAGCAGCATTCACGGTGATCCAGCGGGCAAGGGCGGTCTGGCTGCAAGGCGCCCAATCGACCGCGCCACAGTAGGGGACAGGCGATGGCCGGAAAGATCAACTGGACGATGGTGGCGTGGCGCACGGTGCCGCGTCTTCCCCGCAGACTGATTGACGGGATGTTCCATCTGATAGCGCTCGGGGCGTGGGCGCGGCGTGGCAAGGGTGTGCGCCAACTCGAACGGAACCTGGCCCGGGTCAGGCCGGATGCCTCCCCGCGCGCCATCCGGCGTCTATCGCGTGCCGGAACTGTGGCGTACATGCGCTACTACGGCGAGATCTTCTATCTCCCCACTCTCACCCGTGCTCAGGTGGCGGCCCGAGTCCGGCCAATCGGGGTGGAAGTGCTGCAGGGAGCCGTCGCCAAGGGACCCAACCCGCCGCTGGCATTGGCGCACATGGGCAACTGGGATATGGCCGGAGCTTGGGCCAGCCAAGCCATCGGATCTGTGACCACGGTTGCTGAACACCTTTCCCCAGAGGAGCTGTACCAAGAGTTCTTGCAGATGCGTTCAGCCATCGGCATCACGATCCTGCCCGCAGATCGGGGCCGGACATTCAAACCGCTGCTGGATGCTGTCACGTCGGGCCCACCTGGGATTGTGCCTGTGCTGGCGGACCGGGACCTGAGCAACCGGGGGTTGGATGTGACCATGTTCGGGCTGCCAGCCCGCGTGGCCGTGGGGCCAGCAGCCCTGGCGTGCCGAGGTGAGGCGCCGCTGTTCCCGTTGGTCGTGTACTCCGAGAAGTTGCGCGGCAAACGCCGCCGGGCCGCAGGCGGACCCAACGGCTACGTTCTGGAAATCCTGCCAGAGGTGCCGCACCGCCCTGACCTGCCACCCGACCAGGAGGTGGCTGCCATGACCCAAGGGTGGGTGGACGCCATCGAACAGGTGATTGCTGCTCATCCTGCTGACTGGCACATGATGCAAAAGGTGTTTGTCGAGGACCTCGACGCCGCCAAGGACGCGACGATCAGGGGCACCCCGACGTGAGGATCGGCATAGTCTGCCCGTATTCGTTCGATGTGCCAGGCGGGGTCCAGTTCCACATCCGGGACCTGGCTGGCGCACTGATTGAGCGTGGCCACAGTGTTTCGGTGTTGGCGCCGGCTGACTCCGACACGCCGGTTCCGGACTATGTCCACACCACCGGCGGCTCGGTGCCGGTCCACTACAACGGGTCGGTGGCCAGGCTCGCTTTCGGTCCGATGGCGGCAGCGAGGACACGCCGCTGGCTGGCGGACGGGCAGTTCGACGTGCTGCACATTCACGAGCCGTTGCCGCCCTCACTTGGGCTGCTCGCCCTGTGGAACGCTGATGGGCCGATAGTGGCAACGTTCCATTCAGCCCAGGTCCATTCGCGTGCACTTTCGCTGGCCAGACCCGTAATGCGTTCCCAGATGGAAAAGATCAAAGGCGCCATCGCCGTCAGCGAGGACGCCAGGCGCACCCTGGTGGACCACATGGGCGGTGACGCTGTCATCATCCCCAACGGTGTCCACGTCGCCACGTTCGCCACCGCCCGCCATCGCCCGGAATGGTCCGGGCAACCGGGCCGGCCCGTGGTTGCCTTCCTGGGCAGGTTGGATGAGCCGCGCAAGGGTCTGGACGTGCTGTTGAGAGCTGTGCCAACCATCCGTGCTGCCCTGCCCGGGGTCCGGTTTCTGGTGGCAGGGCGCGGCGATGTGCAGGTCAAGTCCTTGGGCGCTGACGCCGCCGCCGTGGAGATCCTTGGGCCGGTGGATGAGGACGCCAAATGCGGGCTGTTGGCCTCCGCTGACCTGTATGTGGCACCCCATACAGGGGGCGAATCGTTTGGGATCGTACTGGTGGAGGCGATGAGCGCCGGCACCGGAGTTGTAGCAAGTGACCTGGGCGCCTTCCGCCGTGTGTTGGACGATGGCGCACTGGGCACCTTGTTCCCCACAGGTGACGCTGAGGCGTTGGCGCGGGCCGTCATCGGACGGTTGGAAGATCCGGAAGGTACACGCCAGCTGACCGATGCGGCATCGGCGGCGGTGGGACGGTACGACTGGTCAAACGTGGTGCAGCGGATAGTGGCGGTCTACGAGACCGTTGTGCAAGGACACGGCGAACACGGACCAGAGGCAGGCAGGTGGGGCGGATGAACGGTGCAGAGGTTGCCCTGATTGTGATCGCGGCGGTCCTGGTGGTCGGATGGGCTGTCTGGCTGTCCGCGCAACGCCTGGACCGTGCTCACCGGCGTGTCAACACTGCTCAAGCCTCGCTGGTCCACCAGTTGGTGGCCCGGTCTGTTGCGGCGCTCGATCTTGCGCACGCCGGCGTGTTGGACCCCGTCTCATCCATCCTGGTTGCCGAGTCCGCGCGGGCCGCCCTGACATCCCTCACCGACGATGGCGCACGCCTCACCAGCTCAGGGCCCGCCCAATCCGAACTGTCCAACACAGTCCGCCAGGCTCTTGGGCACCGCCAGGACGTTGCCCAGATGGATGAGCTTGGCCGGGAGTTGGTGGGGGAGTTGGCCAGCGCCTGGTACCGGGTCACCTTGGCGCGCCGGTTCTACAACCAGGCCGTCGGGTTGGTGCGCCGGCGCAGGTCCGGCAAGGCTGTACGAGCGTTGCGGCTGGCTGGCCGCACACCGATGCCAATCACGTTCGAGATGGACGACACCTGGCCCGAAGACCTGCCTCAAGCGACCGAATCAGAAGGCCGCACGGTAAGCTGACGCGGGCGCTAGCAAAGGGAGAAGGGTATGTCTGGGCATTCCAAGTGGGCAACCACGAAGCACAAGAAGGCCGCCATCGACGCGAAACGCGGCAAGCTGTTCGCCAAACTGATCAAGAACGTCGAGGTGGCCGCCCGGACCGGCGGAGGTGACCCGGCCGCGAACCCGACGTTGTATGACGCCATCCAGAAGGCCAAAAAGTCCTCGGTCCCCAACGACAACATCGACAGGGCTGTCAAGCGTGGCAGCGGCCAGGAAGCTGGCGGCGCGGAGTATCAGTCCATCACCTATGAAGGCTACGGCCCTAGTGGGGTGGCGATTTTGGTCGAATGCCTCACCGACAACCGCAACCGGGCAGCATCCGATGTCCGTGTCGCGTTGACCCGCAACGGTGGCACGCTGGCTGACCCGGGTTCGGTGTCCTACATGTTCTCCCGCAAGGGCGTCATCCAGGTCCCAGCCAGCCCTTCGGTTGATGAAGACGCCGTGCTGATGGCGGTGCTCGATGCCGGCGCTGAAGAGGTCAACGCCATGGATGAGCTGTTCGAGGTGGTGACCGATCCAGCTGACCTGGTGCCAGCCCGTCAAGCCCTCCAAGCGGCCGGCATCGACTATGACTCCGCCGAGGTCAACTTTGTCGCCTCCGTGCAGGTCGAGTTGGGGGCCGATGCCGCAAGGAAGATCTTCCGGCTGGTGGACGCCCTGGAAGACCTCGATGACGTGCAGAACATCTACACCAACATCGACGTGTCCGACGAGGTAATGGCCGAGATCGAGGAATAGACAGCCATGCGGGTGCTCGGGGTGGATCCGGGTTTGACCCGCTGCGGCATAGGCGTGGTCGATTCCCTGCCAGGCCGGCGGGTTGCGCTGGTCGCAGTGAGCGTTGCCCGCACCAGCGCAAACACTCCCACCGAGGCGCGGCTGCTCGCGTTGGCCCGGACGCTGGGGGAGTGGATGGACATGTACAAGCCAGACGCGGTGGCCGTTGAGCGGGTGTTTGCACAGCGCAACGTCATGACGGTCACAGGCACCGCCCAAGTTGCTGGCCTAGCGATGGTCGAGGCCGCCCGGCGCGGCATAGCTGTGGCCGTACACACCCCGACAGAGGTCAAAGCGGCCGTCACCGGGTCAGGCGGCGCCGGCAAAGCTCAAGTCCAACAGATGGTCCGCCGCCTGTTGCGCCTCGAGGACCCGCCCACCCCCGCCGATGCCGCTGACGCCCTCGCTTTGGCGATCTGCCACGTGTGGCGGGGCAACCGGGCCGGCCAGATGGCCAGAACCGGAGGGGGCGGGGCCCCTGGGGGGCCCGCAGGTGCAGGTGCTTCCGGAGGTACCACGGCCGCCCAACGCCAGTGGCTCGAAGCTGAACGGGCGGCACGCCGGCGCCGATGACGGGGTCAGTGTCGCCCCTGACTGGTAGCGTTCCGTAGCACACTTGTTCGCCGTCAAAAGAGGGACTGCCGCGTGATCGGATCGATTCGCGGGCGCGTGTTGGCCATCAGCCAAGGCAGCGCCGTCATCGAAACTGGCGGGGTCGGTCTGGTAGTCCTAGCAACCCCGTCCGCCCTCGCCAAGCTGCGGCTGGGTGAGGAGGCGTTCCTGACCACCCTCCTAGTGGTCCGTGAGGACGCCCTAACCCTCTACGGATTTGCCGACGATGCCGAAAAGCAAGTCTTCGAGGCCGTCCAGACTGTCTCGGGGATAGGTCCCAAGATCGCCATGGCAGTTCTGGCCGCCATGAGCCCTGCCGAGCTGTCCCAGGCCGTCGCGGCAGGCAACCTGACCGTGTTGCAGAAGGTGCCCGGGATTGGGCGCAAAGGGGCATCACGCCTGTGCCTGGAGTTGGCCGGCAAACTCACCATGGATGCCTCCAGCCCGCACCAGCGGCCGGCGTCGGATTCCGCCGTGCACCAGGAAGTGGCCGGTGCGCTGGTGGCGCTCGGTTGGAACCCCTCCCAAGCCGAAGCGGCACTGAACGAGGTAGCGGCAAGCGAGGGGGCGGCATCGTCGGCACCAGAGGTTTTGCGGGCGGCACTGCGGGTGTTGGGGGCGCGCCATGGCTGAACCGGAACGGTTGGGTGCGCCGGGAGCCGATGAGTCCGAACGCGCAATCGAAGCGGCTTTGCGGCCGCGAAACCTGGAGGAGTTTGTTGGCCAACATGTGGTGCGTGACCAGCTCGGATTGGTGTTGCAAGCTGCCATAGCGCGCGGTGTAAGCCCAGATCACGTGCTGCTTTCTGGTCCGCCGGGACTTGGTAAGACAACCCTGTCGATGATCGTTGCGGCTGAGTTGGGCGCCCACCTGCGGGTCACGTCCGGGCCAGCCATCCAGCACGCGGGGGACCTAGCCGCCGTGCTGTCCTCCCTGGATGAGGGCGAGGTCCTGTTTGTCGATGAGATTCACCGTCTGGCCAGGCCCGTGGAGGAGATGCTCTATGTGGCGATGGAGGATTTCCGGGTCGATGTAATGGTGGGCAAAGGGCCGGGCGCAACCGCCATCCCGCTGTCGCTGCCGCCGTTCACTGTGGTCGGTGCGACAACCAGGGCCGGGTTGCTGCCAGCCCCGCTTAGGGATCGGTTTGGGTTCACCGGCCACTTGGACTATTACGCCACTGACGAACTCCGCCAAGTCCTATCCCGTTCAGCCCGCCTTCTCGACATTGAGCTGACCGACGATGCCGGCGAGCAGATTGCGAGCAGATCTCGCGGCACACCACGAATCGCCAACCGGCTGTTGCGCCGGGTGCGGGACTGGGCTCAGGTGCGCGGCAGTGGAGTGGCTGATTTGCCCGCTGCGCTAGCAGCTTTGCAGGTCTACGAGGTGGACGCCCGCGGGCTGGACCGCCTGGACAGGGCCGTTTTGCGTGCTTTGACCGAACGATTTGCCGGCCATCCGGTCGGTTTGACAACGCTGGCCGCGGCCGTTGGGGAGGAGACAGAGACCATCGAAACGGTTGTCGAACCGTTCTTGTTACGCGAAGGGTTGATCTCTCGCACACCCCGCGGACGCCAAGCGACCCCGGCCGGCTTTGAGCATGTTGGAGTGAACCCGTCCGCCTGGCCGTTGGCCCGGGGCGGGGACGAGTTGCCAATGCCCTAGACTTCCGTGGGAACACCGACCGCTATGTGAGGAGAGCCGCGCCTTGAAAGCCGCCCTTTTCGTTGCCGCCATTGACGTTTTGGCGGAGACACCGCCCCCAGAGGGGGAGGCCGCCCCGCCCCAAGGCGGCAGTCAAGTATTCATGTGGGTGATGCTGATTGGCGTGGCCATCGTCATGTTCATCATGTCGCGGCGCAACAAGAAGAAGCAGGGTGACGCAAACGCCTTCCGTTCCGACTTGGCTCCCGGACAGCGTGTCATGACTGTCTCCGGCATGGTCGGTGTGGTCAGCCGCGTGGAAGGCGACATCATCGTGATCGCCTCCGATGCCGGAGACGAGTCCCAGTGGGTACGCCGCGCCATCCGTTCGCTAGTCCCGGACGATGAATGGGAAGCGATGACCAGCGACTACCCCGATGATCCGGAGGAAGCTTCACCGGATACCGACGATCCCGAATCACCCGATACGGACGGTCCGGACGATCCTGACGAGAAAGCCTGACCCCAAGGCTGACTGACCCAACCCAACCTGGCGCGCCGCCTGGCGCCCAAACCCGACGATCCGAAAGAAGAAGAAGTGGCCGCTCGTAGTAGTAAGACCGCTAGGCCGGTCCGGACACTGGTGACGTTGTTTATCCTCATTGCGGCGCTGTTTGGCAGCGTCTCGCTGGGAACGCTCGTCTCGGATAAGGCCTCGTTTGCCCCCGGCCTTGCACTGGACCTTGTGGGCGGCACGCAGCTCATTCTTCAGCCCGTTGCCGTCGACTCCACCCAAAGGCCCTCAGCTGAGTCACTCAGCCAGGCTGTGGCGATCATCCGCCAACGTGTCGATGCCTCCGGTGTGGCTGAGGCCGAGATTTCCTCCGAAGGTTCGGGCAACATCGTCGTCGGCATACCCGGCAACCCGTCACAAGAGGACCTGAACCTTGTGTCCAAGTCCGCCAAGATGACGTTCCGGACTGTCCTGCGTGAAGAGCAGGCCGCCGCGCAAAGCCCGTCCGCATGGTTGACACGCCAATACCCTGCCCCTCCTGGGGATGAGATGGGTGCGGCATCGGACGGTGAGGAAGCCGCTGGCGATGACGCTGTGAGCAACGAGGTGACGATTGAGGACCCAGCAGGTGAGGAACCTGCCGGTGACGGCGCTGCTGGTGATGAAGGCACGAGCGATGATGCCTTGTCCGGCGATGCCGCGATGGCAGGTGCCGAGATTGTGGCCGGTGTCCATGCCACGGCTGATGATCCTGCAGGCGAAGAGCCCGCTGGTGATCCCGCTGGTGCCCCCGAGGGTGAGGTGCCCCTTGAGGATCCCGCCGGCGATGGCGCAGGTGAGCCACTAGACATCCAGGACATTTCGCTGGACGAGACCGGCGCGGTGGTCGATGACTCAGCCACCACCCCTGCAGGTCCGCCGCCATCGGTCCCCCCGATTGAGGAGCTGGATTCGCGGCTTGAGGTTGCCACCGATGAAGCTTTGATCACCCCGGAGATGGAAGAGCGGTTCACCAACATCGACTGCTCCACAGTCGGTTCGGACGTGACCGGTGAGCCTTCGGACTCTGACGAGGTCCTGGTGACCTGCTCAGAGAACATGGGGACTCCCGAGCAGCCCGCCTACATGAAGTACATCCTCGGACCAGTCATGGTTGAAGGTTCCGAGCTGTCCAACGCCTCGTCCGGTCTGTCAACCAACTCCCAGGGCCAGACCACAGGCGAGTGGGTTGTCAACCTGCAGCTCAAGACAGCTGGCGCCCGCCAGTTCGCAGCGGTCTCCTCCAAGCTGGTGGATCTGGATCAGCCCCGCAACCAGTTCGCCATCGTCCTGGATGATCGGGTTGTCTCCGCTCCCCGCATCAACTCAGCCATCCCAGATGGCCGCGCCGAGATCTCCGGTTCATTCACCCAAGGTTCCTCCAAGACTCTGGCGGATCAGCTGAGCTTCGGTTCGCTGCCGCTGAACTTCACCGTGATGAGCCAAGAGCAGGTCTCAGCCACACTCGGCTCGGAGCAGCTGCGCAACGGTCTGATTGCCGGCGTTATCGGCCTGATCCTGGTCGCGATCTATTCGTTCATGCAGTACAGGGCCCTGTCCCTTGTGACGATTCTGTCGCTCATCGCAGCCACCGGCCTGACGTATGGCGCGCTGTTGCTGCTGTCCTGGGTACAGGGCTACAGGCTGTCCCTGGCTGGCGTGGCGGGCATCATTGTGTCAATCGGCGTGACGGCTGACTCGTTCATCGTGTACTTCGAGCGAATACGTGACGAGTTGCGAGACGGTAGACCCTTGGGTCATGCCGTCGATCTGGCCTGGCTGCGCGCCAGGCGGACCATCATCGCCTCAGACGCGGTCAACTTCATCGCCGCTGGCGTGCTGTACTTCGTGTCTGTCGGCTCGGTGCGTGGCTTCGCCTTCACCCTCGGTCTGACAACGTTGATGGACCTGGTGATCGTGATGATGTTCACTCACCCGATGATCTTGTTGTTGGCCAAGTTGCCGTTCTGGGCCAACGGTCACCCCTGGTCGGGTATGGACCCGTACCGGTTGGGTGCCCCAGGCTCGGTCCACTATGCAGGCCGCGGCCGTATCACCCGAGTACCCGAGAAAGTGCCCGTTGGCGTGGGGGCTCGGTCCAAACCCGCAACCCCGACCGCCGGTGTCACCGCTCCAGCACGCGAGCGTGTGGCCATTCCGGCGGGGACGCCGGGCCAGTCGATTGCCGAGCGCAAGGCGGCCGCCAAGGCCGCCCGCCAGGCAGAAACCGAGGCGATTGCCGACGAGGTGCGAGAGCACGTCGATGAGGAGGAGGACTCCTGATGCCAAAGATCAACTTCGCCCAATGGGGCAATGACCTTTACACCGGCCGGCGCAGCTACAACGTTGTCGGCAAACGGCGAGTCTTCTTCACCGTCTCAGCGGTCATCATCGCGGTCTGTGTCGGTTTGATGTTCTTCCCTGGGCTGGAACTCGGCATCGACTTCCGCGGCGGTTCAGAGTTCCGCGTGATCACCACGCAGAGTTCGATTGAAACTGGTCCCGCCACCGAGGCCGTGGAGTCAGTGGCGGCGGCTGAAGTGCCTCGTGTAACCAAGGTTGGCGCCGGTTCACTGCGCATCCAGACTCAAGAGCTGTCGAATGATGACATCGAGCGGGTGAAGTCCGCACTGGCTGAGGCATACGATTTGCCAGTCGACTCGATCACGTCGAACTGGGTTGGCCCAACTTGGGGTCGCGATGTGTCCACCAAGGCGTTCACCGGCGCGGGGATCTTCATGGTGCTGGTGATGATCGCCATGACGTTCTACTTCCGAGCGTGGCGCATGGCCGTCTCGGCTATCGCCGCACTGGCCCATGACCTGATTGTCACGATAGGTGTGTACGCCGTTGTCGGCTTTGAGATAACGCCAGCGTCGGTGATCGGGTTCCTGACGGTGTTGGGCTACTCCCTGTATGACACCGTCGTGGTGTTCGACAAGGTCCGTGAGAACACCGCAGCTGTGCTGGATCAAAGCCAGTTCACCTACGCTGAGGGCGCCAACCTGGCGGTCAACCAGACCATGGTCCGGTCCATCAACACCTCGGTTGTGGCGCTGCTGCCAGTCGGTTCGATTCTGTTCATCGGTGCGTTCCTGCTAGGCGCCGGCACACTGCGAGACATCTCGCTCGCCCTGTTTGTCGGGATGATCGCCGGTACCTACTCCTCGATCTTCTTGGCCACACCAATGGAGGTGGCCCTGCGGTCCAACGAGAAGCGCATCCGCGAGCACACCGCCAAGGTGCTGGCCAGGCGTGCCACGTCCGGAGATGACACCACATCGGTGTCGCGCCTGACCCCGATTGGCGCCATCCGCCCCGGCGTCCATCAAGGTCAGGCCGCCCAGCCACGCCGCCGGCCACGCAAAGACGGGCGATGACATCACCGTTAGGGCCGGGCCCATCGGCCGGGACGGTCCGTGAGCTTGTCCGCTCCCACGTCCGGGCGATCGACGATTTCCCGACCCCTGGCGTGCTGTTTCGTGACATCACGCCACTGCTAGCAGATGCCGACGCCTTCAACACGGTGATCGACTACCTTGCCAAAGCGGTGCGCTCGGCTGGAGCTGATCTGGTGGTTGGGATCGAGGCGCGCGGTTTCATCCTTGCTGCACCGGTCGCCATCGTCGCTGGTGTTGGATTCATTCCGCTACGCAAGCCGGGCAAGCTGCCGGGAGTGACACTGCGCGAATCCTACGCACTGGAGTATGGGGAGGCTGCGCTGGAGATGCATGAGGACGCCATCGTCCATGGAACACGGGTTGTGCTGATGGATGATGTCCTGGCAACCGGCGGGACAGCGGGGGCCGCAGCCGGACTGCTGGAACGCGCTGGGGCGGACGTTGTCAAGACCCTGTTCTTGATTGAACTGGCGTCCTTGGAGGGACGGGCAACCTTGGGTCCGCGGCCCATGGAGGCGATTCTCACTTTGCCGTGAGCCGAACGGCCGAACCGCCGGCGTTGGCCACCTCCTACAATGGCACCCATGAGTGACCCTGCCACCACCGAAACCGGTGGACGCCAACGCGGCTGGTGGCTGGGCAGTAGGGGCAACACCACTCCAGCGGCGCTCCAGCCGATTCTGGCGGCTTTGAAGGTCTACCACGCTAAGGCGGACACAGGAGTGGTTGAACGGGCCTATCAGGTGGCGGCACGGGTCCATGAGGGGCAATTGAGGAAATCGGGGCAGGCATATATCACCCATCCGCTGGCGGTAGCCACCATTTTGGCTGAGATGGGAATGATGCCGTCCACATTGGCCGCCGCCTTGCTGCATGACACAGTCGAGGACACCCCCTATTCGCTGTCAGAGCTTGAAGCCGACTTCGGTCCAGAGATTGCCAAACTGGTCGATGGCGTCACCAAACTGGACAAGATGGCCTACGGTGAGGCGGCCCACGCCGAGACTGTCCGCAAAATGGTCATCGCCACTGCTAAGGATGTCCGGGTACTTGTCATCAAGCTGGCAGACCGGTTGCATAACGCCCGCACCTGGCGCTACGTGTCAAGTGACAACGCTGAACGCAAAGCCCGCGAGACCCTGGAAATCTATGCCCCGCTGGCCCACCGGCTTGGCATGAACACCATCAAATGGGAGCTGGAGGATCTGTCCTTCGCCACGTTGTACCCCAAGGTGTATGAGGAAGTTGTCCGGGTTGTGACTGAGCGCGCTCCAGCGCGTGAAGAGTCGCTGAGCGTGGTGTCTGAGCAGATCAAGGCTGATTTGCGGGCGGCCAAGATCAAAGCGACTGTGGCCGGGCGGCCCAAGCACTATTACTCGATCTACCAGAAGATGATTGTGCGGGAGCGGGACTTCGCCGACATCTATGACCTGATCGGGGTACGCATCCTGGTCGATTCGATCCGCGACTGCTATGCCGCGCTGGGTGTGATGCACGCCCGTTGGAGTCCGGTATCCGGCCGGTTCAAGGACTACATCGCCATGCCGAAGTTCAACATGTACCAGTCGTTGCATACGACGGTCTTCGGTCCAGGCGGCAAACCGGTCGAGATTCAGATCAGAACACATGAGATGCACCGGCGCAGCGAATACGGTGTGGCCGCCCACTGGCGTTACAAGGCAGGCGGAGCTGAAGACGACACCGGCATGACAGGCCTGAACGACATGTCATGGCTGCGCCAGCTGGTCGATTGGCAACGCGAGACGTCTGATCCTGGCGAGTTTCTCGAAGACTTGCGCTTTGAGATCGGCTCGGCTGAGGTGTACGTGTTCACCCCCAAAGGGGACGTCATCGTCCTGCCAGCAGGGGCCACGCCTATTGATTTTGCTTACGCGGTGCACACCGAGGTTGGGCACCGGACGGTTGGGGCGCGGGTCAACTCGCGTTTGGTCTCGCTGGAATCCGAGCTGCACACCGGTGATGTTGTCGAGATTTTCACCGCAAAAGGCCCCGACGCTGGACCTAGCCGCGATTGGCTCGGGTTTGTCAAGAGCCCGCGCGCCCGGACCAAGATTCGCCAATGGTTCACCCGTTCGCGCCGTGAAGAGGCCGTCGATGTCGGCAAGGAACGCATCGCCAAGGAGATGCGTAAGCAGAATCTGCCGATTCAGCGTCTGATGACCCATGAATCGCTGGCCGCGTTGGCCCGGGAGATGCACTTCCCGGATGTGTCTGCGCTATATGCCGCGGTTGGTGAGGGGCATGTTTCGGCGATGTCGCTGATCAAGCGGCTGGTTGATGCGCTGGGTGGGGAATCGGGCAACGAGGATGACATCGTCGAGGTGACAAGGCCCGGGCTGAGCCCGGCGGCCCGGCGCCGCGATGGAGACCCAGGCATTCTCGTGGACGGCCATGACGGGGTGCTGGTGAAAATGGCCCGATGTTGCACGCCAGTGCCAGGTGACGACATCGTCGGATTCAGTACTCGCGGATCGGGTGTGTCGGTTCACAGGACGGACTGCGCCAATGTGGTGCTGCTGCGCGAGCAGCCCAACCGGATCGTGCCGGTGGAGTGGAACGGCGAGCCGTCAACCGTGTTCTTGGTGCAGATTCAGGTCGAGGCGATGGACCGGCATCGGCTGCTGTCCGACATCGCCAAAGTCCTGGCGGAAAACCACGTCAACATCCTGTCCGCCACAGTCCACACCACCAATGACAGAGTGGCGTTCTCCCGCTTCCAATTCGAGATGGCCGAGCCCCAGCACCTAGACGCCGTCCTAGCCTCAGTCCGCAAAATCGAAAACGTCTTCGACGCCTACCGAATAACAGGCTCCGGA
>JAIRRT010000154.1 GCA_031255835.1 Bifidobacteriaceae bacterium | reverse complement strand
GCCCGCTGGGAACGTCGAGCCACAGCAATCCGTCTGGCCGCCTACCCCGGCTAGCGGGCCTGGTTGTCCACAGTCCGGGGTGCCTGGTGGCGCCCAGTGTTTGGGCCGCCGGGCAAGGTTGCGAGGTGGGGTTGCTACATGACTGCGTTGATCTGTTGGTGCCATGGCAGTGCGCCGGATGCCAGGCCCCCGGCCCCGCGCTGTGTCCCGAGTGCCGCAAGGAGTTCTTCGGGCCGGTTCGGCGCTGTGAGTCCGGTGCCCCGCGCCTTGTCCCCGCCGATGCCGGACCCTCCCTGCCGGTTTGGACCCGCGCCACCTACGCGGGGCCGGCGCGTGACGCCATCGGCGAATGGAAACGGAGGGGGCGCGCTGACCTGACTCCACTGTTTGCCCAGGTCATGGCTGGGATTGGGCGGGAGATCGCGCCGGGGCTTGCCAGGCTTGGGCTGGTGAACGTCGCCGTGGTGCCTGTGCCGTCGCGGCTTGTGTCGAGGCTGCGGCGAGGAATCGGGCTGACCGCCGTGCTGGCTGAAGGGTTGGCGGCAGGTTTGAGCGCGGGAGGTGTGGAGTGCCAGGTGACAGATTGTCTGCGGCGCGCGGCCGGGAGCAGGGACCAGGTCGGGTTGGCGGCAAGGGCAAGATCAGCCAACCGTGAAGGCACCACCGAGGTGCGCGTGCCCCAAAGCGGCGCATTTCCAGCCATGCCGGCGGTCTTGGTGGATGACGTCGTCACTACGGGGGCTTCACTTCTGGATGGGGAGCGAGCCTTGGCCAGGGCCGGTATTGCCACACCTGGGGCAGCAGTTTTGGCGGCCACTCCGGCATCGGGCACCTCACTTGAGGGCACGGAGTCCTGGGTATGAGCCCCAGCATCGACTAAGTTAGGACCGCAATGGGGGTCAGCCCGCGTCGGGGCCAACAAGTTCAGTCGGCAGGCCACTCGATCCTCCTCCACCACCAGGGAAGGTTGCCATGGAGATCATCGTTTCCGGTCATCACACGGATGTTCCTGAGCGTTTTCGCACTCATGTCGAAGGCAAGCTCGCCAAGCTCGTCCAATACGACTCGCGTGTCCAGCGTGTCGATGTGGAAGTCATCCACGAGTCCAATCCCCGCCAAGCTGGCACGGCCGAGCGGGTGGAGATCACCGTCTACGGCAAAGGCCCAGTGATCAGGGCTGAAGCTTCGGCTCCTGACCGGTATGCGGCCTTGGATGCCGTGATTCCCAAGCTGGTGGAGCAGGCCCGCCGCGCCCATTCGCGTCGCAAGAACCGGCGGGGTGGCCGGTCTCATGCCCCGGTTCCGGCCGATCTGGCCGCATGGGCTGATCCGATCCCAGTCCCCGCAGCGCCTGCCCCGGCCCCGGCCCCTGAGCCCAAGGAGGATGCCGCCCCGCGTCCGGCTGCACCATCTGGTCCAGTCGAGATCCCGCTGGGCGATTCCCCTGTTGTGATCAGGGAGAAGACCCACGTCGCCTCACCGATGTCCGTTGAGGACGCCATCTACCAGATGGAGTTGGTGGGCCACCCATTCTTCCTGTTCGTCGATGCCGAAACTGGCCTTGCGTCCGTGCTGTACCACCGGCATGGCTGGACCTACGGCGTCATCCGGGTGGAGGCCCCAACCGACTGACACATCACGCCTACAGGCGTGGTCATGCCGCCGGGTCCAGCTGGGGTTGGGACGTTGGAGGGGGCGGCGGGGGGCGATAGCCCCTACGATGGGAGGCGGCCTTTTGGCCGATCTTCGATGTGGGGCGTGCGCGCTGTGCGCTCCAAGACTATGTAGCGGGAGAATCACGTGGTTGCCATTCTCGACAAAGTGCTCCGAGCCGGCGAGGGCCGGACCCTGCGCAAGCTGACCGGCATTGTCAAAGAGGTCGCTGAGCTGGAGCCGGTCTATGAGGCGATGGACCATCAGGAGCTGATAGAGGAAACCGAGCGCTTCAAAGAGCGCTACGCCGCAGGTGAGAGCCTTGACGCGTTGATGCCTGAGGCGTTCGCGGTTGTCCGGGAGGCGGCAAAGCGGACGTTGGGGCAGCGGCACTTTGACGTACAGATCATGGGTGGGGCGGCTCTGCATCAGGGCAACATCGCCGAGATGAAGACCGGTGAAGGCAAGACGCTGGTGGCGACTTTGCCGGCTTACCTCAACGCTCTGAGCGGCGATGGCGTTCACGTTGTGACGGTCAATGACTATCTGGCGTCATACCAAAGCGAGCTGATGGGGCGCGTGTTCCGTTACCTCGGGCTGAGTGTCGGGTGCATTTTGGTGGGCCAGACGCCAGCTGAACGGCGCGTCCAGTACGCCGCAGACATCACATACGGCACCAACAACGAGTTCGGCTTCGACTATTTGCGCGACAACATGGCCTGGACTGAGGACGAGTTGGTTCAGCGGGGACACAACTTCGTGATCGTCGATGAGGTTGACTCGATTTTGGTGGATGAGGCCCGTACCCCGCTGATCATCTCCGGGCCGGCCTCAGGGGACGCCAACAAGTGGTACACCGAATTCGCTCAGATCGCACGGCGCCTGACTCGTGACACTGACTATGAGGTGGATGAGAAGAAGCGGACCATCGGTGTGCTCGAGCCGGGCATTGAGCATGTTGAGGACCTGCTGGGAATCGACAATCTGTACGAGTCTCTCAACACACCGCTGATCGGTTTCCTGAACAACGCCATCCGGGCAAAGGAGCTGTTCAAGCGGGACAAAGACTATGTGGTGCTTCACGGCGAGGTGCTGATTGTTGACGAGCACACCGGCCGTGTGCTGCCGGGCCGGCGCTACAACGAGGGCATGCATCAGGCGATTGAGGCCAAAGAAGGCGTCGACATCAAAGCTGAGAACCAGACCCTGGCCACCATCACGCTGCAGAACTACTTCAGGTTGTACAAGACGCTTTCAGGTATGACAGGCACGGCCGCCACCGAGGCGAACGAGTTCATGAGCACCTACAAGATCGGTGTTGTGCCGATCCCAACCAACATGCCGATGGTCCGCGTGGACCAAACCGATGTGGTCTACAAGACCGAGGCCGGCAAATTCGATGCGGTGGTGGAGGACATTGTGGCCCGCCATCGGGCAGGTCAGCCGGTACTGGTTGGTACAACCTCGGTTGAAAAGAGCGAGTACCTGTCCAAACTGTTGCGCAAAGTTGGGGTGCCACACGAGGTCCTGAACGCCAAACAGCATGCGCGGGAGGCCGCCATCGTCGCTCAGGCTGGACGCAAGGGCGCGGTTACGGTTGCTACCAACATGGCTGGGCGTGGTACCGACATCATGCTGGGCGGGAACGCTGAGTTCATGGCGGTCCAATCCCTGGCGGACGAGGGTCTGGACGCGGTTGAAGACGCCGAGGAATATGAGGCAGCCTGGCCTGAGGCTTTGGCGGACGCAAAAGCCTCGGTGGCAGCTGAACACGATGAGGTTGTTTCCCTGGGCGGGCTTTATGTGCTGGGCACAGAGCGCCACGAGTCGCGGCGGATCGACAACCAGTTGCGTGGCCGCTCAGGGCGCCAGGGTGACCCGGGAGAATCGCGTTTCTACCTGTCGCTCCAAGATGATCTGATGCGTTTGTTCAACTCGGCGCTGACTGAGCGTGTGATGAACTCGGTGTCCTACCCGGAGGATGTCCCGCTGGAATCGAAGATGGTCACGCGGGGTATCGCCTCAGCGCAATCGCAGGTGGAGGCCCGCAACTTCGAGATCCGCAAGAACGTGCTCAAGTATGACGATGTCATGTCCCGCCAGCGCACTGTTGTGTATGAAGAGCGCCGCCGGATTCTGCATGGCGCGGATCTGGCCGATCAGATTCAGCGCTTCATCACCGACGTGATCGATTCCTATGTCACAGAGGCGACTGCCGAAGAGACACCAGAACAGTGGAACCTGGAAGGGCTGTGGAACGGACTGCGGGAGGTTTTCCCGCCATCGATCACCCCTGAGGACATCATCGACGAGGTTGGCGGACGGCCCAATTTGACCGCTGATGATCTGCGGCGTGAACTGCTTGCAGATGCCCAGTTGGCCTACGCCAACCGCGAAGAACAGCTGACCACTGACATTGTCCGTCAGGTGGAGCGGCGCGTGTTGCTGTCTGTGTTGGACCGCAAGTGGCGCGAACACCTGTATGAGATGGACTACCTGAAGGAAGGAATTGGCCTGCGCGGGATGGCCCAGCGTGACCCGCTGGTCGAATATCAGCGTGAGGGTTACCAGCTGTTCCAGGCGATGAACGAATCGATCAAGGAAGAGGCTGTCGGCTACCTGTTCAATCTGCAAGTCAACGTTGAGCAAGACGATTCAGAAGGCAACAACGACATCGAAGTAGATGAAGCCGCCGATGACGAGTTCGCCGTGACCCTTTCGGCTGCACCTTCCGCAGCTCCCTCGGTGACATCGCCGCTCGCCGAGGCGACCGCCAAAGCTGCGGCGAAAGCCAGCGGCAAACAGCCAAAGGGTGAGGGCAAACAGCCCAAGTCTGATCAGTCGAAGGATTCAGGCAAACAGCCGGTTGCAGCTGGCGGGCGCCGGCTGGACGAATCGAGCCTCGGGCAACGGCCAAAGGCGGTGCCGTTGCAGTATTCGGCGCCGAGCGAAAGCGGCGATGGCACCACAACTACGGCTGGGTCTAGCCTTGCTCGCTCTGGCGGGAAGCGCGGCGCGGCTGGGGCAGCTCCTGTGGATGATCCAGCGGCGGATGGTCTGACGTTCCCTGGCACTCCTCGCAACGCTCAGTGTCCGTGTGGGTCTGGCAAGAAGTACAAGTTGTGCCACGGGAAGAACGAATCCTCCTGACAGCCAGAATCACTGCGGCGGCGCCAACGGCGCCGATACCCACCAGCGCCCAGCCGGAGCGGGCGGCCAGTGAGACGGCCGCGCCTATGGCCGCGAGCAACCCTGCTGCGTAGGCGAGCCCCCAAGCGATCCAACCGGGGATGGCTGCCAGTGTGTAGCGTCCCCAGCGCCATCCCACCAGCCCTGCGCTGGCGTTGACGGCGGTCTGGAAGCCGATTGTCAAGAAGGACAGCGGGATGATTGGCCAGCCCCAACGTTCCAGGGCGTCCACGCCCTTGCGCATCCGGTCAGCGCTGATGACGCGTGACAGCCGCGAACGGGCAAGTCCCGCACCAACGGCACGGCCAGCCCAATAGGTGCACTGGGAGCGGACCATCGCCACAGCGGTCAGGAACGCTGCTGCCCAGCCGAACGGCTGAGCCAGAATCCACTCGAGCATCTGCCCGCCTTCCGGCTTCGACGAAGGGTCAAGCAAGCATAAACACCCGGCGGCTGGGACGAATCCCAACCGCCGGGTGCTTAGTGCTCAAACGAGGTCGGGATCAGTACCCGGCCGCGTGATACTGCTCGACAACAGAGGCCGCAATGCGTCCGCGCGGCGAGACGGTCACGCCATTGGACGCAGCCCACGCCCGGACGGCTGCCGGATCGTAGTCGAGGGCCGCCCGCGGCCCACGCCGCCGGTCGGTGCCGCGCGATGCGCGAACCTTGCGGCCGGCCTGAATGTAGGGACCGAACAGTCCACGCAGTTCCCCGGCATGGAATTCGTTCAGGTCGATTTGGTAGTCGACACCGTCCAGTCCGAAGGTGAGGGTCTCGCCGGCAGGCGAGGAATCGAGATCGTCAATCAGTTCGACAGACACACGTTGTGCCATTGCACATTCCTTTCACACCGACGTGGCGGGCCAGTGCACGTCGGCCACGGCACCAGTTGGAGTTGCCGCTAGTTGATTGTCCCCAAGATCTGGCCCAGAAGAATCTTGACGATCATAGCGGCTGGATAGACCAAAGCATAACCCAACGCGACACGCGCGTCGTTGTTGGTTCGTCCGTTGGCGAACGCTAGCACAGCTGGCTGGGTTTGGGTGCCGCCCAGCATTCCGGACAGTTTGGTACCGCCCACCCCAAACCCATGCTTCATAACGACGAACAGCCCGAGCCCCACCACGCACGTGACCGCTGCTCCCAGCACGATGATCTTGATCCATTCCCCTGAGGAAAACGCTGTGGCGATCTGTGTGCCTGCCCGCGTGCCTGCCTGAGCCAGGAATAGCAGCAGTCCCAGTTCGGTCAGGGCCTGGGCAGAAGACACAGGCATCGTGGTCACAACAGGCCCGATTCGCCCGATCCGTCCGAAGATCAACCCTACGATCAGTGTTCCAGCCGCTGCTCCCAGCGAGAACCTGAATCCTGGTATCGGTATCGCGATCACGCCGATGCCGATACCGATGGCCATCCCGACGGCCAGAGCGAACGGATTGAGGTCAGAGAATCCCTTGGCCGAGTCCCCGAAGTACCGCGACACCCCTTCCATCCGTTCGCGCGGGCCAACCACCCTGGCTCTATCGCCGGCCTGAAGCACAAGTGAATCGGAAGCCAACATGTCCACATCGCCGCGGCGCACCCGAATCACTCGGGCGCCTAGCCGGTTCTCCAGATCGAGTTCTCCGATTGCCCGTCCGGCGATGGCCGGATTGGACACCGTCACCCTCCTGAAATCGAGATAACGCCTGTCCCCGCCAAGATCGTGGGAAGACACATGTCCCAGTAGGTGTGTGACCTCGTCGACAAAGTCACCAGGTCCAACCACCGTAACCAGATCATCCACCCGCAAAACGTCATCCTCAGCGGCCGTCAACACCGGTGTCCCCTCACCGTGACGTACCCGCGAGAACTTGATTCGCCCTTCAAAACGAGCCTCAAGATCAGCAATTGACGGCTCAGAGGTGGTTTCCACTCGAACTGTCCGGTTGATCAAAGCTGGCGGAGCGTCAGTGTCTTTCGCAGCGGACCTAAGAGCCAGCAGAGCGAAAGCGATCATGCCGAGCACACCGAAGATGTAGGCAACGGCATATCCAACTGTCGGCGCGTCAGACCCAGTGGCAGCGCGGGCCGCAGCCAGCGCCGGAGTGTTGGTCACTGCCCCAGCAAACGTTCCGGCTGCCGTTGCCTCATCCAAGCCGAGCACCCGCCCGCCGCCATAGGCCACCCCAGCGCCAAGGAACAGCAGCGCAACCATCGCCAGAATCGGGCGCCACCCATTCTTCAAAGAGGCAAAGAAGTTGGCCCCCGAGACCACCCCGATGGTGAACGTGAACAGCACCAACCCGACGGTGCCAACAATCTCAGGCACCTCCAACTCGACATCGAGCGCCGTAGCCCAAGCCGAGCCGCCGATGGCGACAAACAGCACCGCAGCAGCGCCGAGCCCAATCCCCTTGATCTTGAGGTGTCCGATGCCGGCCCCCAAGCCGACCAGTATGAACACCAGCAGTAGTGGTTGGGCTGTCAGGAACTCAAACATCTCGCGCAAGGGTGTACGTCCTTAGCGACCAAACGGTCAGGTAGGGGGCGTCTTCGACTTTGTCGGGGCTGGGCACCGAGCCCACCGGCCAGTGCCAATAGTGCGAGCCTCTCACATTGCCAGGTCCTGGCGCCAGTCATACGGGCCGTTTGTCGCACCTGTGCCCATCGGCCAGCCCGAGTGCAAGGTTCCCAACAAGGTGCGCGCCGCGCAGGCCCCCCAGCAAGACACCCGGCGCAAGACCTGCTATGCTCCCGCACCGTGCATATCGTTTCGCTGCTCGTACGCGAGGTGCGCGCGGGCTAGGTGCCTGCCGCCTCGACAACGTTCGCGCGCACCCTCCAACCCGCCGGTCGGAGGGTTTTTTTGTGCGTAGCATCGGGCAGCTGATCGAACCGCCACCATCCACGGAAGGACAGCAGATGACACCCCACAAGGCCGCCGAGCCGATCACCGGCGCCCAGTCCATTGTCAAGACGCTTGAGGCACTGGGTGTGGACGTACTGTTCGGCATCCCAGGCGGCATGATCCTGCCCACCTATGATCCGCTGTTCGCCTCCAAGCGCCTGCGCCACATCCTGGTGCGCCACGAGCAGGGAGCCGGCCACGCAGCCTCAGGCTACGCGCGGGCAACCGGCAGGGTCGGGGTGTGCATGGTGACCTCCGGACCGGGAGCAACCAACCTGGTCACAGCCCTGGCGGACGCCACCATGGACTCAGTCCCGGTGGTCGCCATCACCGGCCAGGTCCCCACAACATCCATAGGCACCGACGCGTTCCAAGAATCGGACATAGTCGGAGCGACGATGCCGGTCACCAAGCACTCATTCATGGTGACCGATGCCGACAAGATCCCTGAGACCCTGGCGGCCGCCTTCCACATTGCCTCCACTGGCCGGCCGGGTGCTGTGTTGGTGGATGTGCCCAAGTCCTCACAGGTTGCCGAGACAACGTTCAACTGGCCGGCCAACATGGACCTTCCCGGATACAAACCGACCATCCGTCCTCACGCCAAACAGGTCCGCGCAGCCGCAGCCCGCCTGGCCCAGGCCCGCCGTCCGGTCATATTGGCTGGCGGCGGGACAGTCATTGCCGGCGCGGGGCGTGAGTTGACCGAACTGGTCGAGTTGACCGGTATCCCGGTTGTGACCACTTTGATGGGGCTGGGGGCTGTCAGCGATTTGCATCCCCAGCATCTGGGAATGCCCGGAATGCACGGCACAGTGGCGGCTGTGGCAGCCCTGCAAAGGGCGGACCTGATTTTCGCCATCGGCTGTCGCTTCGATGATCGCCTCACGGGGAGGCTGTCCAGTTTTGCACCGCATGCCGCCATTGTGCATGCGGACATCGATCCGGCTGAGATAGGCAAGAACAAGGCTGTCGATGTCCCGATTGTTGGCGATGCCAAGGAGATTCTGAAGGCGCTGATTGAGCAGCTGACGGAAAGGTATGCTTCCCAGCCGCAGGCTGATTTGACCGCCTGGTGGCGGCAAATCAACCATTGGCGCGGCTCATACCCGTTGGGCTATCCCGAGCCAAGCGACGGGCGCCTGGCCCCGCAGCACGTGATCCAGCGGATTGCGGCGCTGGCCGGGCCAGATGCTGTCTTCGCGTCCGGTGTGGGGCAGCATCAAATGTGGTCAGCCCAGTTCCTGACGTTCACTCAGCCGCGTCAATGGCTCAATTCTGGCGGCCTTGGCACCATGGGTTACGGTGTGCCGGCCGCAATGGGAGCGAAGGTCGGCCGTCCGGATGCTCCAGTGTGGGCCATCGATGGCGACGGCTGCTTCCAGATGACAGGGCAAGAGATTGTGACCTGCGCGTTGAACTCGATTCCGATCAAGGTGGCAATCATCAACAACTCGTCCCTCGGAATGGTCCGCCAGTGGCAGACCCTGTTCTATGGGTCGCGCTATTCCAACACCGATCTGCACACCGGATCGGATGATCAGCTCATCCCTGATTTTGTCAAGCTCGCTGAGGCCTGCGGCTGTGTCGGTTTGCGTTGCGAACGCCCCGAGGATGTCGATTCGACAATCCACAAGGCCAACGAGATCAATGACCTGCCGGTTGTGATCGATTTCCAGGTCTCGCGGGACGCCATGGTCTGGCCGATGGTCGCTGCCGGCGCCTCCAATGATGACATCCAGTACGCCCGGGGCCTGGCCCCACAGTGGGAAGCCGAGTGAGCCGCCGGCTCAGCGAAGGAGAACTCCAGTGACACTGCACACTTTGTCCGTCCTGGTGGAAAACAAGCCAGGTGTTCTGACCCGCGTGGCTGCCCTGTTTGCCCGGCGCAGCTTCAACATCGAGTCCTTGGCGGTTGGCCCAACCGAGCGGGAGGACATCTCCCGCATCACAGTGGTGGCCGATGTCCAGGACGCGCCGCTGGAGCAGATCACCAAGCAGCTGCACAAGCTGATCAACGTCATCAAGATCGTTGAGCTGGAAACTGATGCCTCGGTCCAGCGTGAGTTGCTGCTTGTCAAAGTCCGGGCCAAAGCTGAAGTCCGGGGCCAGGTCATCGAGATCGCAGACCTGTTCCGAGCCCGGATTGTTGACGTCGCCACCGATTCGCTGGTGATCGAGGCGACGGGCCCCGGGTCCAAACTGTCCGCCCTACTGTCCCTCCTCGAACCGTTCGGGATACGCGAAATGGTGAAGTCCGGCATCGTCGGCATTGCTCGTGGACCGAAGACTCTGACGGACCGAGCGGTGGACAGGCAGGCACGTTAGGCTCGCCAAGGCGTAAGTTGGCCGATGGCATTCAACCGAACTCAAACTCCACTCGACAAAGGAGACGATTTCCTGTGGCACAGCTGTACTACGACGATGACGCTGACCTGAGCATCATTCAAGGCCGGAAGGTGGCGATCTTGGGCTACGGGTCCCAAGGTCATGCCCATGCCCTCAATTTGCGCGATTCGGGGGTGGATGTGCGCATCGGGTTGGCCGAGGGCTCGCGTTCGCGTCCCAAGGCCGCCGAGGAAGGCCTACGCGTGATGACTCCTGCCGAGGCGTGCGCCGAAGCGGACCTGGTGATGATGCTGGTTCCGGACCATGTGGCTCGGCGGGTCTATGCCGATGCGGTAGCGCCCAACTTGAAGCCTGGGGACGCGCTGTTCTTTGCGCACGGGTTCAACATCCGGTTCGGCTACATCGAGGCGCCCGCAGGGGTGGATGTGGCGATGGTTGCCCCGAAGGGTCCTGGCCACCTTGTGCGGCGCGAATACGTGGACGGTCGCGGTGTGCCGGTGCTTGTGGCGGTGGAAAAGGACGCCACCGGTGGGGCTTTCGCGTTGGCGTTGTCCTATGCCAAGGCGTTGGGCGGGCTGCGGGCGGCCGGGCTTGCCACCACGTTCACCGAGGAGACCGAGACTGACCTGTTTGGCGAGCAGACCGTGCTGTGTGGCGGGGTGTCTCACCTGGTCCAGGCCGGTTTCGAGACGCTGACCGAGGCCGGCTATCAGCCGGAGATCGCCTATTTCGAGGTGCTGCATGAGCTGAAGCTGATTGTGGACCTGATGTATGAGGGCGGTATCTCCAAGATGCGTTGGTCGGTTTCTGACACCGCCGAATATGGCGACTATGTCTCTGGCCCGCGGGTGATCGATCCAACCGTCAAAGCCCACATGGGCGAGGTCTTGGCGGACATCCGCTCTGGGGCGTTTGCCGCCAGGTTCATCGCTGACCAGGACGCCGGCGCTCCGGAATTCGCTGCGCTGAGGGCCGCTGGGGAATCCCATCCGATTGAGGGCGTGGGCCGCGAACTGCGCAAGCTGTTTGCCTGGGTCCGGCCGACTGACTCGGATTACACGGAAGGCTCGGCCGCGAGGTGAATTCATGACAAAGCGGCTCAACCTGGCCGTCATCCCAGGTGACGGTATTGGTCCAGAAGTCACCGACCAAGCCCAGGCCGCCCTAGAAGCCGCCCTATCCGCCGGCACTTCCCCACCCGAGGGTGCCGTTTCCGTTTCTTTCACGCGGTTCGACTTGGGCGCGGGGCGGTGGCACCGCACAGGCGAGACCCTGACCGAGGGCGACCTTGAGTCCTTGGCCGAGCATGATGCCATTTTGCTTGGGGCGGTGGGTGACCCGTCTGTGCCCAGTGGGGTGCTGGAGCGCGGGCTGTTGCTGCGGTTGCGCTTTGCGTTTGACCACTACATCAATTTGCGGCCAGCCAAGCTGTATCCGGGGGTTTGCTCACCTTTGGCCAACCCCGGCACGGTCGATTTTGTTGTGGTGCGTGAAGGCACTGAGGGACCGTATGTGGGCAACGGTGGGGCAGTGCGGGCCGGCGGTCCGCATGAGATTGCCACCGAGGTGTCCGTCAACACGGCTTTCGGTGTGCGCCGCACAGTGCGGGATGCTTTTGAGCGGGCGTCGCGGCGGCCGCGAGCTCATTTGACGCTGGTGCACAAGCACAATGTGTTGGTTCACGCCGGGCATCTGTGGCGCCGGACAGTGGAAGAGATTGGCGCTGAATACCCTTCTGTGGGAGTCGACTATCTCCATGTCGATGCGGCAACCATTTTCATGGTGACGGACCCGGCTCGGTTCGATGTGATTGTCACCGACAACCTGTTTGGCGACATTCTGACTGACCTGGCTGCTGCTGTAACGGGAGGGATTGGCCTGGCTGCATCGGGGAACATCGACCCTGAGCGGAACCATCCGTCCATGTTTGAGCCGGTCCACGGCTCGGCCCCGGATATTGCAGGGCGTGGCATAGCTGACCCGACCGCGGCTATCGCCTCGGCCGGATTGCTGCTGGACCATATGGGCTATGGCGCCGCCGCGGCGGGCATCGAGGCGGCGGTGGCCGGCGACCTGGCCGAACGTGGCAGCCAGCGGCGCGGAACCCAACAGGTTGGGCAGGACATCATCGCTCGGATCAAGACTGCTGGGCCATTTGAGAAAGGATGAAGGACATGGCAAGTCAACCGGGTTTCAGTATTGAACCGAATCCGAACCCGCGGACCGACGCCGAGCGCGAGGCCGAGTTGGCCTGCCCGGCGTTTGGCCAAGCGTTCACCGATCACATGGCCCGGGTGTCGTGGAGGGCCGGGGAAGGATGGGTTGAGCGCCGGATTGTGCCCTATGGGTCCATTGAGCTCCAGCCGGCGGCATCGGTGTTGCACTATGCCCAGGAGATATTCGAAGGGTTGAAGGCATACCGGCAGCCTGACGGGCAGATTTGGACGTTCCGGCCGTTCGCCAATGCTGAGCGGTTCACAAGGTCCGCGCGGCGGATGGCGCTACCGGAGCTGGACCCGCAGGATTTTGTGGCAGCGGTAGATGCGCTTGTCCGTGTTGATCAGTCCTGGGTGCCCGGCGGGGAGGGGACGTCGCTGTATTTGCGGCCGTTCATGTTTGCCACCGAGCCGTTCATTGGTGTCAGGCCGAGCCGGTCTGTTGAGTTCTATGTGATCGCCTCGCCGGTTGGGTCCTATTTCGCATCTGGTGTGGCGCCGGTCAAGATCTGGGTGGAACAAGAGACGCACCGGGCGGGCCCGGGGGGCACAGGCGCCGCCAAATGCGGCGGCAATTATGCCGGCTCAATGGCCGCACAGGAGGCTGCCTATGCCCACGGCTGCGAGCAGGTGTTGTATCTGGACGCAGTGAGTGGAACTGACCTGGAGGAATTGGGTGGGATGAACATCGCCGTCGTCATGGCCGATGGCACCATTGCGACTCCGCCAACTTCAGGCACAATTCTGGAAGGGGTCACGCGATCAGCAATCATGCAGCTATTGCGGGACCGTGGCGCCAAGGTTGAAGAACGTCCCATAGGGCTGGCAGAGGTTATTGATGGAGCCCGCAACGGCCGAGTGGCGGAAATGTTCGCCTGCGGTACGGCAGCCGTTGTCACCCCAATCGGTTCCCTGCACGGGAAGGATTTCTCCGTCACCGTTGGCGATGGCACCCCCGGCACCCTGACAATGTCAGTGCGAGCCGAGCTAACCGACATCCAATACGGCCGAGCCCCCGACCCCCACAACTGGCGCCACCGCGTGGTATAGACCTGGGCACCCTCCGCAGCGCGCAACCCGGACAGAGGTCGTGGGTGCTGGGGCGCGTGCGCTCCGCCGCGGCGAGGCCGACAATGCCACCTGTGTACCAGGCGGCAGGGACCCTCTCATGCTGGCCGCCGGCACTGTCACCCAGGCAGTGGCGGTAGGTGTCAACTTGCGTGCGTGAGGGTCGGGTGCTACTGTGCAAAGCGCACTTGTAATTACTTGGCCTTTCGGTTGGACAGTATGTGCAATCGGTGACGGGCCGTTGGTGCAGGTGCCAGCGGTTCCGCCCTCAGCTCGCAGGGGGGCGGAGCCCCACCCCCCAACCCCCCCACACCCTCCTCGTTACCTCCCACCTGCATGTCTTCACCCCGTTTTGGGCACTTCCGGTCGTCCCGCCGCCGCAGTCACCTGTGCGCTGAGCACGAGTCCGCCCCCGCCCCCCATCACCCCGCAACCCCAACTGCTCAAGTCAGTGGCATGGCACTCGACGCTGCGGCTAGGCAGAAGGCACGTCGTGAACGGCTTAGGGCTCAGGGGTTGCGCCCGGTGCAGTTGTGGGTTCCGGACACCAAGAGCCCACAGTTTGCGGCGA
>JAIRRT010000140.1 GCA_031255835.1 Bifidobacteriaceae bacterium | reverse complement strand
TGTTTGCGGAAACAGATCGGGTCCACGGCGTTACTTTTTGGCTCTTGCCGGACACTACCAAGTGTAGGGAGGTTGAACGAGATCAACCCTGGCATGATGTGGCTCGAGAGACGGGCGACGAGGGCGGATCACCTGGGCGGGGGGCTTTGAGTCAAGGTGCCCGCGTGGGACTGGTTTTCGTGGAGCCGTTCGTCCGACAGTCTGGTACTTGGCCGGTGGACTGATCGATTGATTGTTCGCGATGGTGTTCGGTTGGTCAGTCTTGAGGTGGTTTGTCCGGATCTTTGCGGTTGTTGTTCCTGAATTGGGAGAGGGTTTTGTGATTGTGTTGAAGGGTTCGCGCCGTGTCGCGCTGCTGTCGGTGTTGGCGTTGGTCTTCATCTCGTGTGCTTCGTTTCCCAGTTCGGCTATGGGACCGTCGGAGGATGGTTCGGAAGCGTTGAGGGTACGTGTGTCTGTGGGGCAGCGTGTGGTTAAGGGAGTGAAGTCAACGGGACGCTACGTTCCGAACAGCTTCCAGTACAACGTGACGGTGCCTACTCTGCGGGGTGCCACGGCCAAGGCGCAGAGGGTCTTCAATAGGCGCATCGACGCTTTGGTAGACGCTGAGTTGGAGTTCTATGCCAAGGGGGCGCTGACACAGGATCAGTTCACGACAACCAAAGCAAAGCAGGCGGGGGGACCTGAGACTCCGGTCGATGAGTGGTTGGTGTGGTGTCACGAGAATTTCTGGGACCTGACGGGCAAGTTCACCTCGGCGGTGTACAAGGAACGCTACGCGTCGGTTGTGTTGACCTTTTCGGGACTGAATGCACCGTGCGTTGGCCTTGGGGGCATGTGGCCTGAGTATCGGAGTGACCGTTCGGTGACCATCGACACCAAGACCGGCAGATTGAAGTCGCTGGCCGATTTCACATCCAACGCGGGTGGCAAGGTCACTGACGCGGTGAAGGCCTGGTATGCGGGTCAATCGCATGAGTTCTTGACCAGGAGCCCTGTGGTCGCGAAGAACCTCAGGGTGTGTGACCGTCCGGGCAACGTTGTCACGGTCTCGCCTACTCAAGCTCCCTGTTACCGTCAGGCCTACAAGAACAGTGGACCGGTGGCGTGGTTGGTGCGGGACAAGGGTCTACGGTTGACGTTCCCCGCAGGCGAGGGTCCGCGTCACGCCACACTGAAGTGGTCGCGGATACCTAAGCGGCTATAGCTGAGTGTGCCGTCCTGGCGTGCTGCGAACTGCAGGTTGTGTGCTCTTGGGATGGCCCTGGAGGTTGAGTTGAAAGGAGATCGCGTGTTGTTGCAGGTGCGCGCCGTGATGTGTTTGGCGCTGTCGAAGAGTTTGGTGTCGAGGCCTACCGATACCTTAGCCCACCTGGTGTGGTGTCGGGGTGGGACTGTGCGCAGGTCAGGGTGGAGGCGTGCGCGGGTGTGGGGTTGTCTGGCGTTGGTTGGTGGTCTGCTCTTGGGTGGGTGCGGGCAGGAGGAAGATGTGGCGACGTTGAGCACCGGGGAGTCTGCGGTGTCTTCCGTGACGCCTACTCAGCAGGATCTTGATCAGTACGGACGGGCTCAGGCGCTGGAGGCTTGTTTGGTTGATGCCAGACTTCCGGCGTTGCTGACACCCATGGATGGTGGGGAGGCAGAGATTGGGTGGGCGGAGGGGCATGAGGTGCTGTCCCGCGATTTCGAGAACTGGACGGTCCTGTTGGATGGGCCCGCAGGATCGATTGATCCGACTACCAAGGAGGCGTTTACGAATGTGGACGGTGACGCCGCGACGGGCACGTTGGCACCATCGTTGTGGGTGGATGGAAAGGACTACACGCGTGTGTGGGTTGGATGTCTGGAATCGTCCGGGTACACGAATCCGACGGCCTACATGGAGGCCGATCCGGCCGAGGACGACATACTTCAGCAGCGGATGGTCGACGCGGCAAACGAGTGGATTGCGTGCGCTCGGGAGCATGGGCTCCCCGGCCTGGCAGATGTTATCAAGGACGATCCTGACCGTGGGCCGTACGGACCGCACGCTGAGATTCCTTTGGAAACCGACCCGGTGTTGTTGGAGTCACTGATGCAGGCGTGTCCGATGTTCAACGAGGAATACACTCGCCGCCAGGCTCAGGGCGATTCGACTGTGCAAGACGATGTTCTCGCTGGACGTCTTGCTATGAATCCTCTGATTCTAGTGGAGGCACCTGATGGACTCCAATCGGACAGCTTCGACTACGAGTCTGAGGACGGCCAGCGCTACCTCGAACTCCAAGATCTCCTGTACGCGCCTGGTTATGCCATGGAAGAAGAGTACGCGCGCGAACAAGTAGAACACGACACCACAGAAAGCCCTGAGCCAGCCGAATAGCCAGGCAGCCCTTCGGACAACCGGCGGCTCAGAGGTTGGCTAGGTGTGGGTGGGGTTAGGTGGCGGCGGCTACTACTGCGCTGGCGGCTTCGAGGATTATCGCCATGGCGCTCAGTGAGACCACGCCGGTGATGCTGTTGCGCACGGCTTCGGCCGGGGTTGGGTCGGTTCCTTCGGTGGCGTACTGGTTGGCGACGATGCCGCCGGCCAGGACCAGACGCTCTGACTGGCTGAGCGACATTCCTTTCAGCGCCACGCGGATCTGGTCGATTTGATCGGCAGCGGTCTCGACATCCACGCCGAGCAGCGCGATCAGGCCGATGATCCCCATGCCGTGCGCTCGGTACAAACGGGCTTTGCGGGCCTTCAGTGCGGCTCGCAACGACACCGCGCGCTCTTCGGCATCTGTTCCACCGCCACCCAACGTCAGGACCTGCGCCAACTCCTGTGCACCGTTCTTGTCACCCAACCCCGGATCCAGGTTCTGATACACCTGGGCGATTCGGCTGACGGCTGAGTCGACATCCAGGTTGGACAAGGCGAGCATGGCGGCCAATGTGTAGTCATCCCGGCCGGTCAAGAATCGATGGTCCGCCTTCATACCGTCATATAGCGCTCTGGTCCTCTCCACCATGACACCAAAGTCTGTTGGACGGGCTCGCGAAGCAATCTGGTGGGCCGCCATCAACAGGTGCGGCGACCCGCCCAACTTGGCCGCTTTGAGAAGTCCGTAAACCTCCAAGGTGTCGGTCAACAGCTGTTGCGGGTTTGCGGATAGTGACAGCAATGTGGCGAGGGAAAGTGACATGTCGCCGCGCGGGGCCGAAAGCAGACCAGTGCTGCGTTTGATCAGGTCAAGGCAGCCTCGAATGGCATCCGCATCCAGCTGCCTGCCGGCCTGGGCATACAGAAAAGCTGCCAGACTCAAGCCGCCTTGCCATCTCAGGCCAGATGCGCCCTTGGCAGCGCCTATGTTCTGCTTCAACAGCGCCAGGGTTCGTTCGATGTCGGGTTTCATGGGGCGCCCCCTTCCAGGGTTGGACGCTAGCACAAGGAGGTGGTGCGCCATCGTCCAGGTGGAGGGTGGCCGGCGGCTTGGTTCAGCGGCCGATGGCGCGGCGGGTGGCGGATGGGGGTTGGCGGGGCTCAGATTCGGCGCGCCGGAGGCGAACAGTTGTTCGATGTCGGGGGTTGGGCCTAGCATTGCGGGGTGACTGATCGGCTGGTGGTGCGCGGCGCGCGCGAACACAACCTCAAGAACGCAGATGTGGACCTGCCTAGGGACGCCCTGATCGCGTTCACTGGGCTGTCTGGCTCGGGCAAGTCCTCACTGGCGTTCGATACGGTTTTTGCCGAGGGGCAGCGGCGATACGTCGAATCTTTGTCCAGTTACGCCCGCCAGTTCCTTGGCCAGATGGACAAGCCGGACGTCGACTTCATCGAAGGGCTCAGCCCGGCGGTGTCGATCGATCAGAAGTCAACCAACCGCAACCCCCGCTCCACCGTCGGCACCATCACAGAGGTGTACGACTATTTGCGTCTGCTGTTCTCGCGGGCAGGCACCCAGTACTGCCCACAGTGCGGCGAGCGGGTGACCGCCCAAAGTGCTGAGCAGATTGTCGACAGGTTGTTGGAATTGGAGGAAGGCACGCGGTTCCAGCTTCTGGCACCGGTGGTGCGGGGACGCAAAGGCGAGTATTCCGAGCTGTTCCGTGAGCTGGGATCGCGAGGATTCGCTCGCGTGAGAGTTGACGGATCAATTGAGCAGCTCGCCTCACCCCCGGTGCTGGAGAAGAAGCTGAAACACACCATCGAGGTGGTGGTTGACCGCCTTGTGGTCCGCCAGGCTGCCCGGCGGCGCATCACCGACTCGGTCGAAACTGCCATCGGTTTGGCAGATGGTCTGGTGGTGGTGGACTTTGTTGACCGCCCGGATGATGCTCCGGATCGCGAAAGACGCTTTTCGGAACGGCGAGCCTGCCCAAATGACCATCCACTCAGCCTGGAAGAGATTGAGCCACGGACTTTCTCGTTCAATGCCCCCTATGGGGCTTGCCCCCAGTGCAGCGGCATCGGCACGCGGCTCGAAGTGGACCCCGAACTGGTGGTTCCTGATCCGTCGCGTTCGCTGGCCAAAGGCGCTGTGGCACCCTGGTTCCAAACGTCATGGGAGTATTTTGAGCGCGTTTTGCGTGGGCTGTCCGAAGACCTGGGGTTTTCCATGGACGCACCGTGGCGCGCGCTACCAGACAGGGCACGCGACGCCATTTTGTATGGCAAGGATTACCGGGTTCATGTGCGCTATCGCAACCGCTGGGGACGCGAGCGCGCCTATTCGACAGGATTTGAAGGAGTGGTCCCGTTCCTGGAACGGCGCCATTCTGAGACCGAGTCGGAGTGGAGCCGGGAACGCTACGAGGGGTTCATGCGTGAAGTGCCGTGTCCAGCTTGCCGCGGCGCCCGCCTCAAACCAGAGGTCTTGGCAGTGCGGGTTGGCGGGAAGTCCATTGCCGAAGTATGCCAGCTGCCGATGGCGCAATGCCGGGACTTCCTGGCATCACTTGAGTTGGGAGAACGGCAGCGGGCAATCGCAGCCCAAGTCCTCAAAGAGATAGATGCCCGCTTGACGTTCTTGCTCGATGTCGGCTTGAGCTACCTTTCTTTGGCACGGCCAGCTGCCACCTTGTCTGGCGGTGAAGCACAGCGGATCCGACTGGCCACTCAGATCGGTTCAGGGCTGGTAGGGGTGTTGTATGTTCTCGATGAACCGTCCATTGGCCTGCACCAACGCGACAACCACCGGCTCATCGCCACGCTGACAAGGCTCAGGGATCTGGGCAACACCCTGATTGTGGTTGAGCATGACGAGGACACAATCCGCTCAGCTGACTGGATTGTTGACATCGGCCCAGGAGCCGGTGAACACGGCGGATACATAGTCCACTCTGGGGATTTGGCCGGTTTGCTTGCCAACCGCAAGTCGATCACAGGTGACTACCTGGCCGGAAGGCGGGCCATCGCCACCCCGTCGGTGCGCCGGTCACCTACCACCGGCAAGCAGCTGACCGTGATCGGGGCACGTGAACACAATCTGGAGAACGTCGATGTGTCGTTCCCCCTTGGGTGTTTCATTGCTGTCACCGGCGTTTCTGGTTCCGGGAAGTCAACTCTGGTCGATTCGATTTTGTACAACGTGCTGGCCAACCAACTGAACGGTGCTCGCCACGTGCCTGGACGCCACACCAGGGTGACCGGGCTGGAGCATCTCGACAAAGTGGTCCATGTTGACCAAGGGCCCATCGGCCGGACACCCAGGTCCAACCCGGCCACCTATACAGGCGTGTGGGACCACATCCGCAAACTGTTTGCCGCCACACCCGAAGCGAAGCTGCGCGGTTACAAACCGGGCCGGTTCAGCTTCAACGTCAAAGGTGGACGCTGCGAGGCCTGTTCGGGTGACGGCACATTGAAGATCGAGATGAACTTCCTGCCCGATGTCTATGTGCCGTGCGAGGTGTGCCACGGCGCCCGCTACAACCGCGAAACTCTGGAAGTGCATTTCAAAGGCAAGACAGTGGCTGATGTCTTGGCCATGCCAATCGATCAGGCGGCAGAGTTCTTCCAGGCGGTTCCCGCCATCGCCCGGCATCTGGACACTTTGGTGGACGTCGGTTTGGGCTATGTGCGGCTCGGTCAGCCGGCGCCAACCCTTTCGGGTGGCGAGGCGCAGAGGGTCAAGTTGGCCAGTGAACTCCAGCGCCGTTCAACTGGCCGGACCGTGTATGTGTTGGATGAACCGACCACAGGTCTTCACTTTGAAGACACCCGCAAACTGTTGGGAGTATTGCAGGGACTGGTCGATAAAGGGAACACCGTCATCGTCATCGAACACAATCTTGATGTGATCAAGAGCGCTGACTGGATCATCGATTTGGGTCCGGAAGGCGGATCCGAAGGCGGACAGGTGGTCGCCACCGGCACCCCCGAGGCGGTGGCGGAGGCACCGGGCTCGTTCACAGGGGAGTTCCTGGCGCGGGTCTTGCCGAGCGATGCCGTCCCGGCGGGGGTGGCCGCGGTAGGCTCGTGAAATGGCGTTTTTGCGAAATGACTCGAAAGTCTGGGTGGATGGACGCTTGCTCTCGGCGGCTGAGGCAACCGGCGTGTCAGTGTTTGACCACGGATTCATTGTGGGCGATGGCGTGTTCGAGGCAGTCCGCGTGGACCGAGGCCGCCCCCTAGCTCTGGGCAGGCACTTGGACCGGTGGGCCCGCTCGGCCGCCGGGCTTGGGCTGGTCCCTCTGGACCGTGAGCAGGCCGAACGCTGCGTTGCCGAGGTCCTCCAGGCCAACCGGCCAATCCTGGACGGCACGCACGACATTTTGCGCCTGACCTACACCGCCGGGCCCGGCTACCTGGGCAGCCCCCGCGAGGACGGTGTGGCTCCGACCATGGTGGCCGCCTTGACTTCGGGGCACGTCCCGGACCCAGCCACCGCGGTGGAGATAGTGCCGTGGCCCCGCAACGAGCGCGGTGCCCTGGCCGGGTTGAAGACCACCTCTTACGGTGAGAACGCAATGGCGCTTGCCCACGCAGTCAAGGCCGGCGCCAGCGAAGCGATCTTCGCCACCACCACCGGGCAGCTATGCGAGGGCACCGGATCCAATGTCTTCATAGTGACCGGCGGCGTCCTGACCACACCGCCTTTGGCAGACGGCCTGTTGGCGGGCATCACCCGCGCCTTGGTCATGGAGCAGAACGATGTGGTTGAGCGTTCCGTCCCGCTATCCGCGTTGGCCGATGCCGAAGAGGCCTTCTTGACCTCCACCACTCGCGACGTCCAGGCCATAGTCAAGGTCAACGGCCAGCGCGTAGCAGACGGTCAGATCGGCCCAATCACCCGCACAGCCATG
>JAIRRT010000106.1 GCA_031255835.1 Bifidobacteriaceae bacterium | reverse complement strand
CATCATCCCCAGAAGAATTCGGTGACCGCCTTTGAAAGGCATGCCGCCAGCGGCATCGAACCCCCTACCCAACGCACGCACCACAACACGAACACCCAACCCTTGAACGCCATCGGCGGCAGGGCCACTGCGACAACCGCAACTGCTCAAAACGGGACGGGAATCCGCGGAGGAGGTGGTGTTTTGGGCAGTTGCGGCGGTGACCTGGTGGGGGGTGGGGGCGGATTCGTGCTCAGGGGGCGGGTGCCGGTGGGGGTGGGACGACGGCAACTGCTCAAAACGGGGTGGGAACCCGCAGGTGGGGCGGTGTTTTGGGCAGTTTGGGTCGTCGTCGGCGGAAGAGGTGGGGTGGGTTTGTGCTCAGCGCGCGAGGGTCGGGGGAGCCCGGACGACCGGAAGTGCCCAAAACGGGTTGGGAACCAGCACGTGGAAGGGTGCTTTGAGCACTTGGGGTCACCGGTTCCCGCTGTTCCCGCTGTCGCCAGTTCCCGCCGGGGCCGCGGGTTCCGCGGTGGCCTATTCTTGGGGTGCCAGTGCTGGGGTGGCTGGCTCTTGAATGCTTTCGCGGGAGGGGCGTGCGGCTATGGCGAAGCGACGGTTTTCGGCGTTGACCAGGGGTTTGATTGCGCTCATGGCGTTCGATACGGTCGGCGCCCCGTTGGGCACGTTTGGGTTCTGGTCAACAACACAGAGCAACGACCCGATGGGCATGTGGGCCCTATTGGAGCCGATGCGCCGCCTGCCGCTGGGCGATGCCCTGTTTTCAACGACGTTCGTTCCGGGGTTGGCGTTGCTTGTGTTGATCGGGCTGCCGCACGCCGCGGGCCTGGTGCTTCTGCTGCGCCGACGCCCGTCCGCCTACTGGGTGTGCCTGGCCGCCGGCCTGATCATGGTCGCCTGGATATCGCTCCAGCTGTTTGTGCTCTACGGCCCCAACCCGATGTCCCTCATCTGGGGCGCCATCGCCGTGATCGAATCCGCCCTAGCCGCAGCCGCCATCCGCCGCAACCGCCAACCGGCGCAGGCCCGCTAGGCGGGGTTGGTGGCTTGGTGTAGGGCCACTATGCCGCCGGTCAGGTTGCGCCAGCGGACGTTGCGCCAGCCGGCATGCGCCATCGTCGAGGAGAGATTGCGCTGGTCAGGCCAGGCTTTTATGGTGCGGCGCAGGTAGGTGTAGGCCGCCGGATCGGACGAGACCAGCCGCGCCGCGACCGGCAACACCCCCGCCAGGTACGCGCGGTACGCCGCCGCCCAAACCGCGCCGACCGGCTGGGAGAACTCGCACACCACCAGCCGCCCGCCCGGCCGCGTCACGCGCCGCAGCTCGCGCAGCACCGCCGGCACGTCCGCCACGTTGCGCAGGCCAAACGACATGGTCACCGCGTCGAATGCGGCATCGGCGAACTTCAAATCCGCCGCATCCCCGACGATGACGTCCCCCACCAACCCCCGCCGCCGCGCCTGGGCGAGCATCTCGGGCGAGAGGTCCACCGCCGTCACCTGCGCGCCGAGGTTGGCCAGCGCAACCGACACGGCGCCCGTCCCGGCGGCCACGTCGAGCACGCGATCACCAGGCACTATGCCGAGCGCCTCAACCGTGGCGCGCCGCCACCCGCGGTCCTGCCCCAGCGAGAGCAGCGAATTGGTCAGGTCATAGCGCCGAGCGACGCGGTCGAACATCGCCCCGACCTCGCCCGGCTCCTTGCTCGGCTCAAAACTCACCCGCCCAATGCTGCCACCCCCGCCCCTCGGCCGGCTCACTCACCGGCTCACAGGTGGTTGCCAGGTTGGGCTCACTAGACTTTCGGCTGGCCGTGAGACGGGCTGGCTTCGCAAGCTCGCCCAACACGCACCAGGGGTGGGCTTCGCAAGCTCGCCCCAGCCGGACCTGGACCCAACCCAACCGGACCCAACCGGACCCCGGGCCCAACCGGGCCTCGGGCCGGACCCGGACCCAACCCGCCCGGGCCCGACCCCGACCGGACCGGGGACTTACCAGCGAGGGAGGTGGATGCGCTTGGCGCCTGACTTTGGGCAGCTTGGCGATGCTGACGTTGTCATCGTCGGTGCTGGGCCCGCCGGCGCCGCCGCCGCTGCGTACCTCGCGGAGGCCGGGATCGACGTGTTGCTGCTGGACAAGGCCACTTTCCCGCGGGACAAGGTCTGCGGCGACGGCCTCACCCCACGCGCCGTGCGCGAGCTCGACCTCCTCGACGTCCCGCGCGATTCCACCTGGCTCCCCATCTACGGCCTGCGCGTCATCGCCACCGCCCACCGCCTCGAGCTGCCCTGGCCCCGCGGCGGCACCTACCCCGACCACGGCCTGACCAAGCCCCGCGCCGACTTCGACGCCGCCCTCCTCGCCCACGCCCGAGCCGCCGGCGCGCGCATCGTCCAGGGCGTCACGGTCACCGCCCCCCTCCTCTCCCCCTCCGGCCGCGTGATCGGAGTCCGCCTCCACCCCACCACCGACGATGCCGCCCCCAACCCCCCAACCACCTCACCTCTCCCTGCCTCACCCCAGTCGGCGGCACCATCCATGTCGGGCAGCCTGGACGACGTTGCCCCCCACCACCCCCCAACCCCCTCACCTCTCCCTGTATCACCCCAGCCGGCGGCACCATCCCCAGCGGGCGCTGCTGCTCCACTCGCCGGACCGACCGCGGCTTCGCCTGCGGCGGGCGGGCCGGGCCCCGGAGGCCCGCCGCGCGGGAGCGCCGGGGCGGCGCGGGGGGACGCCGCCGGTTGGGCTGTGCGGGCGCGGGTTGTTGTGGGGGCTGATGGGGCTGCCAGTCGGTTGGCGCTGGCGGTGGGGCGCCGGCAGCGTACCGACAGGCCGATTGGGGTGGCGGCGCGGACGTACGTGGCCGCGCCTGAGCGGCGCGAGCCGGTCGCCTATATGGAGTCTCACCTGGAACTTTGGGATGGACCTCCGGGCGAATCGAACCTCCTGCCCGGCTACGGCTGGATCTTCCCACTCGCTGACGGGCGCCTAAACCTCGGCCTAGGAACAGTCCGCTCCGGCCGCCCCAACGCAAACCCCCGCACCACCACCCACCCCCGCCCCGCACCCTCACCTCACCAAACACACCTCCCCACCACCCCCACCTCCCCGTCCGAAC
>JAIRRT010000031.1 GCA_031255835.1 Bifidobacteriaceae bacterium | reverse complement strand
GGCCAGCCGCCAAGCAACCCTGGCGCAGGAGGTGGAGCAGCTCGCTCGCCAACGGGATCAGGCGAAAGCCGAGTTGGAGGACTGCAAACTCGGCCAGCACAGACTGAAAGAGCTGGCGGAGGCCAAAGAGAAGGTTCAAGAAGAGCTGAGGCAGGCCACAGCTGCAGATACCAGGGCCGACAGTGCCCTAGCTGAACGCCATAAGGCCAAGGAACAGCTCGAAAAGCTCAACGCACAAGCAGAGCAACTATCGGCCAAAGCCAAGGAGCTGGAGGAGTCCAAGGCCAAAGCCGAAGCAGCACTCGCCGATGCCGAAGCCGAGTTGGACAGGGCAACCAAAGCCAAACAGGCAGCCACCCAAGCAGCGGCCAGCGCCCAGGCCACCGAGCGAGCCTGCGCAATCCAGGCCGGGTTGACCAAGCTGAAGGAGCAGATCGAACAAGCCCGCCAGGCGCTGAGTGAATTCAACGCAGCCACCAGCCAGGTCAAAGGAATCGACGATGCCGACATCGAGCGCCTGAACAAGCTGCAGGGGGAACTGGACAAGGCAACTGCCGCCCAGAGTGCCGCGGCGGCCCGCGTGGTTGTGCGGCGCCTTGGCGACGCGTCTGTGTCGCTGGACGGCACCGAACTTGAGCCAGAAGGGCAGACAGAGGTCCGGGCCACCGATGTGGTGCGGATCGAAGCGCCAGGTGTGGCGGCCATTGAGGTGCACCCCGGGCTGCCGTCCGAGCAGATAGACCAGCAGGTCAACCAAGCAAGCAAAGCCCTGGCCAGCGCCCTGGCCAAACTCGACGTCAGCTCACTATCCGAGGCCCAAGAATCCGCCACCACCAGAAAGAACGCGAAAACCCAAGCCGCCACCGCCAAGTTGAAACTCACCGGAATCCTTGCCCTCGCCACCAATCAGGACCCGGACAGCGCCATCGTCCAAAAGGAAGAGGAGCTGGCGGGACTTGAGGCGGAATGGGAGGAACTCCACGCCAACCATCCTGACTTGGCTGGCGCCGGTCAGGAGCAGCTCAAGGAGCTGACCACCAAGGCCAGCCAGGCTCGCGACGCCGCCAAGCAGGCTGAGCAGGACGCAGCCAAAGCGCAGAAGCACCTCAACGCCGCCAAGGACACAGCAGCAGAAGCCAGGCTCGCCCCGGTCAAGACCCAAACTCAGGCCGACGCCGCCACCGAAGCGGCCACCAAGGCAGCCACCAACCTGGACAACGCGCGGCAGCAAGCAAGCGACGCCGACCTCGCCACATCCGCCGCCAAAGCCGAAGCCCGCCTGAACGCCGCCAAGCAACAGGCCACCCAAACCGCCAAGGCCCACAAAGAAGCTGAGACCGACCTGGAGCATCGCCAACGCGGCGCCGAAAGCGCCCATGAGGAAGCCAACAAAGCCTGGCACACCGCCCATACCGATCTGACCAGCACAAACGCACGCCTAGATACCCTCGCCGGCCAGGACACATACGAGAAGCAAAGCGACGCAGCGGCCGCCCTGACCGCGGCCCACCGCAACCTCACCCGCCTTGAACGCCAGGCGGACGCCGCTCGCCTGCTGCGCGAGGCCCTCCTGCGCCACCAGGCCCAGACCCACCAGCGCTACGCCCCGCAGTTCGCGGAGCACCTGGACCGCCTGGCCGCGGCCGTGTTCGGTCCGGACTGCCGCATCCACCTCAACGATCAGCTGGTCATAACCGAACGCACCCTGGCCGGCCGCACCGTCAGCTTCACCTCGCTGTCCAAAGGCACCCAGGAGCAGCTCGCCCTGCTCTCCCGCCTCGCCTGCGCGGAACTGATTGACCCGGCCGATGGCGCACCAATAGTCCTCGATGACACCCTCGGGTTCGCCGATCCAGACCGCCTCAGCGCCCTGACCGATCTGCTCGCCCACGCAAACGCCCAGGTGCTGCTGCTCACCTGCCAACCCGCGCGGTTCGCCAACATCCCCGGCGCCCGCCGCGTCCACCTCCCCAACCCCCAAACCCACCCCGCTGAGCACGGAACCTGACCACGGAAACTCACTAAATGATTGAACAATTCGCCGCGAAGGCGGTACGTTGCCCAATGTTGAGGCGCCACAATGCCCGCAACGGCGCCGCCCTGGCCCCGACGGGAGGTTTCACCCGTGATTCGTCGTACTGCAGCCCCTGCTGTCCTTGCAATTGCCGCTTTGACCACCGCCACCTTGGTGGTTCCGGTGGTCTCTGCCGCCACACGTGCCGCCGCCGATGACGTCCCAAACGTAACCGCCGTAGCTTCGGCCGGCTGGGGTTACACCCTTGCGCTGACCTCCCAGGGGCAGATCTTCAGCTGGGGCGACAACGATAGTGGCCAGCTGGGCATCGGCAACAGCAGCATGCGCCAACTCTTGCCCAAGAAGGTTGGCCTGTCCTCAGCGGTTCAGGTCACTGCCGGATACCGCCATTCGGCCGCTGTGACCAGCAGCGGGACCCTGTACACCTGGGGTTACAACACTGACGGCCAATTGGGTGATGACGCCACCCACGAGCGCTCCGAACCGACCCTTGTGGCCGGCTTGACCGATGTGGTCCAGGCGGCCGTCGGTGTGGGCCACACGCTTGCGCTGACGAGCCAGGGCAGCGTGTTCGCTTGGGGTGACAACGGATACGGCCAGGTGGGAGATGGATCGGACCAGGATGCCCATCTGCCGGTCGAGGTGGCCGGCCTGCCGCCCATCAGCAAGATCGCCGCAGGTGACAACCATTCACTAGCCATCGCCGAAAACGGCGATCTGTGGGCATGGGGCCAGAACAACGCCAGGCAGCTGGGGGATGGCACCACCACAGGCCGCAAGACGCCAATAAAGGTGGCCAACGTGCGCGGCATCGTCGATGTGTCTGGAGGGCGGGAGCACACGCTCGCGGTGACCAGCTCCGGTCAGGTGTACGGATGGGGTTGCAACTGGGATGGCGCGCTGGGCGATGGCACATTCGAGAACTGGCTGGACCCCCAACTGATCCCTGGCCTGAGCGGGATTGTCCAGGTCTCAGCCGGGTATACCTACTCAATGGCATTGGCCTCTACAGGCGAGGTTTACACCTGGGGCACCGACACCCTCGGCGATCCGGCTCAGACCCGCCGCGCAAGTGCGGGGGTGGTGCCAAACGTGGACGGGGTGGTCCAGATCTCGGCAGGGTTGGACCACGCGGTGGCTGTGTCAGACACAGGTGACCTGCATATTTGGGGTTCAAACCAGCAGGGGGCGTACGGCAACGGGCAAAGGACCACGGGCGTCTTGCCAACCGAGGTTGAAGCGCTGGCCGGCGCCCGCCATCTGGCTGCTGGCCCGCAACATGCCCTGGCCGTGGGCAGCGATGGCCAGGTCTACTCCTGGGGCGACGGCGATCACGGTCAGATCGGCGACGGCTCCGATGATTCGCGTTCAGTCCCCGTGCTGGTGCCCGGGCTGGAGAACGCAGTCGCTGTCGGGGCAGGTCAGGGCTTCTCGGTGGCGTTGATGCCAAGTGGAACCGTCTACAACTGGGGCTGGGGCGGCTGGGGGAGCCTGGGGGCGGCCGGGGAAGAGGACATACCCCGTCCCGTGGCCATCACGGGCTTGGAGCCGATTGCCAGTTTGGATGTCGGTTCACACCACACGATTGCGATCTCAGCAGCCCGCGGCGAGGTCTACACGTGGGGCGGCAACTCCTCCGGCCAGCTGGGCACTGGCACAAAGACCCAGCGCACAACCCCGTACAAGGTCCCCGGGCTGAGCGACATTGTCGACGTGGCCGCCGCAGCGGAGCACTGCCTGGCCCTGACCGATGACGGCAAGGTGTACGCCTGGGGAGACAACCGCGTGGGTCAATTGGGAGACGGCAGCACAACAGCCAGGCTGACACCCTTCCAGGTGCCTGGCCTGAGCAACATCGTGGCTGTTCAGGCCGATGCAACCATCTCGGCAGCCTTGGCGGCTGACGGCAAGGTCTACATGTGGGGCCGCAACTGGTACGGCACGCTGGGTGATGGCACCTTCGTAGACCGGCCGGATCCGCTGCCTGTCCCGAACCTGGACCCAGTCACCACGTTTGCCCTGGCTGGCACGCACGCGGTGGCTGTGACCGACAGTTCCACCGCCTACGCCTGGGGGGACAACTACTTCGGCGAGCTGGGTGTGCCAGGTGGCGTCAAACGCGCCGACCCGCAGCCCATCCCCGATGTCGGCGTACTGACATACATCACCTCTTCGGAGGCATACTCCCTTGCCTCCACCGACGATGGCGCAGTCCTCGCCTGGGGTGACAACACCCAGGGGCAGCTTGGCATCGACCCTGACCTTTTCGCGGCGAGCCTGGTTCCGAACTTCGACATGGTCAACGGTCCGGTTGAACCACCCGCCGGTGGCACCGATCCCCCAGGGACGCTGCCTCCTGGAACCGAGCCTCCGGGTGGCGGAGATGGAGGCGGTGGGCAGTCCGGCGGAACACCGGATCCGAGGCAGACCGGACCCGGCCAGTCGCCGTGGGTTCCGCCTTGGCAAGTCATCAACCAGAAGGTTGACCCGCCCGCGGGCAGCAACGATCCCAGGTCGCAACCAGTTGGGAGAGCTTCGCGGTTCGCCACCACTTTCACCACGGTCCGCCTGCCCGTCGGCTCGCGCGTCCAGGTGCCGGTGGCGGTCTACCGGGCTGGCGGCAGCCCGGCGGGGCGGACTGAGGTGAGGTGGACGTCATCGTCGGCAAAGGTTGCGACTGTGGTCAAGGGGAAGTCCAGCGGCACCGTGAACTGGACCCTGGGAGGCACCGGCAAGCTGGCCATCCGGGCACTGAAACAGGGCAAGACAAAGCTGACCTTGACCTCAACTGCCGCAAAACGGCTGGTCATCCGGGTGGAGGTTGTGCGTCAGGCGCCCAAGGTGGCCAAGGTCTCGGTCCGCACAAAGACCAAGACGGTCAAGGTGGGGCGCTCCAAGATCCTCAAGGCTCACGCCACGCCGGCCCGGGCTGGGAAAACCATCGCCACCTGGCGTTCCACCCGTCCAGCCGTGGCCAGGGTCGATGCCGCCGGCAGGGTGACGGGATTGTCAAAGGGACGGACCGTGATTGTGCTGAAGGTGGCCGGCAAGACCACCCGCAGAACCATCAATGTGACCGCTTGACCTGGGGGTTTACTCCCATTCAATGGTTCCGGGCGGCTTGGATGTGACGTCAAGCAGCACCCGGTTGATCTGGCGGACCTCGTTTGTGATGCGGCGTGAGATGCGGGCCAGCAGGTCTCCAGGCAGGCGCGCCCAGTCAGCGGTCATGGCATCCTCGCTGGTCACAGGCCGGAGCACCACCGGATGCCCGTAGGTTCGCTCATCGCCCTGCACCCCGACGGACCGGACCTCCGCCAGCAGCACCACCGGGCACTGCCAGATTTCGCGGTCAGTTCCAGCCGCCGTCATCTCCTCGCGGACGATGGCGTCTGCCGCCCTGAGGATGTCGAGTTTGGCTGGCGTGACAGGGCCTACGATCCTGATTCCCAGGCCGGGACCGGGGAATGGGTGGCGCCAAACCATCCAGTCAGGTAGGCCGAGTTCCGCGCCGACTGCTCTGACTTCATCCTTGAACAGGGCGCGCAGCGGCTCGACCAGCTCGAATTGCAGGTCTTCTGGCAGGCCGCCAACGTTGTGGTGGGACTTGATTGTGGCGGCTCCCTCGCCACCGCCTGATTCGACAACGTCGGGATACAGCGTGCCTTGGACCAGGAAGCGGGCCTGACCTGTGGGAACACGGGCAGTGGCGGCCTCGAAGGCCCGGATGAACTCACGGCCAATGATCTTGCGTTTTGTCTCTGGATCGGCCACCCCGTCAAGGGCGGTCAGGAACGTCTGGCTTGCGTCCTCGACAATGAGGCGGGCGCCGGTGACGGCCACAAAGTCGCGTTCCACCTGTTCCCGCTCACCGGCACGCAACAGGCCGTGATCCACAAACACGCAGGTCAGGGAATCGCCGATGGCGCGTTGCACCAACGCAGCGGCCACGGCTGAATCGACACCGCCGGATAGACCGCAGATCGCACGGTCATCACCGACCTGCTGGCGGATGGCCTCGACCTGTTCTGCCACTATCGATCCGGGCGTCCAGGTCGGCTTGAGCCCTGCGCCGTAGTAGAGGAACTGTTCGATGGTGCGTTGGCCGAGCGGCGTGTGGCGCACCTCGGGGTGCCACTGGACGCCGAACAGCCGCCGCTGCTGATCCTCGATGGCGGCCACCGGGGCGCCTGGTGTGCTGGCCAGGACGGTGAAACCGGCCGGGGCACGTGTGACGGCCACGCCGTGGGACATCCACACCGACTGTTCCTCAGGTGAGGCGGCCAGCAGCAGGCCGGGCCTGGCAACATGCGCTGTGGCGTGGCCGTATTCGCCGGCAGCGGCCGCATCGACATCGCCGCCAAGAGCGTGGGCCATGGCTTGGAAGCCGTAGCAAATCCCGAGCACCGGCACACCGGCAGCGAACAGGGCTGGATCGACTTGGGGTGCGCCCTCGGCGTAGACGCTGGCTGGGCCGCCGGACAGGATGATGGCGGCAGGATGGCGGGCCAAGAGGGCTTCCACCGGGGCCGTGTGGGGCACTATCTCGGAGTAGATGTGTGCCTCACGTACCCGCCGGGCTATCAGCTGGGCGTATTGGGCGCCGTAGTCGACCACCAGGACGGGCCGGTCGGTTGGACTCACCCGCCCAAGGGTAGTCGCCGCGGGGATGGCGACGCGGCGCCAGGCCGCGGTGGTGGGCGGGCGGGCGCCACCGGCCAGGTGCGGAGGGGAAGGTGCGGGCCGGCATCGGGCGCAGGGACAAGGAGTACCCTTGGGGCGCGGAAGCTGGAGCCGGCAGCGCCATGCCGGACGGGCCTCCGACAAGCCCCGCCGCCCCTACGGCCCTTTTGGCGCGCGGGTCATCCGAAAGGTCTGTTCCACTCGTGGTTCATAGTGTTTATATCGCCTCAACATCAGGTGACTCCCACAAAGCCCAGGTTGCACTCGGAATTGTCGAGGCGCTGGCCAGGCGGTCGGTCCGGGTTGGGGTTTTCAGCCCGGTGGTCCACCAAGCCGGTCAGCCTGACCCGGCCTTCGAGAAGCTGCGCGCCGCCGCGACTGTCCCGCTGACCTGGCACGACACCCTGGGCGTGACCTACTCCGAGGTCCACGCCAACCCGGTGGCCGCCCGGCGGCGGATCATTGAGCGCTACTCGGCTGTGGCCGCACAATGCGAGGCCGTGGTGGTGTTGGGGACGGACTACACGACCGTCGGTGCCCCTGCCGAGTTGCCGCTAAACGCCCAGGTGGCAGCGGATTTGTCCGCCGCCACAGTGCTGGTTGTCGATGGCCGGCAGCCCGGTTCGGTCCGCACCCAGGCCGAGATCGAATCCGCCGCATTCCGCCTGTCCCCCGTGCTGGCCGTTGTTGCCGAGCAGTGCCTGCCTGGCGAGGTTGCGAGCGTGATCGAGGCCCTTGCCGGCCTGCCCGCCCCCGCCTACGCCATGACAGATTCCTCCCCCTCATTCCCCGCCGATGACGTCGCCAACCTGGTGATGGACCACACCTCGCGAGTTGTAACCCCATTGCGGTTCGAGTACTCGATGCTTGCACGCGCCCAGGCCGAGATTCGGCACATCGTTTTGCCTGAAGGATCTGACCGGCGCATCATTCAAGCTGCGGCACAGATAGATCAACTCAAGGCAGCCCGGATCACTGTGTTGGGCGATCCAACCGAGGTCAGGAAACTGGCAAGCGAACTTGACGTCGATTTGGGGTCAGTCAACATAGTCGATCCCAGTGACGGCTGGACAATAGAGCTTTATGCCGCTGAACTCGCCGAATTGCGCAAAGCCAAAGGAATGACGCTGGAAATGGCCCGTGAGGCGCTCAGGGCGCCCACCGTATTTGGCACAATGATGGTGCGGTTGGGTGAGGCCGATGGCATGGTTTCCGGCGCCTCACACACCACAGCCGATACAATCCGGCCCGCATTCCAAATCATCAAGATGGCGCCGGATGTAGACGTGGTCTCATCGGTGTTCTTGATGGCCTTGGAGGACCGCGTATTGGTGTTTGGCGATTGCGCAGTGAACCCCAATCCGACGCCGGAACAGCTGGCCGGAATCGCTGTCTCCTCAGCCGCCACGGCAGCTGCCTTCGGTGTTGAGCCCCGGGTGGCAATGCTGTCCTACTCGACGGGTACCTCGGGCGCCGGCCCATCCGTGGACGCTGTCCGCCGGGCAACCAAGCTGGTCAAACAGCGTCCTGGCAAGCTGTTGGTGGAAGGCCCAATCCAGTATGACGCCGCTGTTGAACCCTCGGTTGCAGCCTCCAAGATGCCCGGCTCTGAGGTGGCAGGGCGGGCAACGGTCCTGATATTCCCAGACTTGAACGCCGGCAACATCGCCTACAAGGCTGTCCAACGGTCCTCCGGGGCGCTGGCCATAGGGCCGGTTTTGCAAGGGCTACGCAAACCGGTCAATGATCTTTCCCGTGGAGCCACGGTAGCCGACATCGTCAATACCGTTCTTATCACTGCCATTCAGGCCCAGAACTAAACCCCGAAAGTAAGGATGCCCCAACCATGGCCAAGACTGTGTTTGTAATAAACGCCGGTTCCACCTCGATCAAGTATCAGCTCATCGACGTCGATGCCGGCCAGCGCCTGGCCTCGGGGCTGGTGGAGCGGATAGGCCAGGACGTTTCAACCGTGGCCCACTCCAATGGCGATACGGAATTCGAGGTGACAGCCCGGATAGCTGATCACACCCGCGGCATGGAACACGTAATGGAAATGTTCCGCAGCCACGGCCCTGACCTGGCCAAATCCGGCCTGGTGGCGGTGGGCCACCGGGTGGTGCAAGGCGGCGACATCTACGCTGCACCCGCACTGGCCACACCCGAAGTCAAAGCGACCATCGCCGAGCTTTCCGTCCTGGCGCCGCTGCACAACCCGCCCAACCTGGCCGGCATCGAAGCTGCCCAACACGCCCTACCCGACCTGCCTCACGTAGCCGTATTCGACACCGCATTCCACCGCACAATGCCGCCTGCCGCCTACACCTACGCCATCCCACGTGATCTGGCTGCCGCCCACAAGATCCGCCGCTACGGGATGCACGGCACCTCCCACCGGTACGTCTCACGCAAGACGGCCGAGCTGATGGGCAAGCGGCCACAGGACGTGAACGTCATCGTCATCCACATTGGTGGAGGCGGGTCTGTTTGCGCTGTTCAGGCAGGCAAATCGATCGAGACCTCCATGGGGCTCACGCCTCTGCAAGGCCTGGTCATGGCAACCCGCTGCGGCGACATCGACCCGGCCATCCTGTTCTATCTGCACCGCCAGGCCGGCATGGGGTTTGACGAGTTGGACGCCATGTGCAACAAGGCCTCAGGGCTGCTGGGCCTGGGCGGCTCACCCGATATGCGCGACATCCGGCGGATGGCCGCTGAGGGTGACCAGGACGCCCAGATCGCCCTGGCCACCTTCTCCCACCGGGTCAAGAGCTACATCGGCGCCTACTATGCGCACCTCGGCCGGGTGGACGCCATCGCGTTCACCGCAGGAATTGGCGAGAACGATGACGCCACCAGGGCCGAATGCTGCGCTGGCCTGGAGAGCTTCGGCATCGCCATCGATCCAGCTGCCAACAACGGTCTACGCGGCGGAGTGTCCAAGCGGATCTCGCCTGAAGACTCACCGGTGCAGGTGTGGGTTGTGGCCACAAACGAGGAGCTGGAAATTGCCCGCGAGGCCTGGGAACTCGTGGAGGAAGGAGAATGCAATGGCGCAGCAGGTGGCTGCACATGTTCCGCCGGCTGAGCGGAGCGACCTGGGCGGGCTGACCCACCCGGTCCGCATTGGGGTGACGGACTACCACACGGCCGGCGAGCCCTTCCGGATCATCCGGACCGGGGTGCCCGCACCGCCCGGGGCGAACGTTTTGGAGCGGCGGGCCTGGCTGCGCGAGAACCTCGATGGTGTGCGCCGGCTGCTGGTCAACGAGCCGCGCGGCCACGCCGACATGTATGGCGCCTTTGTGGTGCCATCCAACGGGCCTGACCAGCAAGGACACGACGCAGCGTGCGGCACGGTCTTCTTCCACAAGGACGGGTATTCGACAGCGTGCGGCCACGGGACCATCGCGTTGGCCACCTGGGCGGTGAATTCCGGCCTAGTGCAAGTCCCCGCCGATGCCGATGCCCAGTTCTCCATCGACGTCCCCTCCGGCCGAGTCCAAGTGGTTGTCAAATGCCTTGGCGGGCAGGTTGTCTCGGTGCGGTTCCGCAACGTGCCCTCCTGGGTGGTGGCGCGCGGGATCGAGGTTGCCACCAGCGCCGGGACAGTGCTGGTGGACGTGTCCTATGGCGGAGCGTTCTACGCTTCGGCTCGGGCCGCTGACCTGGGGTTTAGCGTGACGCCGAGGGATCTTGAGGCGCTGGTGCGCATTGGGCGGGAGATCAAGTGGGCCCTGAACAGCCAACCCGTGGCAGCCCACCCAACCGACCCTCGCCTGACCGGCATGTACGGCACCATCTGGTGGGAAGACCTCCCAGGTGATGGCGACGCTGCGGACGGTCCCGAAGGCAACGCGGACGGTTCCAGCGCCGCGGCCAACGTGACCGAGCTGCGTCAACGCAGCGTGACGATTTTCGCTGACGGCGAGATTGACCGCTCCCCCTGCGGGTCAGGAACGTCCGCCCGGCTGGCCCTATTGGCGGCAGACCGGCCGGCCGAGCCGTTCCAACTGGACCACTGGTCAATTGTCGACACACGGTTCACGGGCCGGGTACTCGGCATCGGACCTGAGATTGAGGGTGTGGGACAGACCTGGATGACTGAGGTGGAAGGCAGCGCCTACGCCACCGGGCAGGCCGAGTTCACGCTGGACCCGCGCGATGACCTCGGGCTCGGCTTCCAACTGCGCTGAAGCGAGGAACCATGAAACGACTGATGGATTCGCTGTTCCCCGATGGGGTGGCCTCCCCCACCTTTGTCCCGCCTCAGGAGCTTGCCGAGGTGTTGACGCCCCGGCTGGGCATCGACGCGATTGAGTCCTACCTGCTGGGCGATGATCCGGTGACGTCGCAGCGCACGGTGGCCGGGGTGGCGTCCGGGGACATGCTGCTGATGCCGGCAGAGTCCGCGCAGTGGGTCGGGGTGAAGCTCGCCACGGTTGCGCCGCACAACCCTGCCGTTTCGCTGCCCCGCATCCAGGGCACATATCACCTGTTCGACGCGGCCACCCTGACCCCGCGAGCGTCCTTTGACGCCACCATGCTGACGGCCCTGCGCACCCCCGCGGTCAGCGCGGTGGCAGCCGACCGGCTGGCCCGTCCCCGCGCGATTGACCTGGTCGTTTTCGGCACATCGGTCCAGGCCGCCGCACACATCGCCTGCCTGGCCGAGATCCGCCACCTCAACTCGGTCACGGTGGTTGGCCGCAGCCTCGAGCGGGCTGCCATGCTGGCTGACCGCCTGGACTATCCGAAGGTCACCGCCTTTCAATCCGACGGTGGCGCACCGCTGGCCAGGGCACTTCGCAAGGCAACCGTGGTGGTGACGTGTACGTCATCGTCCACTCCGGTGTTCAATGGACTGATGTTGGGCGAGGACAGGCTTGTGATCGCCATCGGCTCGCATTCGCCGTACGCACGGGAGATCGACGGGGATACGCTGCGCGATTCATACCTGGTTGTGGAGAACCACGCGGCTGCGTGGCGCGAATATGGCGATCTGATCATCGCGCGGGATGAAGGCGCCATAGGCGCGAACGCAATCTCCTGCGACCTGCGCCAGTTGGTGCGAGCCAATCCGGAGGTGGACGGCGGACTCTCGCACGTTCCAGACAAACCGGTGTTCAAGTCAGCCGGCATGGGCTGGGAGGACCTGGCGGTGGCAGCCGCAGCAGCCAAGGCGTTGTCGATTACCCCCTGAGGCGTCAGTGGTAGGCGCCGGGGATGTGCTCCAGCGAGCGCAGCCGGCCGGAGCGGGAGATCAGGACCGCGATGACGTCAATGCGCACCTCGCTGGCACGGCGCTGATTGGCGGCCATCCATTGGGCGGCCAGCCGGCGCAACCTTGCGTATTTGGTGGCCGTCACCGCCAGCGCAGGCGCACCAAAGCCGTCACCAGTTCGTGTCTTGACCTCGACGATGGCGAGCGTGCCCGGGGCGGAGTAGGCAACGATGTCGATCTCGCCGTCCGGACCGCGCCAATTGCGGTCAATCACCTCCATACCCCGGCCCACCAGGTACTGCGCAGCAAGCTCCTCGCCAATCGCCCCAATCTGGGCACGTGTCAACTTGCCTTGCGCTCCACCAGATGGCGGAGGCGGGCGGATGGTCACCGCCACATTGTCCAGGGCGCGTCGCAGCGCACCTCACCCCAAGCCGCCAGGACTGTGGATAACCCCACGTCCCGGTTCGCTTCCTAGCGGGGCAGTTCCAGATCGGACTTGGCCAGTTCTTCGATGTTGACGTCCTTGAATGTCAGGACTCGGACCGTGCGGACAAAGCGGGCTGAGCGGTACACATCCCAGACCCACGCGTCAGCCATGGCGATCTCGAAGAAGACCTCCCCGCCGGCGGAACGGACCTGGACATCGACGTTGTTGGCGAGGTAGAAGCGCCTGTCCGTCTCGACAACATAGGTGAAAAGCGACACCACATCGCGGTATTCACGGTAAAGCGCTAGCTCAAGTTCAGCTTCATAACTCTCGAGGTCTTCGCCGCTCATGGCGTCTCGCCTCCTTCAGTATCAGGGGCGTCAGCGACGGGATCGGGGACGTCAGCAAACACGGCGCCCGGATTGCGCAATATGGCCAGCCGGTTGAGCGGCCAGGTCCTGATCTTCGCCACGCCAACCACATTGGAGATCTTGATGCTGCCACCGCCTTCGCCGTCCATATGCGCCCGCGAATCCCCGGACTGGCTGCGGTTGTCCCCCATCATCCACAGCGACTCGGCCGGCACGGTCACGTCCAAATCTGCCTCGCAGGCCACCTCACCTGGCTTGAGATAAACCGTCTCATCAATGGGCGTCCCGTTGACATGAATTGTGCCGTCCATCAGCCCATTCGCATTGACATCCTCCCCGCCAATCACGCATTCCACCTTGTCACCGGCCGTCCCGATTACCCGTTTGATCAAGAAATCATCGGCCGTCGATGGCGCCAGCCCGATTGCCTGCAAAGCGCCATCTATCCACGCGGCCACGCCCGTCCGGCTGGGCAGTGTTGGGGCGTGGAGCCAGCCTGGATCGGTGAACACAACCACATCACCCCGGTTCACGGGCAGGGGGCCGGGAGCCAGTTTGGACACCATCACTCTGTCGTCAATGAGCAGGGTGTCCTCCATGGACGGTGAGGGGATGAAGAACGACTGAACCAGGAATGTCTTGAGCACAAACGACAGCACAATGGCGGCCAGCACAACAAACCCGATCTCCTTAGCGGCCCGCCAAGCCAGGCTCCTCGGCTTCGACCTGGGTTTGGGTTTGGGTTCCGGATCGGCAACAGGGCCGGGGTCAGGATCTTGGCTGGCGATGGGTGGTGGTGGTGTGGCGCCATCCTGTGCAACGTCAAACGGTGCGCCCTGAGGCGCGGGCCGGGGCACACCCAGCTGTCCCCACTGCGGAACACCCGGCTGCGCGGGGGCACCCGGCTGCGCGGGGACACCCTGCGGGGCAGGGACGCCCTGCGGGGCAGGGGCCCTGGGGGGCAGGTTCATGCCAGGGTTAGGTTGTACGCCTGGTTGCCGGCCGGCATCGTCCACTTTCCACGCACCTATTTTCTGCTAGTTGACTGTCTCGGGACTTGGGACCTCGGCGAAGGTGGCGCCAGGGTTACGTAGCAATCCAACCTGATTCAGGCGAGTCAGGGGGGCTAAACGGACCTGCGCCACGCCGACCACCAAATCCAGATCGACAGCGCCGTCCAGCGGGCCGCTGCGGTGGTAGCGCGAATCCATTGACCCCTGCCTGTTGTCACCCATCACCCAGAGCCCGCCCTCCGGCACGGTGACGGACAGGGTTTCGGTACACGGTACGGCACCCTCGGCCAGGTAGGGCTCATCGAGGAGTTCGCCGTTCACCGCCAGCGTCCCGGCCTCCCCGGCGTTGGGCAGAACGCACTCGACGGTGTCGCCGCCCATCGCGATTATGCGTTTGATCAGGAACTGGTCATCATCCGGCGGGGCCAGGCCCACTGCCTCCAGCACGTCATGCAACCCTTTGGCGAAGGCTGATCGGTTCTTGTCCGGCAGGGGGGAGAGCCACTCGCCAGGGTCTTTGAACACAACCACATCGCCGCGGTGGATGGCGAGCGGGCCGGGGGCCAGCTTGGAGACCAGCACCCTGTCACCCTCGGACAAGGTGTTCTCCATCGAGCCGGACGGGATGGAGAACGTCTGGATGAGGAACTGTTTGAGCAGGAACGAGACCACAAGCGCGGCCACCACCACGACGGCCACATCGCGCAGAATCCGCACCGCGTTCGAGGCGGGCGAGACCGCGGGAGATGCCCTGTGCTGCGGCCGGCGCCTCATTCTTCGACCAGCTTCCAGGTGAGCCTGTGCACCGGGCTGGGGCCCAGCAGCTGCAGCGCGTCGCGGTGCTCGGCCGTGCCGTAGCCCTTGTTGCGCGGCCAGCCGTAGCCGGGATAGGTGTGGGCGAGTTGGACCATCGCGGCGTCACGGGCGCATTTGGCGAGCACGCTCGCGGCGGCTACACACGCGGCCAGGCGGTCGGCACCTATCAGGGTGACGGTGCGCCATCGTCGGTCTGGTTGGGGGGTTGGATCTGGGTTGGTGGCCTCTTCGAGGGTCGGTTGGGGCGGGGTCAGCCAGTCATGCGACCCATCCAGCAGGACGATGCCGTCCCCCGCCTCGATCCCGGCGCGCGCCAGTTGGTCCAGGGCCCGCCAACCGGCTGTGCGCAGGGCGCTGGTCAGCCCGGTCTTGTCGATCTCATCCGCGGACGCCCAGCCGAGGGCCGAGGCCTCAGCCCACGCGCTGACCAGCGGGGCCAGGCGGGTGCGCTCGGTTGGGGTCAGGGCCTTGGAATCATCCAGGCCGCGCGGTGGGGCGGGCGTGGCGGCATTCACTGCCACAGCGCCAACGCATACCGGGCCAGCAAGGGCTCCGCGGCCCACCTCGTCCATGCCCACAACGGTCTTTGCTTGGGTCAGCAGGGTCCGTTCACGCTCCAGGGTCGGGGCGCTTCTGGGCGTCAAGGTCACTTCCGTGGCGACTGCTCGTCAGGATTCCTGGGTGGAGTCCGCGGCATCTGCGGAGGCGGTGGCCTCGGTGACGTCCTCGGAGGTGGTGGCTGCGGCATCGGCGGCTGCAGCTTCTGCTTGCGCGGCTGCTTCAGCGGCCTCAGCGGCTGCCACTTCTGCGGCTGCCTGCGCGGCCCGCGATGGCGAGCGGCGCTCACGGATCTTGGCTGCCTTGCCGCGGCGCTTGCGCAGGTAGTACAGCTTGGCGCGGCGGACATCGCCCCTGGTCACAACCTCAATGTGATCAATCGAGGGAGCGTGAACCGGGAAGGTCCGCTCCACCCCAACGCCGAAGGAGATCTTGCGGACCTTGAACGTCTCGCGTATCCCGGCGCCTGACCGGCCGATCACCACGCCCTGGACCACCTGGATGCGGGACCTGTTGCCTTCCACCACCTTGACGTGAACCCTGACCGTGTCACCGGGCCAAAAAACTGGAATGTCGTCTCGTCGCGAGGCAGCGTCGATGGCGTCCAACTGATGCATCGTGGCCTTCTTCCTACCGTGTGCCACAGGTCACGTCCGGTGCTAGGCGCAGGCAAGACCTGCGCGGGAATCGCTGGATGGGCGCCGGTCCGTGATCGGTCCCCCTGTGGCAGGCTCCGGGACCGGCAATGCCAAACGCCCATTGTGCCACAGCCTGCGCCCCCGCCCTGACGCACAGGTCCTGGCGCGGCTGCGGCGCGGGGCGGCGCACCGGTGTGGCCGGCAGGGCTCCCTCCCCACTGTATGTGGGTTAGGGGGGTGATAGGAGGTCGGGGCGGCGCTGGGTTGTGCGGGCTAGGGCCTGCTCGCGGCGCCATTGGGCGATTCTCGCGTGGTGCCCGGACAGCAGCACTGGCGGCACGTCAAGCCCGCGCCAGGTCTCGGGCCGGGAGTAGACGGGGTATTCCAGCAGGTCATCGAGTTGCTCTGCGTGGGATTCCTCCGTGAGCGACTCAGCATTGCCCAGCACCCCGGGCAGCAGCCGCGCCACCGCCTCGATCACAACCAGCGCCGCCACCTCACCGCCGCCCACCACGTAGTCGCCAATGCTCAGCTCACGCACCTCAAGCCGGCTCGCGTAGTGATCCATCACCCGCTGGTCAATCCCCTCGTACCGCCCGCACGCGAACACCAGCCGCTGCTTGCCCGCCAACCGCTGAGCTTCGCCCTGAGTGAAGCGGTACCCCGCCGGAGTAGGCACCACCAGCACAGTCCCCCCGCCGATGCCGTCCCCAGCCTGCTCGCTGTCGCCCGCCTGCTCGCTGTCGCCCGCACCCCCGCTGTCCACCGCGGGACTGCTGCCGCCGGCCAGGTCGGTGCCGTCACCGAGACCACCGCCAGCCCCCTCGCCGTCCGCCGCACACTCGCCGGGCGGGCTTGTGGCTAGGACTTCATCCAGGGCTTCGCCCCAGACTGGGGCTGTCATCACCATTCCAGCGCCGCCGCCGTAGGGGGAATCATCCACGGACCGATGGACATCATGGGTCCATTTGCGCAGGTCATGGACGTGAATCTGGAGGATGCCGGTCTCTGCGGCCCGCCCCACCAAGGACAGCTTCAGCGCGTCGAGGTACTCGGGAAAGATCGAGACCACATCAATCCTCATGCCTCACCCTCCCCGTCCAACGCGCCCTCTTCCTCGTCCAACTCCTCCTCCGGGGGAATTGGGGCCACTTCGAGCAGTCCCGGCGGGGGCGTGGTCACGATCCGCCCGGCCAGGACATCGACCTCGGGCACAATCGCCTGGACAAACGGCAGCAGCGCCACCGCACCTGATGGCTGGCGGATCTCGAGGAGATCCTGTGCAGGGCCGTGAATCACGCCGGTCACCTGACCCGCTGGGGTTCCATCGGGCAGTTGCAGCGCCAGGCCGCGCAACTCGTCCGGGTACCAGGCGTCGGGTTCTGGTGGGGCGGCATCGTCGGCTAGTAGAAGGGTGCCTCGCAACGCTTCGGCATCCTCACGGGTAGGCGCCTCGGCAAAACGGACAAACCAGCCGCTGCGATCATGGCGCGCACTCGCAAGCGTCAGGTGGCCAGAAGAATCTGTCGCAAGGCGCGCGCCAGGTACAAAACGGCTGGCCGGCGAGTCCGTGCGCACGTCAAGGCGCACCTCACCGCGCACGCCGCGCGGCCGTCCCACCTGCGCAACTACCAGCTGCCTGGCGGTCACTCAGCGGCGATCGGTGTCGACAACATCCACGCGGACCGGACCGGACCGCGAAAGCGCGTTCATCACCGTGCGCAGTGCCCGCGCCGTGCGGCCCCCACGTCCGATGACGCGCCCCAGGTCATCCGGATGCACGCGGACCTCGAACGTCTCGCCACGGTTGCCACGGCGCGCCTTGATCCGGACGTCATCAGGGCTATCGACGATGCCGCGCACCAAGTGATCGAGCGCTTCAGTCAGCATGGCTGTCACTCCTCCGAGGGAGCAGATTCTGGTGTTGGTGAATCGGCCGCTGCCGGTTCTGCTGGCGCAGCCGGTGCTTCAGCTGGTGCTTCAGCCGCCTCGGCCGGCTCGGCCGGAGCTTCCGGCGCAGCCTGCTCGGCGGGAGCCTCGGAAGGTGCGGCGTCGTCTGCAGGGGGCGGGGCGTCATCGGCGGCCTGCTCAGCAGCTTTGGCGGCCTGCTCGGCAGCCTTCGCGGCTTTGGCAGCAACGGCGGCGGTGGCCTTGATTGCCTGGGCCTCGGCAGCCTCGACTGCCTCAGCAGCGGCAACGGCGGCGGCCCGCTTCGGTGCGAGCTTGAGCGTGCCCTCCTGGCCCGGTAGGCCCTTGAACTTCTGCCAATCGCCCGTGATCTTGAGCTGCTTGAGCACAGGCGCGGTTGGTTGGGCTCCAACAGACAGCCAGTACTGCGCTCTGTCGGAGTCGATTTCGATGTAGCTCGGATCCTCGGTGGGGTGATACTTGCCGATTTCCTCTATGACGCGCCCATCCCGCTTGGCGCGAGCGTCCACTACGACGATCCTGTAATAGGGTGCGCGCATCTTGCCGAGGCGCTTGAGTCGAATCTTGACGGCCACTGGTACGTAAATCTCCTACGTGTTCTAAGCGTGTGAGCCCATACGTAGATCCGTGGGGATGGGTCTTCGCGAAGCTCCAAGGGGACGCGCGCCACCGGGAAGAGGGACCGGCCACCCGCGTACAACCCTCCATTGTGCCACGCTCGGAGCCCTCCTCGCGTCACGCCCGTTGGTCAGGCGCTCTTGGACGATGGCGGCACGGGGGTTGGCAGCGGGAGCTGGGGGTGGG
>JAIRRT010000002.1 GCA_031255835.1 Bifidobacteriaceae bacterium | reverse complement strand
CACCGGACCAGAGGTGCGTAAGGGACCAAATCGCCGGGACCGGAGCTCAATTGGTCAGTTAAGCACCCCCGACCAGGCCGTTCACGTGGCCGCTCGTGCTCAGGCCCGTCGGGGTGGATGTGCTTAAGTGACCAATTGGCGAGGGAGTCGGCTCAATTGGTCAGTTAAGCACCTCCGACCCGGCCGTTCACCTGCCCTCTCGTGCTCAGCCCCATCAAGGTGGATGTGCTTAAGTGACCAATTGGCGAGGGAGGAGGCTCAATTGGTCAGTTAAGCACCTCCGACCAGGCCGTCCACACTTTGGGGGGTGAGGTTGAGGGAGACACACCCGCACACCTCCCTGTCCGCAGCCAGGTCTGGGATCCGAACCACTCGACGTCCGGGAACCGGACCACCATCAAACCCACCGACACCGCGAACCCCCTGGACCACACGCATCATCCCAAGAAGAATTCGGTGACCGCCTTTGAAAGGCATGCCGCCAGCGGCATCGAACCCCCTACCCAACGCACGCACCACAACACGAACACCCCACCCGTGAACGCCATCGGCGGGAGGCCCACCGCGACAACTGTCACTGTGACAACTGCGACAACCGCAACTGCTCACAACGGGATGGAAAGCCGAGGGTGAAGCCGCGTTTTGGGCACTTGGGGTCGGCATCGGCGGCCGGGGTGGGGTGGGTGCGTGCTCAGGGGGTGAGGTTCGGGGTAGACCGGGCAACCGGAAGTGCTCAAGACGGGCGGTCACCATGCCCCTCCGATGCTGGGTTGAGCACTTGCGGTTGCTGGGGGCGGGCGGTGGGGTGGGGGTGTATCGGGGGTGATACGCTCTGGGGTTGTGAGGACTGAGTCGAATCACCGCGATGAGATGCATGTGGGGCCGCAGGACCATAGTGCTGAGTTCATCGGTCTGCTCGAAGCGGCGGCGGCGCTTCAGGATCGGGTGCCAGGAGCGGTCATGGTTGGAGGGTCGGCGGCGGCTGTACACGCGCGGCATCGGATGTCGTTTGACCACGATCATGTCCTGTCGGATCTGACTCAGCGCTACGACATCGTGCTCGAGGCGGTGGAAGCGTCCGAGGGATGGGCTACATCGATGCGGGGGACTCCACCGCTGACCATTCTCGGGATGGAGGCCGGGTTTGAGGCTGGAATTCGCCAGTTGCGGCGTACGCGGCCGCTCGAGACCGAGCGTGTGGTGCTGCCATCCGGCCGGCAGTTGGTTGTTCCGACCGCGGAGGAGCCGCTGCGTGTCAAGGCGTACCTTGTGGTGGCTCGCAACAGGGTCCGGGACTACTTGGATGTCGCTGCGTTGGGAGACCGGATAGGTGTGGCGGACGCGGGAGCCATCCTGCGGGGGATCGACGAGTACTACGCGGAACGGACGGGTAACGATGCCGCTGTCTCGACCGTTCTGGCCGAGCGCCTGGTCAGCACTGAGCCGCGGGACACGACGGCTCTGCGTGACCTTCCGCGATACAAGTCTTTGAGCCCGCGCTGGCATGACTGGCAGGAAGTGGCTCGGGTGTGCCGCGAGCTAGCAGAGGCGATGACATGCTGAGGCGCGTGTTTGGTTTGGAGCGGATGGAGGCGGGGGCTTGAGGTATCGGTTGGCGTTTCGGAATGTGGATGCTGATCCGAGCGATCCTGTGGAGACGTGGCCTCACGAGGGGTTCTGCGCCGCCATCGAGCGCGGGTTTCTGCCGGACTGGTCCAAGATTGCGCGGGAGGTTCGCGCCAATCCGTATGGCGCGGCGGCGGCGACATTGTCTGAGGTTCTGGACTACATCGACCCATCGCCGGCGGCCGAGCTGTTGGGCGGCATCTTGTCCAAAGCCAGGTCAGAGGCCGATGCCGCAGACCGCGCCGAGATCGCTCGGGAGATCGCCGGCATCGTCGCTGGCTCGGGGTTGAGCCAGGCCGAGGTTGCCCGGCGGCTGGGAACCTCGCGGACTCGCTTGTCAACTTGGGTGAATGGTCGGGTTACTCCGAACGCCGCTACGTTGGCGCGGATACGGCGGGCGTTCCCGGCGGAGGCGGCGGGGTGATGGGGGAGGTATCCTTCGGTCAAAGCTGTTGCCCCGGCGGCTTGGTGCTGCGGGCAGCGCTCGGTGCCGTGAGGGAGGACTCGAACCGATGGCTTGGTTGGTGTGGATAGGGGTTGCGATAGCCCTTGGGCTCATCGAGGTGTTCACCCTGGACTTGGTGTTCTTGATGCTGTCCGGCGGAGCGTTGGCGTCCGCGTTGGCTTCAGGGCTGGGAGCGCCTTGGTGGGCGTGCGTCTTGGTGTTTTGCCTGATCAGCGTGTTGATGCTGGCTGCTGTGCGCCCATGGGCGCTGGCCCGGCTCAAGGCGCACGGACGGGCGCCTGTGGTCACCGGCGCTGCGGCTGTTGTTGGTCAGCGCGGCCAGGCGCTGACCAATGTCTCGGCCACTGACGGTCGGGTGAAGATTGAGGGCGAGGTCTGGACCGCGCGCATCGAGGATTCCTCAGCTCCAATTCCAGCCGGGGCCCAAGTCGAAGTAACCGCCATAGACGGCGCCACTGCGGTAGTAACACTGCGCTAACCCCGGCGCCCCGCGCCGCGCTGGCGCCCTGCCGCTGAGGCAGTGGTGGTGGGGCAGCGCACAACAACGATGGTCACCTTGCCATGGCTGGTCTGCACCCAGGGGCGCCTGTGTCTCCGCCGACGGCGGCCCCGCGCCGCGCGAGCGCCCCT
>JAIRRT010000117.1 GCA_031255835.1 Bifidobacteriaceae bacterium | reverse complement strand
CACTGCAACATATGACGGCCCAACTGCGGCAGCGCCACAGTCCGCCAGCATCGGTCTCACCCACTCTTCGCCGTCACCAACCGGTTGTTGTCCGCGGATTGTTGGCCCGCTGCTTGAGGTTTTGGCCAGGTAAACCAGCCCGGCGCCCTGGGAGCGGAGCGGCGCTCCGACCTCCTTGTCGAGCCCTCCCAGGTTGATGGCCAGCTGATACACCCCGAGCTGTGGGTTGTTGGCGGCCTCGGCCACCGAGACCACCTGCCGGCCGGTCTTGAAATCGACCACCCGCACAGGGATGGCACCCGTCTCACCCCGCGGCGACTCCGGCTCCTCCTCATCCCCGGCCCCCGGCACGCCCGCCTCCGGCCCACCGAGGGGAGCCCCGCTGGTGGCCGGCTCAATCCGGTCGATCTTTCCGCGCACTGTGACGCCCTCAACCTCAATCTCGAACGGCGCCTCAACGGTGATCGGCTCCGAATGGGCGGCGTTGTAGACAGCCAGCTGGGCAACCATCGCCTGGCCGCGTTGGTATTCGCGGCGGTTCAGCCAGGTGTCCTCAAACTCCAGTTCACGCCATTGGTCATCGAACGCCGCCTGAAGGACAGCGACATCCGCTGACCTTGTCGTCTCGGCAATGGAGTGAAGGATGGTGCCCAACACCTGACCAGGTTGGGGTGGCCCGTGCCCACCAACCCCATCCAGGGCCCAACGCAGCGGGCAGGCCGCCAGCGTCTCGACTCGTGACGGCGTCAGGACAACCTTGGTGCCAGGCAAATAGAGCGGGTCGGTTGAGCTGACCGGCAACAGGCCTGACCACGAGTCCGGCGCCGCGCCAGCCACCCCGCGCTCGGCAAGGGCTGCAAGCAGGCGAGTTGAGTCACCGTCGGATTGGATGGCTTTGGCTCGCAACTCAGCCACCAGGCCGCGCAGGTCAACTGGCAGCGGCGCCCGGGTCACCACCGGACGGCCCTGGCCGTCCCGCTCCACGTCAACGCCGGTCAGTCCGAAGAACTCCGAGGGCCGCTCCTCATCCGAGGCCACGGACGTCAAGATGAGCCGGCGCCGCGACCGGGAACAGGCCAGGGCAAATGACCGCAGCTCGTCATCCAGCACGCTGCGACGCTGCTCGGCCAAATCAAGGGATTCACCCCGCCCGTCCACCAGGTCAGCCAACCGCCCCGCACCAAGCAGCGTGTTGCGTAACCGCAGGTCAGGCCACACCCCCTCCTGCAAACCTGCCACAACCACCAGGTCCCATTCGCGTCCGATGGCGGCTGCTGCCGTTGCCAGCGTGATCCTCTCGCCTATGACATTGGGCGCCAACGTATCGGCCGGCACCTCCTGCGATTCCAGTGCCTCGGCGAACGATGCCGGACTGGCACCTGGCCTGCGTTCGGCATACCGGCCAGCCGCGTCCATCAAGGCACCCACAGCGTCCAGGTCCCTATCGGCACGCGCCGCCCCAGCCCCTCCGGACACAGCGATGGCCTGCCAGGTGGGGGCCAGACCGGTGGCCTCCCACAGCGCCCACAACACCAACTCAGCATCGGTGCCAGGCTCGGCCGCCGCCTCAGCACCAGCTGCCAGCACGGCAGCCAACCGGGCCACCGGCCGGCGCAAAGGACCAGGCAGATCCAGGATTGCTGCAGGATCCTGAAGCACTCCAACCATCAGCTCATCCACCGGCCGGTCAAGCTGCTGTGCCCGCAACGCCCGGCGCAGTTTGCGCAGCGACATCGCGTCCATTCCACCTATTGGCGAGGCCAGCAACCCATGAGCGTCCGCCGGCGTCAGTTCACCCTCGCCTGACACGATGCTGAGCAGCCGCAGCAGCGGCCGCACGGCCGATTCGGTTTGGATCGGCACCTCCATCCCGGGCACATCGACAGGCACCCGCGCCGCCTCTAGAGCGAGCCGCAACCGCCCAACCGCAGCAGAAGACCTGGTCAGCACAGCCATTGCCGACCATGGCATCCCACCAAGCAGATGTGCCGAACGCAGGGCGTGGGCAATATATGCCGCCTCCTCAGCCGCGCTGGGCAACGCCACCGCGACCGCCGAGGTTCCGGCATCGTCGGCACAAGAAGGCGCTCCGGGAGGCTCGGGTGGCGGCGGGACAGTCTCGCGAGCCGCCATTGCGAGCCGTCCCGGACGGATATGGCGGACGATGCCGGCCGTCGCCTGACGTAGCCGGTCCACCTGACGCCAGTTGACAGTCAGGCGCACCAACTCAGCGCCGAGCCCAACCGGCGGGCGGTCCGTTGCCTGAGCCAGCAGTTCCGGTCTGGCTCCGCGGTAGGTCTGGACGCAGATGTCGGGGCAGCCCAGAACAACAACTTGGGCTCCTCGCTCAGCAAGTTGGTGGAGCAGATCACGGGTGGCGCTGGATGCCTCCTGATAGTCATCCACAACTATCCGGCGCCACGGCGGTGTCCAGTCCGGCTGGTCCCGCAGCACCTGGGTTGCACTGGAAACCAACGCCGCCACGTCATAGCGCGCCCCGGACTGGGCCACAGAGCCGCGCAAAGCCTGGACATCGAGGTACTCCTGGTACAGCTGGGCTGTGGCGCGCCATTCGGCTACGCCGTGACGTTGGCCAAGGTCATCCAGTTCCACTGGCCCGATCTGCCGCTCTGCCGCGCGCATCATCAAATCGCGCAGCTCGTGTCGAAACGCCCGCAGGCTGCGAGTGGCCGGCGGCACCGAGTCCGGCCAGCGAACTGGCGCACCGATGCCCTCAGCGTGACCAGCCAGCAGATCAGCGATGATCGCATCCTGCTCCGCGCCGGTCACCACGATTGGTGGCGGCTCACCGCGAGCCACCGCAGCCCGCCGCCCGATGGCGTAGGCCAGCGCCATCGCCGTCATGGTGGATGCCCCTGTTGTGGTTGCTCCGATTGCCGCATCCACCCGGATCTTCAACGCTGAAGCCGCCCGGCGCGTCGGCGCCAACAGCAACACCGACTGTTGCCCTGCCGGAGAAGAGCCCCGCTCCAGCGCCGCCAACCGAGCCACCGCCGCGACAGCCAAAACCGTCTTGCCAGTTCCAGGCGCCCCTGCCACCGCCACCGGTCCACCAGCCTCGATCTGCTCCAGAGCTGCACGTTGCTCAGCGCAAAGGGCTGGCTCTGCCGGTGCTTGGCGGCGGCCTGTCACCTCGACTCTGGGCTGGCTCTGTGTCACGGTCAGTACCCAACCACAGACCCCCGACATCGCCGTCAAGGCGGCGTGCCATCTAGTATCGGGGCGTGGAAATCACCATCGGGATCAAGCACCTCAGCCGCGAACTGACCATCCACTCCAACATGTCCGCCGAGGAGTTGCAGGCCGCCGTCAGCGACGCCCTGTCCGTTTCAACCGGCATCCTCTCGGTGACTGACGAGCACGGACGCGTCACCATAGTGCCCGCCGGAGCCATCGGATTCGTCCACATCGGCCCAGAAGGACCACGCCGCGTGGGCTTCGGCGCTGTCTGAAACCAGGCACCCCGCAAGCACGCCTACGCCGCGCTGTGCCGTGCTCCAACGCTGCCTCGGCGTCCCCAGGCGAACCCTCACCCAGGCCAGACCAGTGGCCATGCGGCTCCCCCCACCAGCCAACTCGCTGTTATGGCCGCCGCCCATGCTGCCGCCACCGTGCCCACAACCAGACGCAGCCATAGCGGCCCGGCCACGCGGCCCAGCAACTCGAGCGTGCCGCGCCGTGTCCGTTCGGATGTCGGCACCGCCCAAACCGCACCTGTCCCGACCATGATCCCCACGCCAAGTGCCAGGTCAGGCGGGAAATCGGCCTTCACGCCGTAGCGCAAAGTCACCCACACCAACGCCCCCAGAATCGCGCCCACCGCCACCGCCGGCGCCAGCCCAACCGCGGCCCGCACCACATAGGCCGGGGACGCCACCACCAGCCGCAACCCGTCCGCGCCCCGCGCACCCCGCTTTGCCCGCCAGCGCCGCAGACTGTCCAGTCCAATCCCATAGGCCCGCCCCACCAGCAATATCCCTCCGACGATGCCGCCCGCCACCACTGGCTGGAACGTCGCCGTGGCGCACAGTCCCGCCCAAAGGGCCACGGCCAGGATTCGCCGCCGTGGCGGTGGCAAGGGATCGGCCCAGGGCGAGTCCGGGTCAAACTCGTCATAGTCCCCTGGGCCGTAGTAGCTGGTTGGCCCACCCGACCCAGCCGGACCGTCAAGTCCACCCGAGTTGAGCCTGACAGCTGCCGGGGGGCCGGTGTCAGGCCAGCCGGCGTCAAGCTCTGTCGGCGCGGTGGCGGACCGGCCGTGGTACCGAGCGGCATCGGCCCGCGCAGCCCAGCCAAGACGCGAAGTTGCGGGCTCGCCGGGATGGTGAGGGACGGCATCGGCGGCGTGGCGCAGGGCGGCGGCCAACGATGACGCTGTCAGGCGGTCGGCAGGGTTGGGGCGCATGGCGGCGAGCAGGGCGTCAGCCACATCCGGGCGCAACCCAGCAACATCGGCGCGGCCGGACGCCACACGCCCAAACACCACATCGAAACGCCCCTCACCAAATGGCATTCGCCCGGTGGCAGCAAAAGCCAGCGCAGCAGCCAGACCCCAATCATCGCTGGCCTGGGTCGGCTCACCGCCAGCAATCAGCTCAGGCGCCACAAATCCGGGTGTCCCGATCACAAAACCAGTGCCAGTCAGCCGGGTCGCTTCATCCGATTGGGCAATGCCGAAGTCGATCAGCACCGGACCATTTGGGCTAATCATCACGTTGCCCGGCTTCAAATCGCGGTGAATCACCCCGGCCCGGTGAACCTCACTCAAAGTGGCGGCCAGGGCTTCAGCCAATTCCGCAAGCTCCTCGCCCTCGTATACGCCATCGGCCGCGACGGTGGATGACAGGGTTTGCCCGTCAACAAACTCGGTGACAACAAAGGCCTCAGCGCCCTCGACTTCAGCGTCAACAACGCGCGCCACACCTGGGCAACGCACCCGCTGGAGCACCTCGACCTCGCGGCGCAACCGGCGCCTGGAATCCGGATCAGCCGCGAGCGCCGGATGTAACAGCTTCAGGGCCACCGTTGCGCCGTCGGCGTCCACAGCTCGGTAGACGGTCCCCATCCCGCCGCTGCCCAGGACTTCGCCAAGCAGGTATCCACCCAACTCGGTCCCCGCCGGCAGCGCCCGCCCATCCATGCCCGCCACCGTAGCCGCTGAACGCCCGCACACCCCCCAACCCCCCGCCGTCCCCGCCCACCATCACCCTGGCACCGGCCACTCCGAGTACTTCCGGTCTGGCTCGACTCATCTGGCCGCCGTGGCCCGCTTATGCCTGGCTCCATGACGCCAGCGTCACGGATTCGTGCTGGTGGGAGGCGATGTCGGGGGTGGGAGTTATGGTTCGGCCCATGGCTCGACAGTTACCCAAGGGAAGTGAGTTCGAGTGCTCTGGGTGTGGCTGGCGGACTCCCAAATGGGCTGGTCGGTGCGGCCGGTGCGGCAAATGGGACGCCCTGGCCGCCGTGAGCGCACCCAGGGCAGGGCAGGGTGGCGGGCTCGGACAGCCGACGCGCCTGCGGTTGGTGGCAGAGGCAAGCGGCAAGCCTGAACCCATCGGCTCGGTGGACGCATCCGCCGTCGCGGCCTGGCCCACAGGGATAGGTGAGTTCGACAGGGTGCTGGGGGGCGGCATCGTACCTGGGTCAGTGGTTTTGTTGGCCGGAGATCCAGGGGTTGGCAAGTCCACTTTGCTGCTCGATGTTGCGGCTCGCGCCGCCCGGGACGGCCGGCGGGTGCTGTATGCCACCGGTGAGGAGACAGCCGCCCAGGTGCGGTTGCGGGCGGACCGGATAGGCGCACTGGCCCCAGATCTTTTCCTGTTGTCCACAGGTGACCTGAGCGAGCTGCTGCGGCATGTCGATGATCTGCGGCCGGACCTGGTGTTTGTCGATTCGGTCCAGACCTTGAGCGCCGCCGGGCTGGATGGCGTGCCTGGCGGAGTGGCCCACGTTCGGGAGGTGACCGGAGAGTTGGTGGCCGCCGCCAAAGCGCGCAACATCGCTGTTGTGCTGGTGGGACACGTCACCAAGGACGGCACCGTGGCCGGGCCACGCACGCTGGAGCATCTAGTGGACGTGGTCTGTTCCTTCGAGGGTGACACCAAAGGCGCTTTGCGGATGCTGCGAGCATCAAAGAACCGCTACGGCTCAGCTGAGGAGATCGGCTGTTTCGAGCTGGGTGACGCCGGCCTGCGCGAGGTGTCTGATCCTTCCGGATTGTTCGTTCGACATGAGGACTGGGCCTTTCCTGGCACAGCCATCGGGGTGGCGTTGGAGGGCCGGCGGCCCGTCGCTGTCGAGATCCAGGCGCTGGTTGCACCGTCCGCGTTGGCCAGCCCGCGGCGTACCACCAGCGGGGTGGACAGCTCGCGTTTGGCCATGTGTCTGGCCACTTTGCAGCGCCGTGCCCGGATCCCGTTGGCCACCCAGGATGTCTACGTCTCAACCGTGGGCGGTGCGCGCGGCACCGAGCCCGCACTCGACGGAGCAATCGTGGTGGCCTGTGCAAGCGCCCATTGGGACATTCCTGCCATACCCGGCACCGTTGTGGTTGGGGAGGTCGGGTTGACCGGGGAAATGCTGAAAGTGCGCGGCGCCCGCCGCCGCCTGGCAGAGGCCGCCCGGTTGGGTTTCACCCGAGCTGTGGTGCCACCGGGCACCCTCGACGTGCTGGCCGACGGCAACGATGCCGCCGCCCTTGCCGATCTCGAAGTGTTACAGGTGCCCAATGTCGCCGTTGCCCTGGGCGCGGCCCTGGACAGGGAGCTGGCGTCCGAAGTGTTTGGCGATCAGGATGGGGACTAGGATCAATGCGGTTTTGCCTGTCGTGAGGGGCTCGAATATGGACCAGCACTTGGGCGTATCGACGCCTGAAGAGGTGATGCGCGCAACGCTCGTGTCAGTTGCACCTGGCACTGAGCTACGCGATGGCCTGGACCGGGTGCTGCGCGGAAACACCGGTGCCCTTGTTGTGTTGGGCTTCAACCAGACAGTCGAGGCCATCAGCTCAGGCGGATTCGCCTTGGATGTCGAGTTCTCGGCCCCGCGCCTGCGCGAGTTGGCCAAGATGGACGGCGCAGTGGTGGTGGACCGGCAAACCAACCGGATTGTTCGGGCCGCAGTCCAACTGATGCCAGATTCATCCATCCAAACCACCGAATCGGGCACCCGGCACCGGACGGCTGAGCGGGTTGCCAAACAGGCTGGACTGCCCACCATCTCTGTCAGCCAGTCGATGCGAACCGTCGCCATCTATGCCGGTGGGCTGCGTCACGTCCTGGAGGACACCGATGAGATCGCGTCGCGTGCCAAACAGGCTCTAGCCACGCTGGAGCGCTACCGCGACCGACTGGATGAAGTGTCCGCCACCCTGTCTGCGCTCGAAGTGGAAGACCTGGTGACCGTGAGGGATGTTGCCCAGGTGGCGCAACGCTCGGAAATGGTGGGACGCATCGCAGACGAGATCGATTCGATGGTCCTGGAGCTGGGCACCGAGGGCCGTCTGCTGCACCTGCAATATGAGGAACTGATATCCGGGGTCGCGTTGGACCGCCGGCTGCTCGTTGAGGACTACCTGGCAGGCGCCCCATCCGCGGAGTCCGTTGGCACCGCGCTGACCAGCCTGCGGGCGGCGGACCAGGCCGCACTGCTGGAGCTGGACGCCACGGCTGCCGTGCTGGGTTTGGCCAGTTCCCCGGCCGATTTGGATACACCGGTCTCGCCGCGCGGCTATCGGCTGGTACACCGAGTTCCCCGCCTGCCGGACATCATCGCCACCCGGCTTGTTGAACACTTCGGCACGCTCCAGCGGATCCTGGCCGCATCTATGGAAGACCTCCAGGGTGTTGAAGGAGTCGGTGAACCGCTGGCTCGCGCCATCCGCGAGGGCCTGTCGCGAATTGCCGAAACCTCAATCCTGGAACGCTACGTCTGACCCCAAACAACTGCCCAAGGAATCACCATGCCGGAACTGCGCTCCAAACTGCTGACCACCAGCCGGACCACCGTCGGTGCACGCGCACTGCTGCGGGCCGCCGGCGTTGACCCGGCCGACTTCGGCAAACCGATCATCGCGGTGGCCAACTCATTCGCCGAGTTTGTGCCTGGCCACGTCCACCTGCAGCAAGTGGGACGGATTGTTTCCCAAGCCATCACTGCTGCCGGCGGCATTCCGCGTGAGTTCAACACCATCGCCGTCGATGACGGCATCGCCATGGGCCACGAGGGCATGTTGTATTCGCTGCCGTCACGTGAGTTGATTGCCGACTCAGTGGAATACATGGTCAACGCCCACCGCGCCGACGCACTGATCGGCATCACCAACTGTGACAAGATCACGCCCGGCTTGCTGATGGCAGCGATGCGTCTGAACATCCCGATGGTGCTGGTCTCCGGCGGCCCAATGGAGGGTGGCTCAGCCACGCTGGTGAACGGCCAGGTCCGCGAACCAATCGACCTGATCAGCGCAATCGCCTCAGCGGCTGATCCAAACATCTCCGATGCTGACCTGCTGTGCATCGAGCAAGGAGCCTGCCCCACCTGCGGATCATGCGCAGGGATGTTCACCGCCAACTCGATGAACTGCCTGGCCGAGGCACTCGGCCTGGCACTGCCGGGCAACGGCACCCTGCTGGCAACCCACACCGCAAGGCGCGGTCTGTATGAACAGGCGGGGCGCGCCATCGTCGATATCACTCGGCGGTACTACGAGGGCGGAGATGCTGGCCTGCTGCCCAAGTCCATTGCCTCACCTGCAGCATTTGCCAACGCCATGGCACTTGACCTGGCGATGGGCGGTTCAACGAACACGGTGCTTCACCTGCTGGCCATCGCCCAAGAAGCAGGCGTGGACTTCACGCTGGCGGACATCGACGCACTGTCCGCCTCCGTGCCGTGTTTGTCGAAGATCGCGCCGAACGGTCCCTACCTGGTCCAAGATGTCCACCGGGCCGGCGGCGTGCCGGCACTGCTGGGCGAGTTGCGTAGGGCCGGCCTGCTGCAAACCGATGTGCGCACAGTCCACGCCGACGATGCCGCAACCTGGCTTGACCAGTGGGACATCCGCAGCACCAACCCAAGCCCCGCAGCGCTCGAGCTGTTCACGGCTGCCCCCGGTGGCCGGCGCACCACCGAACCCTGCTCCCAGTCGGAGCGATATGACGCGCTTGACACAGACGCGGCAGGCGGCTGTATCCGCGACGTGGCCCACGCATATTCGGCCGATGGCGGGCTTGCAGTGCTGCACGGCAACCTTGCCGAGAACGGCGGCGTGGTCAAGACAGCTGGGGTCGATCAGTCCATCTGGCAGTTTGCCGGCCCGGCGGTGGTACTCGAATCACAAGAAGACGCCATCGAGGCAATTCTGAGCGGGCGCGTCCAGGCCGGAGATGTTGTGGTGATCCGCTACGAGGGGCCGTCCGGCGGTCCCGGCATGCAGGAGATGCTCTACCCGACCTCGTTCTTGAAGGGCCGTGGCCTGGGCAAACAGTGCGCTTTGATCACCGACGGCCGGTTCTCAGGCGGCACTTCAGGGCTGTCCATAGGGCATGTCTCACCCGAGGCTGCAGCCGGTGGCCTGATCGCTTTGGTCCAAGATGGCGACCGCATCGAGATCGACATCGCCGCCCGGTCCATCAACCTCGCTGTGCCTAGCGAGGAGCTGGCCAAACGCCGGGAGGCTCTTGAGGCGGGCGGCGGCTACCAGCCCGCTGACCGGCACCGGCCAATCTCTGCTGCCTTGCGGGCTTACGCCGCTTTGGCGACGTCAGCTGATCGCGGTGCGGTGCGGGATCTGTCGAGGATCGGCCAGGTATAGAGCCCGCCGAGGCCGGTGGGCTATCCTTGCGTGCGACTTCTCCACCGCCCCGAGGGATTCGATGCGTCTACCAACGTTGCTAAGCCGCCCCAGTGTGCTCGCCTCGGTCGGCGTGGCAATACCGCTGGTGATTCTCACGCTGGCCGTATGGAACTCTGTACCGTCCTTCGATGGTGCCCTGAACCTCCAAGTAGCCCAGTCAATCGCCGATGGCGATGGGTTTGTCCGCGCGTATGGCGGCTATCGCGTGGGCCCAGAAGAAATCCAGACAAGTGGTCCGTTCCTTCTGCTTCAGGCCCTAGCAATCCGGGTATTGGGCCCAGGAACTGTCGTATTCCAGATGGTCAATCTGCTGGCACTCGCCGTTTTGGCCATCGGGGTGTGCCTTGTGCTGCGGCCCTGGCCGCTGGCGCAGCTGATAGGCCCTTCCCTGGTGCTGCTCGCCTTGCCTCATGGCGGCAATCCGATGGCGGCGGTGACTGCGGCCACCGGCGGATACGGCGAGTATTGCGTGGCGGCGTTGGCAGTCGTTGCCTTCGCCTTGCTGGCCAGCGGATTTCGCAAGACCGCCCGCCGTCCGTATCTGTACATCGCTGGCGCTGCCCTTTGCGCCGGCATCGCAGCGACAGTCAAAGTGGTGGCGCTGCTCATAGTTCCGGTGCTGGCGGTTGGGCTTGTGTTGGGGCTGGTGGCGCGCAGGTCTGTCAAACCGCTGTTGGCGGTTTCCAGCGCGTCGGTTGGCCTTGTGCCGGTCATCGCATTTGAGCTGTACCGGCTGTCCAACTTTGGGTCGGTATCCAAATTGGCCGACTTTTGGACCTCTCAAGCGCATGCCACCGCCGAGCAGGCCGGCGTGGCAGGTGACGGCGCCTTTTCATCCGATCCAACGGCCTTTGCTGGCCGTACGATCTTCGACAAGATCACCATGCACTGGACTGCCTTGGCCGAATCGGCCGGCATGGGCAGTTTCACACTGCTTGTTGTGGTGCTCACACCGCTGGGTTTGTTGGCGAGTATGGCTTGGCTTCAGCGGCACAACTGGCGCGACTGGCTGACCGAACGCCGAGGAATCGTCGCCATCGAGTTGGCTGTCTATTGCGTCGGATACATCGTGTGGTGGGTTGCCATCACCCCAACCGAAAAGGCCTGGTTCCGCCGCATCGTTGTCGCCATGGTCTGCCTGATCCTGCTGTACATCCTGGCTGTGTGTATGGCTCTAACTGTGGTGCGCAGTGCTCCGCGCCCATTCCCGCGTCTACGCCAAGGCGCCCTGATGCTCGGCATGGCAACTGCTTGCGCCACCGCTTTGGGCGCAATTGTGGCGCTGCCTGACCTGACCGGAACCATCGTAGGGTCCGCCAGATCAGCGCCCTGGCTGGCTGATGCCCCCAACCGCGAGCAAGAAGCGGGCATCCGCGAAGCCGCCAAGCGGGCCGATGCTCTGGCGGCCGAAGGCGCTGGCCTTTACGGCGTCGGCTGGTGGTCAGCCCCGGTGGTTGAGCTGTATTCCAACACGCACTTCGAGAACTTCTTCCCTCACTCGACTTGGCTGTGGACTGATGATAGGTGCAGTTCTGACCTGACCGAGCGCCCGGCCTACATTGTTTGGGATCAATACGCCCAATCCTTGACCGATCTCCCGTATTCAACTGACCCGCTGGTAACGTTCAGACGCGACGCGCTTTTGAGCAACACTTACGTCGAGTTCTATCAAATCGAAGTATCGCCAGAAGACTGCGCTGCACGGGCCCAACGCCCATAGTTGTAGTACGCAGCACACGCACCCTCAGGGGAGACCATGCAGGTGCCGATTGGGTTTTCTGGTGTGCAGGCTGTTCCGAAAACTCGGCATTGCCAGGGTTTGATTGTTCCGGTCAAAACGTTGCCGCATTCACAAGCCGGCGGGTCTGCCACGCGCTCGCCCGGCAGAGTGAATCTGACCTCGGCATCGAACTCTGCGTAGCTGGATGCCACGCCATATCCGGACCGTGGAATGGTTCCAAGCCCACGCCACTCAAACTCATCACGCACCTCGAACACTTCGCTCATCAGCGCCTGAGCGGCCGGGTTGCCTTCCTGGCGCACAACCCGAGCGTACTGGTTCTCGATCTCGCAGCGTTCCTCCAAATGCTGCGTGACCAGCAGTTCCACCGACTGCAAGATGTCAAGTGGCTCGAACCCGGTCACCACCAGCGGCAGGCGGTATTCCTGGGCTATGAACTCGAAGTGGCTCGCCCCCACCACGGTGGCAACATGCCCGGGCCCTATGAAGCCATCGAGAAGAACGTTCTCAGAGTCCAGGATCGCTCGCAGCGGCGGCGCAATCAGAACATGGTTGCAGAACACAGAAAAGTTCTTCACACCGCCGGCTGCCGCCCGGGCCAGCGTCACAGCGGTGGACGGCGCTGTAGTCTCAAAACCAACGGCGAAGAACACAACTTGCCGCTCAGGGTTATCCCGTGCGATTTTCAACGCATCCAATGGCGAATAGACAAACCGGATATCTGCACCCGCAGCTTGAGCTTGGAGCAGGCTGCCGCCTGTTCCAGGCACCCGCATCATGTCCCCAAAAGTGGTGAAAATGACATCCGGTTGTCCAGCCAGCCAGACGGCATCATCCACACGGCCCATTGGAATGACACACACTGGACAGCCTGGCCCGTGAACAAACTCGACCTTTGGCGGTAGCAGCCGTTCCAGGCCGTGGCGGTAAATGGTGTGCGTGTGGCCGCCGCAAACCTCCATGAAATGAACAGTTCGGTCCAAACGTCCAGCCAAGTCCTCAATGACAGCCAGAAGCTGGCGAGCCGCAACCGGATCTCTGAACTCGTCAACGAACCGCAAAACGAACCCGCCCCCTACACGATCTCGGTTTGGCTGAAGGCGTCCATCTCTTCAACGTACGGCTGCCCCAGCTTGCGGATCTGATCGAGCGTCAGCTCAGCTTCCCGGGCGTCGATCTTGCTCATCGCAAAGCCCACATGCACCAGCACCCAGTCACCCACTTGCACCGGATCATCGGCCAGCAGGCGAGCCGAGATGGTCCGGTGGACCCCGCTGACTGCAACCCGCGCCAAATGCTCCTGCGGATCGACAATGCCGATCACCTCACCTGGTATTCCCAAACACATGGTCGCCTGGTCCTTTCCCTGTCAGCAGATCCTGGGCAGCGGATCGCCCACCAGCATGTCAACCAGCCGTGTGCCCCCAAAGGCGTTCTGCACGCCCACAAGCCCGGGCGCCTGGCTGGTCAGGTGGCCGATGACGGCCGGGGAGAGTGCGGCATCGGCGGGGTGATTGGGTGGGGCTGGGACGCTGGCAATTGCCTCCACGGCAGTTTGGGCGTCCTGGGCCGGGACCACGGCAACAAACACGCCCTCGTTGGCCACATACAGCGGATCAATCCCCAACATGTCGCAGGCCCCGCGCACGGCCGGGATGACCGGCAGTGCGGCATCGTCCAGCATGACTCCCAGCCCGCTCGCCCGCGCAAGCTCGTTTGCCACGGTTGCCAGGCCGCCTCTGGTCGCATCGCGCATCCACCTGACGTCCGGTACGGCCGCCAACAGGGCCTCCACCTGGTGGTTTACCGGCGCACAGTCAGAGCGGATGTCCGCCTCCAACGCCAGATTCCCCCTGGCCATCATCACAGCCATGCCGTGGCTGCCCAGCGGACCGGAAACCACCATGGCATCACCGCAAATGACCTGCTTGGCCCCAAGGCGGCGGCCTGGCGGCACAATCCCAACTCCGGCCGTGGTGATGAAGCAGCCGTCCGCAGCGCCCTTCGGCACAACCTTGGTGTCCCCGGTGACAATGGCCACCCCAGCCTGGCTGGCGGCCTGACGCATGTCCGCCGCGATCTGCTTGAGTTCAGCCACCTCCATGCCCTCTTCGATCACGAATGCTGCCGAGAGCCACGCCGGCCGGGCACCACTGACGGCCAGATCGTTGACCGTCCCGTTGACAGCCAGGTGGCCTATCGATCCGCCGGGAAACCGCCGCGGGTTGACCACGTAGGAGTCGGTGGTCAGCGCAATCTGTCCGCCAGATCCGACATCCAGCAGCGCCGCATCAGTCAGTTCATCCGGACACGGCTGCCCAAACGCCTCAATGAAAACTGCGTCCACCAGCGCAGCTGAAGCCTTGCCGCCAGCGCCATGAGCCAGGGTCACCACGGCATCGTTCAACCGTGGCCTGCGCGCGCGGACCGCATCAATCCGGGCAAGCGCCGCCGCCTCGCCACCCCCCTGCCCGCCCGCCGGCTGGTTCATACCTCGCCCCCCTGTTCCAGCCGTCCGATGGCAGTGCCAGCGTGGACCAAGACCCTGTCACCTGGAACAACCTCGCCAACAAGGGAGACATCCACCTCTTCCACCCCTGTGTCCGTCCTGACCTGTGCCAACTGCCAAGCATCGCCAGGCGGGGTCAGAACCTGCCCTGGGCGGGCGTCATCGCGGCATGTCAGGCAGATCTCATCCCGGCAAGGTTCATCCACGCCATCGTCTCCTTCCGGGCCGTCAAGGCAGCGCAACCGCTGGCTCGGTACCATTCGCCCCGTCGTCGAATGATACGGAAAGGTAGCCCATGCCCGCGAGATTGAAGGTCCTCGTGCCGCGTCAACGGTTCGCTGTCGAACTCGGCAAGTTCCCTGAACTCGATCCGGTGGTGATCACCGTCGGTCAAAACCCGCCCCCAGAAGCCATCGGAGCCCGCGCCATCGTGTCCGAGGCCACCCAGTGGCGGGACCTGAAGCCGTTCTTCGACTCCATTGACACCCTCGAGGCGATCTTCATGACCAGCGCCGGCTATGACCACGTGGCCCAACGCTACGAGGGTGTCTCGATTGTCAACGCCCGCGGCGCCCACGGCGGATCGACTGCCGAGATGGCCGTCACCATGATCCTTGCCCACAACAAGAAACTCGAGCTGTTCGAGGCCGGCCGCCGGCGCCACCAGTGGATATACGGCGTCACAGGTTCCATGCAGCACAAAAAGGTGCTCGTGTTGGGGGCCGGAGACATGGGGAGCCGGATTGGCCGGATTCTCAGCGCCATGGAGGCCGAGCCGGTGCTGTTCGGCCGGACAGCCCGCCCAGGAGTCCAAGCGCTGAGCGACCTGCCCAGCTGGCTGCCGGACGCCTACGCGGTGGTGGTTGCCCTGCCTATGAGCCCTGAACTGCACCGGTTTGTCGACGCCGACCTCTTGGCGGCCATGCCGGATGGCTCCCTCTTCATCAACGTGGGGCGCGGCGGGATGGTGGACACTGACGCTTTGGTGGCCGAGCTGGCCCGTGGCCGCATCAGCGCAGGGATCGACGTGACCGATCCTGAACCCCTCCCGGCCGATCACCCCCTCTGGGACTCCCCCAACCTGATCCTGACCCCGCACGTTGGCGGTTTTGCGGCCGGTTCCTTCGGCCGAATCATCGAAGTGATGGGCTCCAACATGCGCACGATGGCGCATGGTCAGGTGCCGCAAAACACCATCCCTCTTTCCTCACTTCCGCCCCCTACGCCCCGTTAGGGTTGGAGTCCAAGTTGTTCCAACTGCTGGCGTAAAGGGGCTGATCAGTGGGTCGCGACCTGTCCGCAGCACAATCGCCCCACCCGACGCAGCGTGTTTGGCACCTGCTGGGTCCGGCCTTCGTGGCGGCCGTGGCGTACGTGGACCCAGGGAACGTGGCCGCCAACCTGAGCGCTGGCTCACGCTACGGCTACCGGCTGATCTGGGTGCTGGTCCTTGCCAACCTGATGGCGTGCCTTGTCCAATACCTGTCAGCCAAGCTTGGGATTGTCACAGGCCGGTCTTTGCCACAGCTGATTGCGGACCACACCTCACGGCCTGCCAGGCTGGCGTTTTGGGTTCAAGCTGAGGCGGTGGCGGTGGCCACGGACATCGCCGAGGTGGTTGGTGGCGCGCTTGCTTTGCATCTGCTGTTCGGCCTGCCGCTGATAGTGGGAGGGATTGTGACGGCAGCTGGGTCGATGGGTCTGTTGGCGGTCCAATCGCGTCGCGGCCAGCGGACGTTCGAGTTCGTTGTCACAGGGCTGCTTGTGGTGATCACTGGCGGGTTCCTGGCTGGACTGTTCGTCTCACCTGTCTCCCCGTCCGGGCTGGCCAGCGGCCTAGTCCCGAGTTTTGCCGGCCCAGATTCGGTCCTGTTGGCGGCATCGATGCTGGGGGCAACGGTCATGCCGCATGCCGTCTACCTGCACTCCTCGTTGACCCGGGACAGGCACGGTCCAGTCCAAGGTCCAGCCCTCAGGAGTCATCTGCTCAAGGCGACCCGCTGGGATGTGGTGATCGCCCTGCTCCTGGCTGGCGGGGTGAACATTGCGATGTTGGTGTTGGCCGCTGCCAGCCTGCCTGGAGCGTCCGGTACAGACTCCATCGAGGGGGCCCATTCCGTCATCGTGCAGACTCTTGGGCCTGGAATCGGGATGGTGTTCGCCATTGGACTGCTGGCTTCTGGGCTGGCCTCCACCTCGGTGGGTTGCTACGCAGGATCAGAGGTGATGGAGGGGCTGTTGATGGTCCGGCTGCCCTTGCTTGTTCGCCGCGCTGTGACGGCGGTGCCAGCGCTGATTGTGCTTGCGCTCGGCAGTTCACCCACGTGGGCTCTGGTCATCAGTCAGGTGATTTTGTCCTTCGGCATCCCGTTCGCTTTGGTGCCGCTGGTCGTCTTGACAAGTCGGCGTGGACTGATGGGCTCAGAGGTCAACCGGCCGGCCACGGTGGTGGTCTCATGGGTGGTGACAGGCGCCATCGTCGCTTTGAACGTCACGTTGCTGTACCAGACCCTGACGGGCGCTTAGAGGGCTTGCGGCCGGCGCCTGGCAGAGCCGTGCTCGGCGGAGCACAAATCCTGCGGGCGCGAGCGGTACAGTGGCGACCATGAGCCAGCACCCGACGCCAGCCGATTTCGATTCCCGCGCCCACGCCCGCCAAATGGTGTTGGACGCGTTCAGATTCCGCAGGGCGATCAAGGCTTTCGATCCGTCCCGGACCATCGCTCCGGCCGATGTCGACTATCTGTTGGAGGCAGCCCGGCTCTCACCAACATCGCACGGGCTGGAACCATTCCGGCTGCTGGTGATCGAGGACCGCAAGGTCCGGCTCGACCTGGTGGAACGAGCAGGCGGTGTGGCCGCACAGATGGTCGATGCCTCGCACCTGTTTGCGCTGACAGCGATGACCTCCGCCGCCGTCATGCCAGATTCGGATTTTGTCCGCCATATGGAATTGGACATAAAGGAAATGCCGCCAACTGCATTTGCTGAGTGGCAGGTCCGTTTCCGTGGTTTCTTGACCTCACGCTATGGAGTCTGGGGAAATGACCGCGCGATCTTCGATTGGGCTGGCCGTCAAGCTTACATCGTGCTCGGAAACATCATGACTGCTGCCGCTTTGGTAGGCATCGACTCGTGCGCTCTAGAGGGAATGGTCTACAGCGAAGCCGACGCCGTGCTCACCGAGGCCGGTGCAATCGATCCGGACAATGAACGCCTGGCGGTGATGGTGGCTCTGGGGTACCGGCTCGAGGAGCCTCGCCGCCCCATGACCCGCCGTTCACTAGGGGAAATGGTTCAGAGAATCTGACATAGGCCGTGCACACCAGCCCTCTCTCCTACCGCAGTCTGGGCGGTCCAGCACGCCGATTTCGCTGTTAGCGAACAAATTGCGCTGTCAGCAAAGGTCCGAAGACCTATATTGCCGGCACACATATGGATGTCGTAAAACTAGACGGTCGCTCTATCAGACCAGTCTGTTACACGGGTGACGCTTCCGAAGATTCCTACCCGAAGGATCAATCCGATGCTAGGTATGTCCCGTGTTCGCTCTTCGCACGCTTCCGATAAGTGGCTGGGCTTGGTCCAGCGCACACGCCACCGCATCCGCTGGGGACTTGCGGCCAGTTTGTCCGTAGGTATGGTCCTGACATATGTCGGGTTGAACTCGGTATCCATACCTCCAGCTGATGCCCAGTTCGCCTCGGGAGGCTCCGGCCGGTTCCCCGGGGTGATCGACTGGTTCGAATGGGGCGCACACGATGCCACCCTCACAGCACCCATGACGGTGACCAACACCCGCACCGTAGGCGGCGTCCCCCTCGTCACCACCTGCTCCATCACCTCCTCCAGCCCCGGGCAGATCCCCAGGATCAAGGCCTACAAGCCAGGCACATGGAGAAACGACGGCCTGGACAACCTGTACAACGTCGGCGGCGAAGGTGAGGACAACGAGCTGATCGCGGGAATCGCCAACGCGGTTCGCAGCGCAACGACCTCCTTCAAGTTCTCCTGCTCAGTCACGTTCGGCGGTCTCCCGGCCCAGGTGGGTGGCCTTGTCATCGCCGATGCCGAATCCTCCTCCAAGAGCACCAATGAGTACGTGGCGGCAACGCCAGATGGCACTGGCGTCAACTGGCGCATTCTCGACACGTACTCAGCCTGCCAGGACGTAGCAACAGAAGCGGTGCTGGACAGCAGCAACAAGCTGATACTGCGGCCCAACGACGAGGAATGCGGACAGGGCGGTGGCCCAACGGTTGTTGCGTTCATGGAGGGTGCAACTGCCGCGAACGTGGAGATCAAGGGCGGCGGCGTCTCGGCTGTAGCGCTGGGCGTGGTCACCTCGGTGGACATGGGCGATGCCCCTGCCTCCTACGGCCAGGCTGGCGCCATCTACCAGCCTGGTTGGACCGGTGGGCTCCTGGGCGTTGGGACCACGCTGGCCACTCCCGGCGAGGTTGACATGGCAGAAATGGACAATCCCGCCACTCGGCTCGGCGCCACAACGGACGGCGAGGCCGCCTACATCTACTCCACCAACGCCGATGCTGACGATGACAACGGCGAGGACGATGAAGACGTCGATTTCCCGCCGATGGTAGGCGGCTTCATCGGCAGCCACGTCACAGTCCCGGGCATTGAGTGCGCCGCACCGGGCTACGTAGCCGGCTGGATCGACTTCAACTCGAACGGAACCTTCGATGCCACAGAACTATCTGGACCACCATCCCCCGACGGCGTACCTGTCACCCCCGGCGCTGTGGCATGCCCAGCCAACGCGGGCGAATCTGCCACGATCTCTCTGGGCTGGAACGTGCCGGACGATTCCGTCGAGGCCCTGGGCAACAACTTCACTTATGCCCGTTTGCGCATTGCCAGCAGCCAGGCTGACGCTGTCATGCCGACTGGATTCGTGTTCGGCGGAGAGGTGGAGGACCACCCCACACACCTGAGCCTGCCGGGACTGCGGCTGGACTTCACCAACACTGGCACGCAGGATTTCCGGTCCGGTGACCAGGCCGATTTCGCCTTGACAGTCACCAACATCGGTCACGGCAGCGCCCTGGAAGGCGAGACAGTCACCGTGCACGCCGATCTGTCCGAGATCATCGATGACACCGACTACGGCTTCGATGCCTGCACCAACTTCGCTGGCGAGGACTGCAGCTATGACCCGGTCACAAAGGTGATCGACTGGACATTCGTGCCCCCAGCCCCAGGTGACAGTTTCAGCACCGATTTCTCCGCCACGGTCAAGCCGCTAGCACCGCCATCGGCCAGGGACGGCGAGGTCAACACTGTTGCCTGGCTGGAAAAGGCAGTGCCGGTTCCCACCCCTGTGTGCGAGATTGACGAGGAGGAGGTCTGGAACCAGAACGATGTCGCCTGCCGTGCCACCGGATTCGACATGCCCATGTTGACCTTGGAAAAGACAATGGCTCCGGCCACTGATCTGCGGATTGGCCAGGACGTCACCTACCGCGTGACAGCCACCAACACCGGCCAAGGCGACTTCACCGAAAACTCCCCCGCCGTAGTCCATGACGATCAAACCGCCATCGACGATGACGTCCCCGTCCTGTCCACCGCTGTCACCGAACCTGCTGGGGTTGGCGAGCTGAGCAAGGGCGGCAAGGGCTTGCAGTGGACCGGCGCGCTTGCTTCGGGTGAATCAATCGACATTGTCTACTCCGGCAAGGTCGGCCCAGGCGGCGACACCAACATGACGAACACCGCCTTCCAGCCGCAGGATCCAGCGGCGCCCGTCACGCCCACCTGCACCAGCCAGGTTCAGGGCAACGATTCGACCAGCGGTGAGGCCTGCGCCAAAGCGAGCAACGCGCTGCCCCGTTTGGAGTTGACCTCCGACATCCAGGGCCAGCCTCTTCCAGTTGAAGGCAACAGCCTGACCTTCAGTTTCACCGCCGAAAACACCGGCACAGGTGACTTCACCCAAAGTGCGCCGGCTTCCGTCATCGTCGACTTGTCTGATGCGCTGGACAACGGCACGTTGACTGGACAGATTGCAGCCAGCTTGGGCCAGGCCACAGTCGACCAGCAAACAGGTCTGCTCACCTGGACATATCCACTCACTGCCGGCCAAAGCGCCACGGTGACGTGGACTTTGGAGATTGGCGAGGAAGGCGACAGCACCATCGGTTCTGTGGGTTGGGCCACGCCTGACATCTCCGATGTCGAGCCCCCAACCTGTGACGCTGCCTGGCAGGCCGCCGGTCAGTGCACCATCTTCAACGCCGAGCGCGGTGTTGAAACACCAACCCTTGCTTTGACGTATGACACCGATACCTCCGAGTGGCACAACCCGGTGCGTCAAGGCGATCCGATCCACTACTCCTTCGAGATCACCAACCAGGGCAACGTCACGTTGAACGGTGTGACGCCGGTTAGCATCGACGGCCGTCTCGCCAACATTGTCACAGGTCAGTGGCCTGATCCGACCCATCCGGGCCGGTTGCTGCCAGGCCAGTCGGTCACGGCCAGTGCAACGTATGTGGTCACTGGCGCCAACATCGTGGCTGGCCATGCCACCGTCGCAGTCAGGGCTGATGCCACCGATCCGAAGGGCGTGGCAGTGTCCTCGGCCGATGAGTCGATCAGGGTTGAGCTGTCCGGGCTGGAGGGTGTGTCTAAAGCCACGTTCGAGATCCTCACCAAGACACCTTTGCCAGCTGACGGCCTAACACCACACCAGGTCCGGGTTGAGCTGGCCGATGCCGGCGGCAAGGCGATCACCGGCGTGGAAGATGACCTTGTTGTGGCTGTCGATCCATCCACCGCACAGATCACCATCACCGAGACTTCCACTCCAGGCACCTATCTGGCCGAGATCGTTTCGATCAAGGCCGGCACCTACACGGTGTCCGGGTATCTGCCTGGTCACGCCACGTTGACCAAGGTTGGAGCTTTGGACACCATCGTGTTCGCGCCAACCGATCCGGCCACCATCACGCTGACTTCTGCGACCGCCGGCCAGGTTCTGCCGCCTGGCGGAACAGGTGTCCACAAGGCCACCGTGACTGTTCTGGATATCAACGACAACCCGGTGCCAGGCGTGGCTGTGACGTTCACAGTCCAGCCAGGCGGCATCGTGGTCTCCGATCCACTGCGTCCAAGCGCCAGCGGTTCAGCTGCCGCCACCTCAGTGACCGGCGCGGAGGGCACGTTCACCATCGAGATGACCTCTCCCGTCATCGACACCGCAATTGTCACCGCCAGCGCCAACGGTCAGGCGATCTGGGAGGAAGGCACAACCAATCCAGTGAGGCTGGAGCTTAGGTTCGACTATTTGGTCATTCCGTGCACAGACCCGGCGATGTCCAACTACTCGGTCACCCCGAACGGACCCAAGGTTGTCGGTACCACTCCGTTTGAGCTGCGCGTCCACCTGGAAACTTGCGAGGGCGAGGTGATGATGGGCCAGGCGGACTTCCTGGGTGGTGCCGCCATCGGACGCAGCGGCGAGGGCGACGCGGTTGTTTCAGGGTTTGTTCCTGACCCGCAGCAGCGCGGGGAGTACACCGCCACCATCAACTCGACCGCAGCCGGCATCAAGGATCTGACCATCTTGTGGTCTCGCGCCGACGCCCCAGTGGGTCCCCAGCAGATTGCACCGGAGCCCATCAACGGCCGTGACTGGGTGGAGTTTGTGCCCGGCGACCCGTCCATTCCGGATGGCAGATCAGTCTTTGCTGTCTCGAGGTTCGACAACCAGCCTGTTCTGACTGGCCGCCAGCTGGTCTACCTCCACCTTGAGGACGGCTACGGAAACACCATCACCGATCCCGCCGTCGTTGCCAAGGTCCAGGCCCGGGCACTGGCTGGGGATGCCACGGTTGGTCAGTTCTCCGCGTCCAGCAACCCTCCGGACGGCTTCGAGTTCGAGGCTGAGGTCAGCTCGGCCATAGCCGGGAGCCACCTCATCGGTGCGTACTACACCCCGGCAGTCGGCCAGGCCGAGCAGACCCTCCAGGCCGCCGATGGCGGTCAAGCCAACCGATATGCCAACTTTGTTCATGGCGCGGCATCATGCGCCGCCATCGTGGTCGATCCGACTGGGCCTCAAACGGCAGGCTCCACATTCGCGGCCATGGTGACCGTGACCGATGGCGCATGGAACGGCCAAGTCTGCCTCGGCAACAAGGTGTCTGGAGCTGACGTGGAGCTGACCGCCAACCAGGTGGGCGGCACTGGCGCAGCCACCGTGACACCAAGCGGCGCACTCACCACTGGCTCTGGCGGCACAGCAGCCTTCTCCGTCTCGAGCACCAAGGCCGGCACGTTCCTGGTGGAGGCCACCTTCACCGGTCAAAACGGCCGAGGCACCGCAAATGGATCCCGCGAGATTGTCTTCACCCCAGGGGAGCCGCACCCGACGCTGTCCGTCTTGTCGCTGGAAGGTGAGGGTGCAAGAACGGCCGATGGCGATGCGACCCACGCGGTGAAGATCACCTTGAAGGACATCAATCTCAACCCGGTACCAGACTGGCCTGTTCGGTTCGAGCTGTTCGATCCGGTCTATGTTGCAGGTCAGGGCCCAGGCCAGGATGCGACAGCCACAACCGGGCCCGACGGCACGGCCACTGTGTATGTCCGGTCTCTGACCCCTGTCTTGGCCTCGCCGGTCCACGGCTACTACACACCGTCTGATGGCACGAGCGACGTCAAACTCCTCGATCCTGAAACCTCCGAACCGCAGACTGTCTACCTGCGGTTTGTGCCTGGCACCGTCGATCCAAAGGGCTCCGCTTTCGAGGTGGAGACCCGCCACCAAGACCCGATTCCAGTTGTTGGCGTGGGCGAACACCGCGTTGTCGTTGTCCTGAACGATGAAGGCGGCCGGCCAGCCCAGGTTGACCTAGCGTTGCTAGGTGGACGGATCACCATCGCGAACAAGCTCGATGCTCCGTTGACTGGTTGGACCAAGGATCTCAATGACCCAACAGGCGCCAAATACTTCACACGGGTCACATCGACCGTTGCCGGCATGGCAACTGTCCGGGTGACCTACGCCGATTCAGACGTATCGAAGGCACTATCGCAAGGTCCTCTCGATTCGGATCAGGCGCCATTTGCTGCTGGGCCGGTCCATCCGGACCACTCCGGCTTCTCAGTAACCAAGACCCCACGAGTCCTGGCCGATGGCGAGGCGTGCCAAACGGCCACCGTGACCCTCGCTGATAGCTACGACAACCCGATCACGGTCGATCCAGCCCTGCTCGACGGCTCAGCTGATCCGGCTTTGGTCCATACGTTCGCCCAGACCTCAGAGGGCACCTACCAGGCTTGCATCACATCAACTAAGTCCGGCAGCCATGCCGTGCAGGTGGTGCTGGATCAACCCCAACCGATCACCATCCCTGGTGCTGTGGATGCTTCCAAAGCTACGTTCGTGGCTGGGCAGGCCGTTCCGGGCAAGTCGACTTTGACGGTAACCCCACAGAATCCGAGAGTTGGCGACACGGTTGCGGCCACTGTGACAGTGCGAGACAAGTACGACAACCTGGTTCCAAACCAGGTTGTCAAACTGTGGCTCGACCCGTTTGCTGTGCCCTCAATCGGTGGTGGAGTTGGCTTCCTGACCCAGACCAGCGGTCCTGTCGATTCACTGGTGAACCCCGGCCAAGCCCAGTTCACGTTCACCTCGACCAAGGTGAACACGCATAACGTCCACGCAACGCTTGCCCTTCCGGACGAGCCGCCTGTCAAGTACAGCCCAACGCCAGTGGAGTTCAGTGCCGGTGACCTGGCCTCGATCACCCTTGAACGGCTGACTGCCGAGACCGCCTATGTGAACTCAACGCCGCACCAGGTCAAGGCAACCCTGCAGGACCAGTTCGGCAACCCGATCATCGGTCAGAGCGTCAACTTCTCAGTCAGCGGGCTGGAAACTGCTCAAATGTCCCCAGTGAACGGCGCTGTCGACACCCTGAACGATGGGACGGCCACCATCGCCGTCAGCTCGCAAAGGGTCGGCACCGCCTCGTTGACAGCAACCGTGCGCGGCTCGACAGCTCAGCCTGTGCCATCCCAGATCCCGTTGCACTTCGACGTAACCGAGATTGACCCGGAGGAGTCGGAGTTCTGGCTTTCGACTGGCGACAGGGTGGCCAATGGAAGCACTGCGCCGGCCAACGCCCACGAGGTGTTTGTCCGCCTGCGTGATTCCTTCGGCACACCAATCGAGGATCCGAACGTGGCGAGGTCGATTTCGGTGAGAATTGTTGGCCCGAAGGGCTCTGCCACCATCGGCGAGTTCAGTCCTTCCAGCCAGGTTGCTGGTGTGTTCACCGCCCTTGCAACCTCAACTGTGGCCGACACCATGACTGTCACTGTCAACGTCAATGGCACCGTGCCACCAAGAGCCGGCAACACGCTGACCTGGGTTGCCGGCCAAGTCAACCTTGAACACTCCAGCTACGCAGTCGCTACCGAATCGGTCCTGGCCGATGACGAGTCCGAGGTGAGCGTGGTTGTCACCTTGCGTGACGCCCACGACAACGAGGTGCCCGGCAGGGCCGGCGATCTAAAGGGCAGCGCGTCTCCCGCCACGGTCTCTGGCTTCACCGGCCAGCCCAACTCAGGTGTCTACACCGCTGGCGTGCGCTCGGCACTGGCCAAGTCCTTCCCGGTTGTCATCGACCTGTTTGGCAGCTCCAGCGGCACAATCAAGCCCGGACCAGCCAATGACATCGCCAACTTCCATGCTGGGCCTCCGGCCGGCACGTCAGAGCTGACCATCATCACCCAAGGTCCGCGGGCTGTCACCAGCGAGTTCCATATCGCTGAAGTGGTTGTTCGCGATGCCAAAGGCAACGAGCTACGCAGCTCCCCGGTGACGTTCTCGGTGGCCGGAGCCCGGCCTTGGGAGGGCACGAGATGGACAGCCACATCCGATTCGAACGGCATAGCCCGCTTCAGCTTCACGGCCGATCAAGAGGGCACGTACCCAGTCCACGCGACCGTGGTGGGTGGGGACGGCGCACCGATTGCCGTGAAGAACTCCGGATTGACCGTCGAGTTTGTCTACGGCGCGATCTCGGAGATCAAGTCGAAGTTCGAGGTCTCCCAGTGGACCGACGTAATAGCCGATGAGGCTCCAGAGCACTTCCAAGAGGTAACCGTCTGGCTGTACACCGAGGCAGGCGTGGGGATTGCTGGCAGGGCCGGTGACATCCAGGCCGTGGTAGCCAGACCCGGTGCCTATCTGGTGGACCTTGATGGGAACACCCCCGGCACCCAGCAGTTCATCGCCAAACCGAACAGCCCGCCCGGGGTGTATGTGGGCCAGATTCGATCATCGGTAGCTGGCGCGTTCCCGATCAGCGTCACCGCAGTTGGGAAAGCACTCGAGCCGACAGACCCGGCCCGGGATACCGCCCACTTCGTGGCGGGCCCAGCAGTGCCCGGTGATTCGGAGCTGAGCGTGGACCGGCTGACCCAGGTTGCCGGCGGCGAGATCAAGGCCACCATCAAGGTCTTTGACGCGCGCGGCAACAAGGTGTCCAACCAGATTGTGCTGGTCAGGACCAGTCCTATCGATGCGATCAATCCTGATGGTGGCACACTGCCGTTCCTGCGTGTCCAAACCAAGGCAAATGGCGAGGCCACGGCCACTTTGAGCACCAAGGTGGCTGGTACCTACACCGTTTATGCAGAACTGGCGGACGGCACAGCCGTGTCCGGCACGCCTGTGAAGAAGTCCGGCGAGATTGAAGTCGAGTTCACCCACGATGCTCCCTCCCCCACGGCAAGCATCTTGACTGGGTCATCCGGTCAGGTGCTGTCCAACCGTGTGGATGAGCACTGGGCCAAGGTCAAAGTGATGGACCAGTACGGCAACGCAATTGACGGTGTGCCTGTGTCCTTCCACCTGGAGAACCCGACCGGTCAGGCCCCGATCGGCAAGCTCGTGGACGGCTATAGCGCCACTCCAACTAGTGTGAATGGCGGGTTCGCTGAGGTTCGCTATGTTGGCGACTTCGCCCTTGGCACCACAATCGTGACCGCGAGGATCGGCAACCAGGCGGTCACAAACGCCTCAGCCGATGGCTCGCCTGCCAAACTGACCTGGGAGTGGGTCCCCTCGATCTATTCGCCAGAGAAGTCGTACTACACGGTGACGCCAGAAGCCCGCGAGGCCAGTGGCAATGATCCTCACACGATCACCATCTATCTACTCGATGAGAAGGAGGCTCCCGTTGTCGGCGCAGCCGAATCCTTGACGGTGACGGCCGTCCCAGCACCGGGATCTCCAGCCAGGCCAGACGGCACAGCATTGACGATGCCGCTGAATCCCACAGAAGTGGATAAGGGCGTCTACGAGGTGTCCGCCACCTCGACATATGCTGCGACGTTCAATATCACAGCTGTCCATTCCAGTGGCGGAACCATCCGGCCAGATCCGAGCAACACTCCGCCTCGCAGTTCAATGCAGTTTGTGCCAGGTTCCCCGAGCGAAACCACGTCCTACTTCGAGGTGACAACGTCTCCTCCGGACCGCAAAGCCGACGGCAGTGCAGCCCACACGCTGACCGCTGTGGTGCGTGACGCAAAGGGCAACGGCGTGACCGGTTTGAACATGGCAGCATCCGACACCGCCAACACCCCGCTGTTGAGCGTCGGTACCTTCACCCCAGGTGCGGCCGGGCAGTACACCGCACCGATTCGGTCAGAGGTAGCCGGCACGTTCACAATGACAGCCACAGCCACCGATGGCGCAAGCGCGCCTGTCACGCTCTCGTCCGGGCAACGCAACAACCTTGCTGTGTTTGTCCCAGGTGATGCGTGCGGCCAGAATTCTCAGCTGACCGCGACGCCAGTTCCAGCCTTGGGTGACACCAAGGTTGTGGCGGGTCGAGGCGCTTGGGAGCTGCGCGTCATCGTGCGCGATTGCTCTGCTGGACGCAATCCGGTCAATGGCCAGACCGTGACGTTTGAGACTGTTCCGGATGTTGTTCCGGCGCTGTCTCCGGCCACAGCCATTTCGGCTGGCGGCGGCGTGGCGACGCTAATGGTTTCGTCTGAAAAGGCTTTGACCTACCTTGCGTCAGCCAAGGTGAACGGCCAGGCGGTGACCGGATCGCCAACCGAGATTGAGTTCGTTGCTGGTGCGCCGGACCAGTTGGCTTCAACGTTGACTGGCACCGAGAATGAGCGCAAGGTGGCGAACAACCAGGCATTCCACGTCGCGACTGTCACCGTCAATGACATATATGGCAACGCCATCGCTGGCCAAATGGTCACCATCTCTGTTGCCGATATTGGCAGGATCTCGCTGGTTTCCCCAGCTGGGCAGATCACGTCTGGTGGCACGGTGGCCCAGGCCACCACGAACGCGGACGGCGAGGTGGTTGTCCACATCGTCTCGAATGCCGAGGCTGGCTTTGCGCGTGTGACCGCGAAGATCGGTGACTACACCACCGGTCTGCCGATTCTGTCCCGGCCAGGAGTGCCGGCAAGCCTGGCGCTGGAGTTCGTGCCAGATCTGCTCGACTATCGCGCCTCCTACTACAGCGTGTCCGATGGCACCCGGATAGCTGGTGTGGAGACCCACACCGTCCGGGTCAGGACGCTCGATCAGCTCGGCACTCCGGTGCCGTTGGATGATCCAGCCAAGGAATTGGCCGGCTTTGCAGGGCCAGACGCCACCGTTGTGCGTTGGCGGATCGATCCGGATTCGGCTGAACAGGCCACATACATTGCCGACATCGTTTCCCAGAAGGCTGGCACCTATCCGGTGCGAGTCGAGGTGGGCGGAACTGAACTGCGGCCCGCAAGCGGCAGTACTCAGACGCCTACGGTCACGTTTGTGGCCGGACCGGCCAGTGCCATCAACTATTGGGTCAGCCAGACCCTAGGGATCCGTGCCAACAACTCCGACTATCAGACCGTATTCATCACCGTGGCAGACGCCTTTGGCAACGTCCGCGAGGGCGATGCCAGCCGCATAACGGCCACTGGCGAATACTCCTCGATTGAGGACCCGGAATGGGATGGCGACCAGTACAGCGCCGCAATCCGCTCTGCCAAGGCAGGCTCGCACTTGGTGAGCGTCAAGTTCGATGGCACCGATGTCAGGACCAGTCTGAACCGGCGGGCCGTGTTTGTGGCTGGAACTCCCGATGCTGGAAAGAGTGAGTTGAGCGTCACGACAGGCAGCCGTCGCGTCAAAGACGAGAGCCACACAGCCACCGTCCATGTCACCGACCATGACGGCAACCCAGTGGAAAACCAGGACGTCACAGTTTGGACCGTGCCGGACACCGTGCCGGACTCCATGCAGACGGTCTTGACAACTGACAAGGAGGGTCTGGCCAGCATCGAATTCACCACCGAGAAAGCTGGGACCTACCACGTCTTTGCAGCCTTCGGCACAACGCGGGACGGTCAGCAATTGCGCTGGTCAGGCGAACGGACTGTGGTGTTCCGGGCCACCGACATCTCATGGACCAAGACAACGTTGGAGGCAACCACAACTGAGAAGCTGGTCAACAATCCAGCCGATCCTCACGAGGCGACAGTGAAAGTGCGTGATCGCTTCGACAACCCGGTGACCATCGACACTTCGGTCCAGTTCGCCTTGAGTGGCCTGCCGGAGGCGAGTTTGTCCAACAGTGGCCTGCTCCCGGTCAATGGTGATGGTGCCGCCAAGGTCACCATCACATCGACCAAGCTGGGAACGGCCCGGTTGACAGCTCGCGTGAATGGCATCTCGGTGCAAAACCCGCCGTACTTCGATCTGGTGTTCATCCACTCGAACGTCTCCCCGGCTGATTCGAGCTATTCGGTCACCTCGGGTGATCGCATCGCCAACGGCGAGGACTCCCACGAGTTGACTGTCGACTTGGTCGATGTAAACGGCGCCAAGGTCAACGGCGCGGCAGAACAGATCTCCGTGCGGCTGGATGCCAATTCTCCGAAAGCCGGGCCGGCCAGCATTGGCAGGTTCACCGCCGTGGATGGTGTTGATGGACGGTACGTTGCGGAGATCACGTCACGCAGCGCTGCCACCTACGCCATAACCGTGCGGGTTGGTGATGTGATTCCGCCAGCTACTGGCTCTCCCACCTCAGTTCGATTCGTGCCAGGTGAGTTGGCGGACGATGGCGCCACATTCTCCGTCTCCACCGGGATCCGGATCGCCAACGGCAACTCGACTGGATACGACTTCCACGAGGTGACAGTCACGCTCCTGGATGGCACCGGCAACGGAATGACCGGTCAAAAGGACTTCCTGCATGCCGAAGCCCCGCCGTTCGACATCGGCGACTTTGAAGAGGATCCAATCGAAAACCCAGGTGTGTATGTGGCTCGCATCACCTCCACGGTGGCCGCCGCGCGCAACGTCGCCGTCTCCTTCAAGGGCACCGTGGCTCTGACCCCGGGCCCCAGCGGATCACGGGTTCGCTTCGACGCCGGACCAGTTTCTGCTGAGAGGTCCACGCTTGAGGCCATCACCACCGTGCCAATGAAGGTCATGGCCGAGGAACACCACGTGCGGGTGACCGCCATGGACAAGGATGGCAACTGGGTTCAGGGTGCCACCGTGATGTTCTCCACCGTGCCAGCCATCACTGATCCGGCATGGCAAGGCGTTGCCCCCACGAATGACAAGGGTGAGGCGGACCTGTACTTCACCTCACGCGTGCCGGGCACCTACACAGTTCACGCCACCATCCTGGGACTGGACGGTGTAACCCAAACCGTGCCGCGAGGCTCAGGTGAGGTGCAAGTCGAGTTCATCACCGGCCCGCCCGCGCTGGGGACCTCCTGGTTCACGGTGACCGATGATGCTTCTGTCAAAGCGAATGGCCGCGACAGCCAAACCCTGTCAGTCTTCCTGGCTGACGCTTCGGGCGTCGGGGTTCCCGGCCTGGCTGACGCCGATTTGCAAGGCACCGGCATCGACGATCTGCTCCATATGCGTCTTGACAAGAACGGGCCGGTGTTCGGTGTGTTCGTTGAGGACAGCGCGAAGCCTGGGCTGTACCTGGCGCCGATCACCTCAACGGTGGCCGGGACGTTCAAGGTTGGCGTCGACTTGGCGCAGAGCAACGGAACGGCCCTACCACTCGGCCTGCAGGTGCCCAGCGGCAAGGACACCACTTTGTTCGGGTCCGATCAGGCCGATCCGACAAACTCGTCCTTGAGCGTCAACCCAACCCAGCAGGAAGTCACCAAGATGGTCACCATTACCGCGACCGTCAAGGACAGGGGCGGGAACGCGGTGGTGGGTCAGACTGTGCGCTTCTGGGTTGTTGACTCGGACGGCAACCCAGTCGAGTTCAGTCCAGACCAGCTAGCCCGTGAGCCTCGGACGGTGGAAGGCGGCATCGCCTCGACCGACTTCACCACCACGGTTGCTGGAACCTATTGGGTCCATGCCGCGCTGATCGACTTGCCTGGCTCAACGGGCCCGGTTCCGTTGCCCGAGTCTGGCGATCTGTCCGTCGAGTTCACCGCATTGCAGCAGGCCGATATGGACCTGAGCGTGTTGACCGGAACGGACAATGAGCGCCGAGTTGTTGGCGGAGCCGATCCGGAAGGTATCCACACCGCTCTGGTGACGGTTGTCGACGCCTCCCCGGCTCACAATCCGCTGATCGGACTGGGCGTCGATTTCCGCCGGAACGGCACCTCGATTGGTGGCGATCCCATCCAGACCGACGCAAACGGCCAGGCGATGTTGCGGTTCACCTCTGATGTTGCCGGCGATGTCGAGCTCTCGGCCAGGATTGCCGATCCCGCCCAGCCGAGCAGGTGGATCGCTGTTCCGGCCCGCCCGGCCGGAACCAGCAGGACCACAACCCATCTGGTGTTCGGGTTCGACCCAGGTCCCTGGGATGAGGGCAGGTCCAGCTTCGAGGTCAGCCGCGGTGACAAGGTGGCCGATGGCGTAGCAGCCCACACCGTCACTGTCACCGTCCGCGATGCTTACGGCAATGGTGTGCCCGGCATGGCAAGCCAGCTGTCAGCCTCTGCTGATCCGGCGGAGGGAGTCGTGATCGGTTCGTTTGCCGCGGTCAACCCGGCGAGGGTTCCTTCCGACGGCCTGTATAGGGCGTCGATTGTCTCGACCCGGCCCGGCGTCAAGCAGATTGCAGTCGAGTTGGCCTCCGTGACCATCAACCCGGCCTCTGGTGCCAACAGCCAGGCGGTCTTCACCCACAGGCCCGCATCACTGGCCACCTCGTTGATCGAGATCCAGGCACCGCGGGTTCTGCTGGCAAACGGCAACGACGCAATGCCGGATTCGACCATAGCCATAGTCACCGTGATGGACGATGCCGGCCAGCCCCTTGGCGAGTACGGTGCCGGTCTGACCATCGCGTTGTCCAGCAACTTGCCCGGCATGCGATGGGCGAGCTTGAGCGGCATCTTCGACACGATGACTGACAATGGCGACGGCACCTACTCGGCTCGACTCACGTCAACGCAGGTCGGAACGGCAACAGTCCGGTTCTCGATTGGCGGGGCGCGGGCGGATTCTTCCGATCAGGTGCGGTTCACCGAGCCGCCGGTGCCGCCCACTGTCGAGCCGAATGATGGCACTCAGGTTCCCGGCCAGGGTCTGCCCGGCAACACGGTCACCGTTGTCACCGAGGACGGCGAGCCCGTCGGTGAAACCTCGGTCAGCCCGGACGGCACGTGGAAGCTCAAGCCGCCGGTGCCGCTCGAAGAGGGCACGATGATCGTGGTCACCCAAACCGACGATGACGGCAACGTGTCGGATCAGGTGTTGTGGCGCGTGGGCCAACCGCGCATCACTGTCGACCAGCCCGAGTTGCACCATGGTGAGGATCAGACCGTTCGGGTTGTCAACTTCCAGCCCGGTGAGACGGTCCACGCCATCGTCCACTCGACGCCGCTTGACTTGGGTACGGCAGTGGCCGGTCCGGCTGGCAACGCCGTGTTCACGTTCAAGGTTCCGGCCGAGTTTGAGCTTGGCGCCCACAAGGCTGATGCGACTGGCCCGCTGTCCGGCAAGGCCGGTCCGGCCGACTTCGATGTGATCGAGGCTGTACAGCCGTCGCCATCGCCGACCATCTCGGTCACGCCAACGCCGGTTTCGACCGTTGTGGTGCCCACGCATGTGGCCAGCCCGGTCCCGGGTCCAACCGAGACAGTGACGGTCACTGCGCCGGGCGATCCGGTCCTCCAGCCGACACTGTCCAAGACCGGCCTGACCAGCGGAGCAATTCCTGCTGCAGGCACGGCGCTGGGACTGCTGCTGACCGGGTTGGTGCTGCTGATCACTAAGCGCCGCCGCGACAGGCAGATGCACTAGGGCTGGGGTTTCCCCAGTCCGGCGCCTGGGCTCGGGTGCCCAGCGCCGGACTGGGGGTTTTCACTGCTCGGCCGGGGCCTTGGCTCTGGGCAGACGCTGGGTTTGGGTTCCGGTTCTGGACCGGGGGTTCCCAGCTTCATGGTTCAGGCCCCCGGCACGACGCCGGGGGCTCCTGGTCTAGGTTCCCGTTCTGGGGTTGGGGGCTAGCTCAACTCGAATACGACATCGTTGGAGGCAACACCAGCAACGGTGAACACTGCGTGATAGGTGCCGTTGCCCGGTGTGGTCAGCAGGTAGTCCTCGCAGGACGGAGCTGACCGCTCCCTGGTCCATGGCACCAAAATCGGCTCGGTGGAACCCGGCTCAAGCAGCACAACCTGCGAGCTGGCCGGCGGTGTCAGCCCAGAAAGCGCATCAGCGCTGGTCAGGCCGGCATCATCGGCTGGTTCGATCGGGTCCACTGTCGTCTCAACCTCAGCGCCATCGAGTTCGTCAAGCAACTCTTCATCGGACTGGGTGGCGCCTGTGTCGGGTTCGGTTTCAGATTCGGTGTTAGCTGGAGGTTCCTGGCCTTCACCTGCGACATCGCAGTTGTCACCTGAATCGAAAATCCGGTCATCGCCCGAGGTGATGTGGACGTTGACCGAAGCCGGATCTATGACGCATTTGATGATGCCCTTGTTGCGCACCGCCACAGTGAACGTCGGTTTGGCAGGGGCGGGGAACGTGGAATCTGTGGCCTCAGCTTCGACTTCGATGTCGGCCTGAGTGCAGAAGGGCGTTTCTTCTATCGGGGACGGGCTGCCGCTCAACGTTGGCACGGCATCATTTGAGCGCGTGTTGGCCTTCGGGGCTTCGCTACCGCCGCCAGCCGCTGCCTTGATGATCATGACAAGTATTACGAGCAGGACTACGGCGCCCCCAGCCACCAGTGCCCGGCGGCGCCAGTACACGGCAGCCGGTTCCGGTCCCACCGGATGCATCAGGGTACTCACAGGCACCAGCGTATGGGGGCAGCTTTGTCACCAGGGTGACGGCACGCCGAAGGCAATGGTTGAAACGTCAGTTATGGGACGTCATCGTGCAGCGATCCAGTCTGTGGTTTGACGGCGGACTAGGGCGCTGAGGGACGCGATCCAGGGTTTCTCGGCGTTCAGGCATGGTATGCGGACAAAGCGGCCGCCGCCGGCCTGGGTGAAGGCTTCGCGGTTGAGCAGGTCGATTTCTTCCAGGGTTTCCAGGCAGTCCGCGGTGAATCCAGGGCAGACCACGTCGATCCGGCCCGCTCCGGCTTGGCCGGCGGCGGTGACCGTGTCGATTGTGGCGGGCTCCAGCCAGGGTGAGGGGCCGAACTTCGATTGGAAAGTGGTCAGGCATTGTGCCTCTTCAAGGCCGAGCCGGGCGCGCAGGGCGGCGGCGGTGGCCTGGCATTCGCCGTGGTAGGGGTCTCCGGCGCGGACCATCGATTGGGGGATGCCGTGGAAGGACAAAATGAGCTTGTCACCTGCGGCGAAGTCGGGGCGGGAGGCGGCGGCCCACGTGGCCTCGATCCGCTGGGCGAGCGCCTCGATGTAGTTCGGATCGGTGGGGAAGGACCGCACAAAGCGCAATTCTGGCTGGTCGCGACGGCTGCGGTAGTGCTGGGCTACGGCATCGTAGATGGTGGCGACGGTGGTGCCGGAGAACTGTGGATACATCGGCAGGATGAGCACCTGGCTGACTCCGGCCTGGGCCAGGGAGTCCAGCTCGGCGCTGATGGACGGCTCGCCGTAGCGCATGGCCGCGCGGACTGCGAAGTGCTCGCCCAGGTCAGCCTGGAGGGCGTCGGCTTGGGCCCGGGTGTGGACCAGGATGGGCGAGCCCTCGGGGTACCAGACCTGGGAGTACTTGGCGGCGGAGCGGCGCGAGCGGATTGGCAGGATGCACAGTTCCAGGCAGACCCGCCAGGGTAGGGCCGGCGCCTCGACAACCCGCTTGTCACTCAGGAACTCGCGCAAAAAACGTCGCACAGCCTGCGGTTTTGGCTGAGCAGGGGTGCCCAAATTGACCAGGACGATGCCGATTGGCGCACCGCGGCCGGATGGGGCGGGATGGCTTGGAACCAAGGAGCGGGGCACCTTCCGTGATCAGGCCGGCTGGACAACAATAGACGGCCTAGTAAGTCTGCCCTAAGTTGCGCCCCACCGGCAATCGCAACTGGCGCCGCGAGTGGGGACCGGCCATGCTGGGCGGTGTTGGGTTTGGGGTTGGGTTGGGTTGGCGAAGGAGGCTGGCTGGGATGCATGAGCTGTCGCTGTGCCAGTCGATCTATCGAATTGTGCGCCAAGCCGTGCCTGACCGGCCCGTGGTTGCGGTTCACATCGATGTTGGCCAATTGCGCCAGGCCGTGCCGGAGAGCATGGTCTACTGCTGGGGCATTGTGGTCCAGGGCACTGCGCTGGATGGCTCCAAACTGCTGGTCCGCACTATTGCCGGGGCCGTCGAGTGCGCGAGTTGCCGTGCGGTGTCCGAGTTCGACTTCTTTGTCCCGCCGGCCTGCCCGGCTTGCGGCGGTGCGGCGCTGCACGTGGTGGCTGGCGAGGAGTTCACCGTCCGCGCCGTGGATGTCGCGAAGCCAGGACCCCGCGCGAGTAGTCTTGCGGCGGATTGATAGGAGGCAGCGCGATGGGGCGATTCCACCGCCACGATGACGGAACAGTTCACTCCCATTCCCACGATGACGTGGCTGGGCACTCCCGCGATGGCGAACAGGGGCATTCCCATTCGCATGATGACGGGGTGGGGCACTCCCATGGGGACGGGGCTGACCACGCCCACTCTCACCCCCACGGCGAGGAGCCGAGCCAGTGGGTTGGCGACCATTCGGGCTACGGCACCGAGGTGGAGCGAGTCGAGGTGCTGGAGCGGATCTTTTCGGAGAACGATGCCGCCGCAGCCGCCAACCGGGCCGCCTTCGATGCAGCCGGCGTCACCGCCGTCAACATCATGTCCTCGCCCGGCGCCGGCAAGACCACCCTGCTGGCGGCAACACTCAAGGCGCTGCGGCAGCGCGCGGAGGCGAGCGGGGGCGCCAGGGTGAGGGCCGGCATCGTCGAGGGGGATATCGAAACTGCCATTGATGCGGACCGGTTGCGGGGGCTGGCGGATCAGGTGGCGCTTCTCAACACCGGAAACGGGTTTGGCGGGGAGTGCCATTTGGACGCGCCGATGGTGGCTCGGGCGCTGCGTGATCTGGATTTGGAAGCGCTCGATTTGCTGCTGATTGAGAACGTCGGGAATCTGGTGTGCCCGGCCGAGTTCGATGTTGGGGCGCATCGCAAAGCGATGGTTTTCTCGGTGACCGAGGGTGAGGACAAGCCGCTGAAATACCCGGTGATGTTCAAGGTGGTTGAGGCCGTAGTGGTGAACAAGGTCGATTTGTTGCCGTATCTCGACTTCGATTCCGGGGCTTTCCTGGCAAATCTGGCGGCGGTCAATCCCACGGCGCGGGTCATCTCGGCGTCGGCCAAGACGGGGGTTGGAATTGACGAATGGCTCGATTGGCTGACGGCATCGGAAAACCAACCGGCGGGCCTCGCGGCAAACCTCACCGCATAGCGCCGGGCCTACGGACAATGCGTGGCACGCGGGTGGGTGAGCCGGCTGGCGGGCGCGAACCGTGGGAGCCGGCGGCAGGCGCCGGGCGCGCGGATGATCCAGCGGAGGGGCGGCTTGTGATTGTGGCGCCCGATTCGTTCAAGGGATCGCTCAGCGCCACCGAGGCCTCCAGCGCTATGGCCGCCGCAGTGCGCGCCGTCCTGCCTGCCGCTGACCTGGGCATTTACCCGATGGCCGATGGCGGAGAGGGGACGGTGGAGGCGTTGAGTGGCCTCCAGGGGCAAGGCGGAAAGGTGGAGGTGCACTCCGTCGCCACCATCGACGCGATAGGCCGGCCATGCACCGCCCGGTACGCACTTGATGAGGCGGGGTGCGGCATCGTCGAGGTGGCTCAGGCCAGCGGACTGCCTCAGGTGGCGGACCACCTGTCTCCGCTGGTCGCGTCCAGCCGCGGAACTGGCCTGGTGATTCGCGATGCGTTGGAGCGGGGGGCGCGCAGGATCCTGCTTGGGCTGGGTGGGTCGGCTTGCACGGATGGCGGTGCCGGGGTGCTGCGCGCGCTGGGCGCCCGCCTGCTCGACACCCGCGGCAGTGAGGTCGACGATGGCGGGTCCGCCCTGCGGCAGATCGACCGGATTGACCTGGGCGGGCTGAGCGATGCGGCGCGCGCCGCGAGGTGGCAGTTGGCCTGCGACGTCGATAATCCGCTGACTGGGCCGCGGGGGGCGGCGGCTGTGTTTGGGCCGCAGAAGGGGGCGGCGCCGCAGGATGTGGCGATATTGGACGAGGGGTTGGCGCACTTTGCCGAGGTGCTTGCCCGCGATGTGGGGCCGCTGGATGGCGACGCGCCGGGGATGGGCGCGGCCGGCGGGCTGCCAGCCGGGCTGGTGGCGGCGTTTGGCGCTGAGCTGGTGCCCGGCGCGGCTCTGATCGCTGACGCGGTGGGGTTGAGCGACCAGTTGGGCAGGGCTGATTTGGTGTTGACCGGCGAGGGATCGTTCGATTCGCAGTCGCTTTCGGGCAAGGTTGTGGGCACGCTCGGTGCGTTGGCGCATCAGGCCCGGGTTCCGGTGCTGGTGGTGGCTGGGGCGGTCAAGGTGAGGCGGGATGAGTTGGCGGGGAGCGGAATCGTCGGGATGCGTTCTATAGCCGATGGTCCGCGCACTGCCGATCAACTGATGGCCCAGGCCAGCGAGCTGCTTCAGGCGGCAACGGCTGACGCGGTGGCGACGTTTGCCCTCGGCGCGGGTTGGCTGCGCGGGGCGGGTTGGCTGCGTGGCGCTGGGCGCGAATAGGCGAGCGAAAGGACGGCAGACCATGGATGTGAACGAGGTGGAGGCGCGGCGCGGGCCGGTTGGCGAGTGGACGCCAAGTGAGGCGTTGCTGGCCGAGGTGGAGCGGCTGGTGGGAGCCTTGGTGGCCGAGCGCAACGCTCCGGGCGCGGCCTGGGGTATCACGACGCGGGACGGGTTGGTGGCGAGCGGCGGTTGCGGGGCGGCGGCAATTGGGGCTGGCTTGCCGACGTCATCGACGGTATTTCGGATCGCTTCAATGTCGAAGAGTTTCACGGCAGCAGCTATTTTGATGCTGGCCGAGGCAGGTGAATTGCGGATAACCGATCCAGCGGCAGACTATGTTCCGTCAATGGCGCGAATGGCGCGGTATTCGGCCGATTCTCCCGATATCAATTTGGCGCATTTGCTGGCGATGACCTCCGGGTTGCCGGTTGACGACCCCTGGGCCGACCGCCTCGAATCGATGCCGGCCGCCGAGTTCCAGCAGGTTGTCCGGGAAGGGTTTCGCCTGGTCAGCGCGCCGGGAGTGCGGTTCGAGTACTCCAACGCAGGCTACGCTTTGCTCGGGTTGGTGGTGGAGCGGCTCAGCGAAATGCCGTTCATCGAGTTTGTTGAACGCCATTTGTTGGAGCCCCTGGGACTGCACCGAACCTATTATGACTATGCGGCTGTGCCGGCGTCTTTGAGGGCAACTGGATATTGCGATAGGCAAGGTCAATGGGTGCCAGTTCCATTCTCCGGACCAGGTGCATTCTCGCCAATTGGTGGCCTGCTGAGCAACGTAGAAGATATGTCCAAGTGGGTAAACTGGCTAGCCGCAGCCCACCCTCCCACCGACGATGCCGTCCCATCAGTCTTGTCCACCGCCTCGCGCCGCGACATGGCCATCTCGCATGCGGCAGTAGCCCCGATCATCCGCCAGGGTTCTTCGCGCGGACGCCTGACAGTTGCGGAGGGGAGCTCCATCGCTTCCTACGGCTACGGCTTGATGCTGGAGCACGATCCAACGCTGGGCGACATGGCCCACCACTCCGGCGGATACCCAGGGTTCGGCACAGCGATGCGCTGGCACCTTGACTCAGGCATAGGCGTGATTGTGCTGGCAAACGGGCGTTACGCCCACTCCTCAACCATCGCCGCCCGAGTGCTGCGCGTGGTTCTAGCCGAGGCCGGCGCCGTAGCCCGGTCCATCCGCCCCTGGCCCGAGGCCCTGCACTACCGCGACCTAATCAACGCCGAACTCCTAGCCGGCCGCGACCCCTTCGACCTCCCGATCTACGCCGAGAACGTAGACGCCGACCAACCCCTCCCCGACCGCCGCCAAGCCCTTGCAAAATCCCTCCAGATCACCGGCCCCTTAACCAGCGCGCCAGCCGGTGAGGCTACAAGCGAGGGCGCGGCCCCCAGCTCCGCCGCGCCGGCTGGTGAGGCTGCCAGCGAGGGCGCGGCCCCCAGCTCCACCGCGCCGGCTGGTGAGGCTACAAGCGAGGGCCCCGGCCCCGGTGCAGGCGATGCAGCAGGTCACAGCGGTGGTTCGGTTCCGGGCGATACCGCTGGCCGAGCCGGAAGCACGGCCAGCGGCGAGGGTGCAGCCCGAGCCGGGACCATCCAAGCCAAGTCCGAAGCTCACATCTGGTGGACCCTCCCGGCCGAGCGGACCCCACTGCGCATAGAGATCCTCCTAACCCCAGAACACACCCCCAGAATCCAAACCCTAAGAATCACCCCAACCCCCACCTTCCCCCCAACCGACCAATCCACCCAATCCCCAAAAACCCGCCTAATCCCCTAGCCGCAAGCCGGAAACAACGGGAACCCAAAACTCCGCGCCAGGATCTACCTGCTCGACTCCTGCTACACACCCACGCCTGTTAAGGCACCCCACCAGCACCCCGCCTCCCCCCGAATGCCCGATCTGCCGCAGGTTGCGTGCGCAATCTGCCGCACTCCGCGTGCGCAATCTGCCGCCGCCCCATCATCCTCGCCCCAGCCGCCAACCCCGGCTCCCCCGGCGCCACACCCCCACATCAGGGAGCCATCACCTGGACTAGGGGGTCTATTCCTGCGAATCCGGTGGTGTCGCGAGTCAGGACTGGCATGCGGTGGGAGTGGGCGATGGCGGCGATCATCAGGTCCACCTGCCTGCCCCTGACCGAGCCACCGGTGCCCAGGATCAGCTGGGTGAGCAATCCATAGGACTGGGCCGCGGCATCGTCGAACGGCAGTCCCGGTCCAAATGCCTCCCGGATGCGAGCCAGGCGGTCCTCTCGGATGACGCGCTCGGCGGTAGGCAGGCTTGGGGATGCCAAACCGAACGCCAATTCCGCATATGAGATCGCGGTGACAAAGCCCTCGAAGCGCTCTGCCTGGGCTGGTTGGATTTCCGCACCGATGAGGATGTTGGTGTCGAGCACAACCCTCATTCGGCTGCTCCGTCCCAGGGATCGGCCAGGTCAAACCCTTCGCGAAATCCTCGCCGATCCTCATCCCAGGCCGCGTCAGGCGGCAGGTTGATCAGTGCAAGCACCGTTGACAAAGGCACAGGTGCGGCATCGGGCTGGAAGGGAACTATGCGCGCGGTTGGCACACCACGGTCAGTCAGGACGTACGAGCGCCCTTGGCGCACCTCGTGGATCATCTGCGACGGATTCTGTCTCAGCTGCCCGACGGTGATCAGAGGTACCTCTGCAGGCTCAGCGGTCATCTGGCCAGCCTACAGGGTGAGTAGACTTATGTCTACGTTGGGTTCTCCGGCCGACCTTTCCTTGCACTGGCTGGGTGACCGAAGGGGTTGGTGGGGGCGGTAGTCTCGGGTTGTGGTTTCTTGGAATCTGGGGCGCAGCTTTGCGCGGCTGCCGTTCTCGGATTGTGGGGTCTGAGAT
>JAIRRT010000092.1 GCA_031255835.1 Bifidobacteriaceae bacterium | reverse complement strand
AGTCGTCGGGCTACACGAATCCGACGGCTTATCTCGAGCAGGATCCAGGTGAGGCGGCTGCGTTCTTGCAGGGAAGGGTGGATGCTGCGAATGATTGGATCGCGTGCGCCCGCGAGAATGGGCTGCCTGGGTTGGTCGATGTTGCGGTCGATGTGAACGCTGGTGGGGGACCAGGGCCTCACGCGCTGATTCCGTTGAAGACTGAGGCCGCGGTGCTGGGGAGCGTGATCGAAGCATGTCCCATCTTCCACGAAGAGTATTTCAGGCGTCTGTTAGAGGGTGACCCGACGCTGCAAGACGACGTGGACGCGGGCCGCATCAAGGCTGATCCATTGGTATTGGTTGAGCAACCGCCCGGCATCAACGACGATGACTTCGACTTCGAATCTGAAGAAGGCAGCCACTACCTCGAACTTGGCGGGATCCTGTACGCGGACGAGAGAGCGTTCGAAAAGAAGTACGGACAAGAACAAAAAGCGAACACCTCCACCCATGACCAAACTGACCCCGTTGATTGATATCGCCCCACCTAGCTGGAGAAGTGGTCACTTCGGGCCGGGCCAGGTTCGGCGCTGAGCACGCCGGTGCCGGCCGGGGGTTTGCGCCGCTGATCAAACTGACCACTTTTGTGGGTGTGGCCTCAGCCTCACCTGAAAATGGTCACTTCCGGCCGACATGCCCAGGGGCTCGGAGCGCTTGGGCCGTGTCAGGCGATGGTGCAGGGCGCCGGGTGTGGGAGGGTGGGTCTCATGGATGGTTCTGCGGTCAGCGAAGTCGACGCCTACATTGCGGGTTTCCCGGCGCATGTTTCTCAGCGCCTTAACGCGATACGCCAGATTGTTCGAGAGGTCGCTCCGACGGCGACCGAGCGGATCTGCATGCGGATGCCAACCTTCGATCTCCAAGGCAAGTGGTTCGTTCACTACGCCGCATACGAGAAGCACATCGGCTTCTATCCCCAGCCCGATGGCGTAGCGGCTTTCCGCGACAAGCTCAAGGAATACAAGACGTCCAAAGGCGCCATCCAGTTCCCCCTGGACAAGCCCCTCCCGGTAGACCTGATCCGAGAAATAGTCACCCACCGAGCAGCCACCCAATAAACCACCCGCACCCCCGCACCCCCGCCCGATGGGTACTGCCCCGATGTGGACTGGAACTGCCAAAACCTGCTCTTCACCTGTGAGTTTCCCCCCGTCTTGAGTATTTGTGGTCGCTTGGACACTGGCCCGGACCACCGGTGGGTGGGTTATCCGATGAAGCGGTTTCCTTTGCCTGTGTTGCAGGGGGCGCATAGGGTCTGGAGGTTTTCCGGGGTTGTTGCGCCGCCCATGGAAACCGGGCGAATGTGGTCGATGTGCAGTTCCGCACCCTGCTGGGCCGTTGCTCCACACTTGATACAGCGATAACCGTCTCGCCTGAGGATGTCGGCCCGCATGCTCGGTGTCATCAAGGAGCGCTCGTATTGGGCGCTCATTCTGTATCGTTGTTGTTTGTCCAATTGGACAAGCAGGGCCTCGAGGTCTTCGAATGTGAGCGTCTTGTTGGCTTCGTATCGATTGCGTCCCTGCGGGCTGACATACTGCCATGATACAAACACAGCGCAGTCGGTATTGAACTTGAGGTGGAGTTTGGAAAGGACGTGGCGCTCCACTCTCGCGTAACCTTTCTCCCGTATGAACCAGGGATATTCAGTGACTTGGTTCGGAGTCCCTTCCAGCTCAGCAAATCTTCGGTTGTATTCTGTCGCTGCCCAGCGGCCCCTGCGCACCAAAGCCACCAGCGGCTCCCACTCGGCGCTTCTTCCGTTGGCAATCGTCTCGGCTTGGATCGACCTGAATTGGCGCAGCGATGAAGCGTCGTGGTGCAGCCGCACAGCAAGATTCCGAGCCGCATCTCCGGCGAACTCCTGATTGATCCTCCACAGCTGCGCCACTCGTGCGCTGGTCCTCTCAACAAACCCCCGCCGCACCTGTCCCATCACCGGCCAGCAAACCAGCGCAACCAGCAGAAGGATGCTACACACCGTCCCGGCAACACCGGCCCCGCCACCCGCCTGACTTTCAAGCCGCAGCCAAACCTGAGCCCCCATCCACACGGCATCGGACACCATCAGCTCCACGTCCCACAACCCTACCCACCTCACCCCCGCCACCCCCTGCAACACAAGGGGTCGGCCGGCATCGCCAACCGCAACTGCCCAAACCGAGCTGATCCGCATGGGAGCTCGCGACGGCGACAAGCCCGCAGACCGCCTGGTCAGGACGCCGGGGCCCAAAGGGTAGAGATTGGTGCAGCGAACACGCGATCAGAGATGGCCGATGGCGCGGGACCCGTATGCAGCACCACGCCGGCCGTGAACCGGTCCCCAAGTCCATCACGCATCCACTCCAAATGCCGTGCGTCGCCACTCGATACTCGGCCTGTCGACTTCACCTCTATACCGGCGACCTTGCCGCCGGGGAAAGCCACAACGATGTCAACCTCATGGCGTCCCGCTTCTGTGCGCAGGTGGAACAGCCGTGCCGGCCGCTGCCCCGCGCCGAGCGCCGCACGCACCTGCCCCGCTACAAAGGTCTCCATGACTCGGCCCAGTAGCGGAGCATCGAGCAGGATCTCCCGCAGGTCTGCGCCTAGGGCCGCGGCTACCAAAGACGCGTCCAACAAATACCGTTTTGGGCGCTGGACCAGTCGCTTCAATCTGTTTGATGACCAGGCTGGAACAACGTGAGATATGAACGCCCGCGAAAGAAGGTGGTCATAGGCCCTTGCGGTCGCCTTGGCGATTCCCGCGGAATCATACAGTGTCTTGTCTTCCACGACTTCAGCCGAGGTAGTTGCCAGTGCCTCTATATACACGCCAAGGCGAGCAGGATCTATTCCGCCAGCCTCCTGGGGAATGTCCCGTCGAATCACATTGTCGAGGTATCCGCGTAGCCACGCCGTTCTGGCCATTGGATCATCAATAAGCACGGCACTGGGAAGAGTGCCCCTCAATGCCAGACCGAGATAGTCGCCCAGATCGAGCGCCGACGAGAGCGGCTCGGCCCCAACAAAGCTCTCGACAGATGGTTTCAACAGTCGGTCCGCCAATGAGGTTCCATAAGGGCGGCCGAGAACTTCTTGGACCGTGAAGCCCTCCATCGGCACGTCCACCACCCTGCCGGTAGCCGGCCATGTCGCTACGCGGTTCTCAGCTGTGACACTGCCTGTCAGAATGAATCGGCCAGGACGCGAGTCCTGGTCCACCGCACGCTTGACAGCACCCAATAGTCCGTCGACTTCTTGCCATTCGTCCAACACCGCGGGCTCATCAATCAGCCTCAGGGCGGCGTCTGGGTCGTCGCGAAACGACTGAGCCACCCGAGAGTTGTCGAGCCGGATCACTGTGGGAACCAAACGCATGGCGGTAGTGGTCTTTCCGCAAGCCCGCGGCCCGGTGATGCTGAGGACCGGCAGGGACGCGAACAGACGCCGCAACACAGGGTCCACGGTTCGCTCGATGTATGACGTCACACCAAGAGACTAGCATGCCCGTTGACCAGCGCGTTCACCCTGACACGCAGATCGCACTGACCCTGACACGCAGGTCCCATTGACCCTGACACGCACCGCGCGCTGACCCTCACACGCACCGTGGCATTGAACCTGGTCATGGTCACCTCCAGTTGTGTGGTGGGTCGGGAAGCTTCTTGAGAAGTTGCCCGATGACGCCTGCCGGCCGCCGATGTCGGAAGGTATTGTGCGCCATCGGCGCTCCTTTAGAGCTCTGGGGCTGCTGCTTTGGTGGGTTCGGGGGGGCGGCCGGCTTCTCGGACGGCTTTGTTGAAGCGGAATACTAGGGCTAGGGATAGGATCGCGATACCGGTGCCGATTAGGAGCCAGCGGATATCGACTGCGTCCGCCATCGGGCCGAAGACGACCATTCCCGCGGGCATCGCTAGTGCACCTGTCATAGTCAATACGGAGAACACTCGACCCATGAAGTCCGGATCAATCCGCGACTGCATCACCGCCATCGACGGCGCGTTGAAGATGGGCATTGACACGCCGACAAAAGCCATGAACGAGAGGTATACCCAGAAATTGCCCAGCACTCCTAGGCCAATCACTCCGCCGCCAAACATGATGGACGCCAGAGCCATGGTTGCCGCGCGGTTCTTCAGCCCGCCCCATATGCCCATGACCACTCCGCCGGCAAGCATTCCGATTGCGAAAGCCACCTCGATGGCGCCCAGTCGCCACGGGTCTGCGCCGAACTGCCTGGTGACCTGCAGCGGCGTCAAGAGCGACGCCGGCGAGGCGAGGACCCCGAAGACAATCCCGATCACAGTGAACGCCAGCGCGAACGCGTGATGCCTGATGTAACTCAGTCCGGCCCGCAGTTCAGGCCAGAATCCCGGCTTTCCTTGGGTTGCCTCTGCTCGGTGCCGACGCATTCCAGTGTGCGTGTGAACAAAGAAGCCGACGATGCTAATCCCGATTGCCGCAGTCACCACATCCAGGTACATCAACACTTGGATTGGGAAGAAGCTGAGCAATGCAGCGGCAAGCATGGGCGAGGCGAACATGGACAGCGACTGAATTGAGGCGTTGAAGCCGTTGACCTTCACCAAGTGCTCGGCCGGCACTATGTCCGGGATCAACGCGGTTACTGTTGGCATCTGAATACCTTGGCCAAGGCCCCTGACCACCGCGCACACGAACAGCAAGCTGATCCATTCGAAGCCCGCCGAGAATGCCAGCGCCATAGCCAATGTAACTAGCGCAATTGCGCCATCGACCAAGTTGATGAGGTATTTGCGGTTGTAGCGGTCAGCCCACACGCCTCCAAACGGCGAGGCCAGCGCCATCGGCACCATCGTCGCCACCGCGAACAGGGTCAGCAGCGACCCGGATTGCGCGCGCAGGGTTACATACCAGGTGATCGCATGACCAGTGATCATCGTGCCGAACAGAGTGATCGCTTGACCGGTGAGAAAAAGCGTGACCGTCCGGCGCCATTTGCCGTCCACGGCACCTCCTACAGGTATCAGGACCCGCCATCATGCCACATCACGCCACTCTCGCGCCCCAGCACCTCCGCTCCGCCCCGGATCACTCGCTCGCCGCATGGATGGGCTTCGGGGTGAAGGCACCTTGGACGCGCGAAACAGCTCGCGGGAGGCAGATCGGTGGTAGGGTGAACGAACATTCGTTCTCTGAACCATCAACCTAGGAGGACCTCATGACCCACCAACCCGCCAGCACACCCGCCGAGCCCACCCCAACCAGCACCCACACCGCCTCCCGCACCCCGACCCCCTGGGGCCGGGTCGCAGCAATTGCCGGGGTCATCGCCATCGTGGTTGCGCTGCTCGCCGCCGCGTTCGCGTGGCCCGGAGCCAAGGCCAAGCCTGCCGGACTGTCCATCGCCGTGACCGGGGATCCGGAGCTGATCAGCCAATTCGCCCAGGCGGCCGAGCAATCCATGCCCCCTGGCATCGAGATCACCCCCGTACAGGACCGCGCGGCCGCCATCGCGCGGGTCCAGGCCCGGGACTCGATAGGCGCCATCGTGCTCGCCCAACCCGCACCCGAGTTGCTGACGGCCTCGGCAAGCGGCCAGGTCCCAAGCGCGATGATGTCCCAGCTCACCGCCCAACTGCGCGCCATGCTCGCCTCCCAGGCGTTCGCGGCCGTGCGAGAGGGGATCGCCGCTGCCCCTCCGCAGGGGGATCCGGCCGGCATCGTCGGCATGATCCCGGCTTCTCTGCCCGAGGTAACCGTTACTGACCTGGCCCCTTACTCCGGTGGCGACCCGAACGGAATCGGGCTGACCACCGCGGGCATCCCGCTGACCATTGGCGCGCTGCTCGCCGGGATCGCACTGGCGCTCACTGTCCGCGGACGATGCCGGCGCATCAGTTCGGTGCTCGGGTTCGGGGCGGTTGGTGGCCTGTTGGCTGGGCTGGTTCTGGGGCCCTGGCTGGAGGTTTTCCCCGGTCCGTTCGGCGCGGTGTGGCTGGCGCTTTCCCTTTCGCTCGCCGCGACCGCCGGGCTGTTTGCGGGCCTGCATTCTGTGCTCGGCAAACCTGGGATTGGGCTCGCGGCATTGGTGACCCTCTTCGCGGCGATGCCTTGGGCCGCATTTGCTGTTCCCTATCAATTCTTGCCGGCGGGAGTCGGGGAGATTGGGCAGTGGCTCATTCCCGGCGCAACCTCGACGCTGAGCAGGTCAATCAGCTATTTCCCCGACGCCGCAACCGCACACCTGTGGTGGATTCTCGCCGCCTGGGCGGCCGCCGCCTTTGCGCTCATTCTGCTCGGCCGCGCGGGTGCCAGGAATGCACATTCCTTTGTCGCGTCCGATGCCGGCAATGCGCCTAGGTGACGGCGCGCGGGTTTGGCGTGGTGCGGCATCGTCCACTTGCGCGATAATATGCGCCTGGAATACGGCAGGCACGGATATGAGGAGGGTGGTCGCGTGGCGAGAATGAGCGAGGCGCACATGGCGGGGAGGCGCGGGCAGATTGCGCGCGCGGCGGTTGCGGAGTTCTCGCGACGTGGCATTCACTCGACGTCGATGGCGAACATAATTGAGGCCTCAGGGCTGTCTGCGGGAGCGATTTATACGCATTTTGCTGGGAAAGACGAGATCATTGCTCATGTGGCGCGCTCCGCCATCGACACCGTTCTTGACGGAGTGCGGGACCTCGCTGCCGCGGACGCACCTCCGGATCCGGACCAGGTGATTGGGCTGATAGCCGAGCGCGTTGCCGCAGGTGAGGTGCCCGCCGGACTGATCGCCCAGTGCTGGGGCGAGGCCGCTACCAACCCGCAGGTGCGCGGGACGGCCAACGAGGTCTATGGCCGAGCCCTGGCGATGCTGCGCGAATACGCCGTCAACTGGCTGGCCGGCAGCAGGGGGCTTTCGCGTACGGCCGCGGAGGATCTGGCTCCTTCCCTCGCCCGCGCCCTCCTCTCCCTGGTCTACTCCCAGATCCTGCACGATGCCGTAATCGACGCCGAACGCGGAGAAGGTCTGGCCAGGGACGTTGCCCGATTGATCGCGGCGGTTGGGTAGTGAGGTGGGCTGGTCCGGCGGGCTGGCGGTAGGCGTGCGGGCGCAGGCAGGCTAGCCTTGGGCGTATGGACGCTCCACGCCCCAATCCTGATACGAACCAACTTCACTCACCCACCGCGTTGAAGAACCTGTCGCAAACCTCATTCATGTTGGCATTCTTCACCGCGTTCTGGACGGGCTTCATGGTGTTTTGGGCCCTGCATGGGGAGGTGTTTCCCGGCATCGTCCCCATTGCGGTGGGCGCTGCACTTGTTGGATTCGCCGTATGGTTGCTGGTCAGGTCCATCAAATGCGCCCGCATTGTGGCGGCGATAGTTGACGAGGACCCTTCTGGCGCAGGAGGTGCCGGGAAGGACAGCGCCGCCAAGAAGTGGGACATCGTCTTCACCCTCCAGGGGTGCGCCATCGGTGTGGGCGCAGCCGTGTTGGCGATCCTTGGCCAGTATGTGTACATAGTGCCCGTTGTTTTGCTGATTGTCGGGCTGCACTTCATCCCCATCGGCATGCTCTACAAGACGGGAATCCACTACGTCGTGGCGGGTGCCGATTTTGCCGCCGCCGCATGGGGAATCATCACCCTGTTGACCACTACTCCTGGCGGCTCATTCCCGATGCCGGCCTTTGTCGATTCAGCATGCGCCCTGGTGGGCGCGCTTTCCTCCGCCGTCCTAGGCGTATGGATTATCCGCACAATCAAACAAGGCGCCGCAACCACGAAGGTCTCCAGCTGAGCAGTTGGGGTTGTTATGGGGTGGTGGGGGGCGGGGAGAAGGCGCCGTAGATTAGGGTCCAGGCTCGGGCGTCGCGGTGGGTGATTAGGCCGGCAATCCAGAAGGGATCGGCGTCGAGGATTTCGAGCGCCTCGTCGGGGTAGTTCGCTTCGACAATCAGCAACGCCCCCGCTGGACGCGGGGCTTCCTCAGCGCCCACACCGCCCAGGGGACCCGAGGCGATCAGCGACCCCGACTTGAACAGCTGCTCCAGGTGCAGCCGGTGGGCGGGCCTCACCTCGGCCAGCCGCGCGGGATCGTCCACATACTCGTAGTTGACCGCATACAAACCCATGCCGGCCATTGTGGCACGAAGCACGCCCAGCACACGCCGCCCCAGCCCAACGGAGCTGGGGGATCTGGGTGCTACCTAGATCCCCCAGCTCACGGGGTTGCTGCTTGGTCACCTCCGCCGGGGCGACACCGGGGCCCTAGGTTGGGTCAGCTTGCACCGCTTTAGCAAGGCGTGGTTCGCTGACCTCGGGTTTTGGTCGGGGTCGGTGCGCTCGTAAGGCACCAATTTGGTGCCGGTGGAGTCGGCGCTGGGCG
>JAIRRT010000078.1 GCA_031255835.1 Bifidobacteriaceae bacterium | reverse complement strand
TCAGGGTCGGTTCACCCAACTCGACCGGGACGCCCCACGGGTCGCGGCCTATCGCCGCCAACCGGACACGGACTGCGCTGGTGTCATCTTGGGAGATGACCAGGAGGCGCCGGGTGTCCGGGGCCGGTGCCAGAGCCAACAAAGCCTCATCGGCCAGCCAATCGGCTGCCACGGTGGCGGCCGAGCCATCAATCGACACCGACGCTATTGCCCCCGCAGATCCGCTCCCCAATCCGATCCACAGCCTGCCGGAGGCATCGAAGGCGGGCGCTACGCCACCGGAGTCACCGGTCACCACGTGGGCGGCGGCATCGTCGGGGCGGAGGAGTAGGACACGGCCCTCAGTGTCCAGGCCGGCCAACGCGGCGGCGTCAACAGCCACGGTCAACGTGGTCAGCGCCTCGACGGCTGGTGGATCGAACCCTGCCACCGGCTCTGTCACATCACCGGGCCCTCTGCGCACCACGGCGTCGGTCTCGACCGTGTAGACCGACAGGTCATTGGGCCTTCTCACCAAGCTGGGGCCCGCCGGACTATCCCAACGCTCATCGCGGCACCTGACCTCGACGGTGCCAACCCCTGGCAGGTCACCCAGCGAGGCGGTCAAAGCGGCCACAATCCGACCCCTATCCCGCGGCGGGGTCACGACGGCTGTGGCCGAGAGTTCAACGCTGAGAACGTCCGCTCCACCCGCGGTGGCGGCGTGTTGGACCACATCGGCGGTGATGCCGATGGGCACCGGGTTGGCTGCCACCGGTGAGAGCCAGGCAGGCGGACCGGCAAGGAACGCGTCCACAAGGTGACTTGCGGCATCGGCCCTGGCAAACCAGCGCACGTCCGGGATCAGGGCTTGGCCGGCCGAATCGACGTAGTACACCGGTGAGGCGCGGAACTGGGTGACAAACTCCCCCAGGGACAACAGCAACCCGCTGGGCGCCACCGAGATGCGCCACATGCCTTCAGAGTCCTTGGTGACAGTGAAGCTCTGGGACGATGCCGTTGGCGGACTTGGCGCGTAACGTCCCTGGTCATCGACTGTTCCCACCATGTCAAACGGCACTTGGACCTCGACTGAGTCGATGATGGAGGCTTGCGAATCGGCCTCCAGGGGGGCAACCGGTTCAGGGGGGCGGGAGTCGGAGTACAGGTTGACCTGCGCCAGGGGCTCCCACGCGAGCGCGGCGGCCGGTGTCAGATAGCGCCGGGCTGCGGCGAAGCCTTCGCTTGGGCCGGCCTGTGTGGCCAGCAGGAAGCCTTGAACTATGGCTTGCGGGCCTGCTCCGACATCTGGATCCTGCGGCACAAACTGGGGGTAGCCGACATCGGTCGGGGTGGCTGCGATGCCCTGGCGCACTGCACCGGCTGTGGGCAGGTCTGAGCATCCGGCCAGCTGGGTCACCGCGAGTGCGGCAGCCAGGGCGGTTGCCAGGCCCGCGGCTAGGCGGCGGCGGGGTTTAGGCGGGTGCGTCATCGTCCGCCTCCTGCGGTGGGGTTGGAGGGACCAGGGGCAACGGGTCATCCTCGAGGGGAGCGCCGGGGATGCGCGGCAGTATGAGCCGGAAGCTGGCTCCCTTGTGGGGCTCGGCCCAGGCCTCCAGGCGCCCGCCATGCAGCCGCGCGTCCTCTTGGGCGATGGCCAGGCCAAGGCCGGTGCCACCGGTGGCGCGGGCCCGGGCTGGATCGCCACGCCAGAACCTGTCAAACACCCTGGCCAGGACTTCGGGTTCCATGCCGACGCCGTGATCACGCACCACAACTGCAACGCTCGATTCGCCTGCGGCCACGTGGACCTCGACTGGCTGTGATTCGGCGTGTTCGATGGCGTTTGCCACCAGGTTGCGCACAATCCGCTCGATCCGTCTGGTGTCCACGGTGGCGCGGACCTCCCCGCCTGGGACGTGGCAGTCGATTCGGGTGTGGCGGGACCCTGCCAGCTGGGTCAGCTCCGACACCACACGGGTCACCACTGCCACCAGCTCGCTCGATTCGACGTTGAGGGCGGCGGCACGGGCGTCGAACCGGGAGATTTCCAGCAGGTCAGCCAGCAGCGCGTCAAACCGTTCGATCTGGGTGGACAGCAGCTCAGCTGAACGGGCCACGGCCGGTTTGAAGTCGGATCTGGCGGAGTTGATCACCTCGCCTGCCAGACGAATTGTGGCCAGTGGCGTGCGCAGTTCATGGGACACATCTGAGACAAAACGCTGCTGGACTTGGGCCAGCTCTTCGAGTTCTTCGATGTGGCTTTGCAGGGCGTCGGCCATCTCGTTGAAGGCGGCGGCCAGGCGGGCAAACTCGTCCTCGCCGCGCACTTCGAGGCGTTCGGTCAGATCGCCGCCGGCCAGGCGTTCTGCCACCCGCGCGGCCCCCACAACCGGGCGTGCGGCTTGGTGGGCCACCAACCAGGCCACAGCCACCAAAATCAGTACAACGGTCACCCCGCCAATCGCCACTATTCGTTCCACCAGCGACAACGTGGCGGCCTCAGTCTCCAGATCGTAGGCAAACACGATGACGTAAGGGATGGAAACCAGGGTCACGGGGGCGGCAACCAGAACGCCTGGGATTGTGGCGGCATCGTCGGCTAGGGCTACTGGCTGCCACATTTGGGTGCCGGCACTTGCTGCGCCGTCGGTGAGGTCCTGGGAGGTGATGGACCACAGCATCCTGTCTGAGGCGACAGGGTTGATCCGCTGGGGGAACTCGGCGGTCTGCGGGGTCCAGGCGAGCAGCACCCCGACGGCGGTTGAGCCGGACTGGCGAAGCGAGCCGATTGTCGCTTTGGCCAGCGAGCTTGTGGCCATGGTGTTGTCGGTATCGGCATTGTCGAACTGAGCCTGGGCGTAGGCGGTGCCGCGGGCAGCGTCAAGGAGCATCTCCTGGACACGCTGGTCATACAGGCCATCACGGATCGAGACGGTCAAACCAGCAGCCACCGCCGCCAACGCCACGCCCGCCAACGCCAATGTCATGGCGACCGTGCGGGCCTGGACCGAGCGGCGGATCCAGCGCAATGGGTTTGTCACGAGGGCGGACCTGCCCGGTAGCCGACGCCGCGGACAGTCAGGACAATTCGGGGATGCTCTGGATCGGCTTCGATCTTGGACCGCAGGCGCTGGACGTGGACGTTGACCAGGCGGGTATCAGCGGCCGCCTGGTAGCCCCACACTTGCTGCAACAACATGTCGCGGGAAAACACCTGCCACGGTTTGGATGCCAGCGCAACCAGAAGGTCAAACTCCAGTGGGGTCAGGGAGACCTTTGCCCCCGCGCGGCGGACCTCGTGTCCTGGGACGTCAATATCGACATCGTCGATTTGGAGGCGGTCTGGGGCGGCTGACATGCGGCCGCGCAGGCGCGCTTTGACGCGGGCCACCAGTTCAGCTGGCATGAACGGTTTGGGCATGTAGTCATCGGCTCCCGCTTCAAGGCCGGCGACGACGTCATCCGTCTCTCCCTTGGCGGTCAGCATGACCACGGGCACGTCAGATTCGGCGCGGATGCGGCGGCAAACCTCGATCCCATCGATGCCGGGGAGCATAAGATCGAGCAGCACAAGCTCGGGACGTGTGGCGCGGAACGCCGTTATCGCCTTGTCGCCGGTGGCGCAGTGGGCCACCTCGTGTTGTTCACCGGCCAGGACTATTCCGATCATCTCGGCGAGGGCGGTGTCGTCATCGATCACAAGGATTCGAGCCATGCCCGCTATGGTGCCACGGAAGACCGTTTCGACATGCAGGAGATTGCACATGGGTGCTGATGGTTACTACTCGGCAGCGCCGCAAGGAGGCTGGCGTGCGCCGGGTGCGCCGCGGCCGGGGTCGGTCCCGCTGCGGCCCCTGGACCTCGGTGATCTGATGATCGGGGTGGCCAGGACCCTGCGCTATGCCTGGCCAGCGATGGTTGGTTTGGGGTTGGCGGCCGGCCTGATTACTGGCCTGATCCAGGTGGCGTGCGTCTGGAATGGGCCAACGCATTGGGTCTTCGGATGGTTCCAATGGCTTGTGGTACCACTGCTTGGCGGGATGATCAGCCAACTTGTCATGGGTGCGGCGGCCACGGGCGTGTCACGCGGTGTGCTGGGTGAGCGGTCGCGTCTGGCGGATTGCTTCTCTGGCCTGCGCGGACGTATCCCAACCCTGCTGATGACCGGCTTTGTGACAACGGGGCTCGGTTTGCTCCTGACGGTTGCAACGACAGTGCTGTTCAGGCTCGGAAGGTCGCTGTATCCCATCGGCGGGCTGCTTGTTCTGGTGGCGATGATCGGATTTGTGGTGGGCTGCGCATATCTGGCGGTTCATCTGGCGTTTGCACCGGTGGTGGCGGTCTTGGAGCAGTCCGGTTGGCACCGAACACTGGCGCGGTCCTGGCAGTTGGCGGGCCTGGCCCCGTGGCGGGTTCTCGGGGTGCTGCTCTTGACAGGCATGGTGGCCGGCGCCGTGGCGTTGCTGCCGGCGTACTTTCTAGTGGCGACGATGTCCCTGGCGGTGGCCCGTTCATCCGCGGCGTTCGGATTCGGACTCGCTTCAGTCCCGCTGATTAGCGGCATTGTTTGGGCTCTCGCCGTGCCGTTGGCGTCCAGTTCGGTGACTCTGCTGTACATAGACCTGCGCATGCGCCACGAGAATCTCGCGCCGGCACTGGCCCAGGCCGCGGCTGCCCGGAGACTCCAGCAATGACGCCCGTGCGCAACAACCGTCCCTCCACCCGCCTGCGGCGCTCCCCCACGCCGTTCTTTCTGCAACCCCAAACCGTGGACGCCCTCGCGGCGCTGTCCAGTCCAGGCATTGAACGCCTGGTGATCTATTGCGGGGCTGGCACCACCATCGATAGGACGGGGCTGGGTTGGAAGGAGTTGATTGACCAGGCGTTCCCACCTGTTGAGGAGCAGGATTCAGACCTTCCCACGGCAAATGATATTCGATTCTTGCATCGCCATTTCCAGCCCCCTGAGGTTGCGTCGATCCTGAGCCAATACGTCGCTGAGCGACACGGCGGCTACTACAAACCCGGGTATCGCGATGAAATAGCCAAGAACTTGGTGCCTGCCCTGTATTTTGAAAAGCGTGTAGCGCCCGGTCAGGCATGGGGCAGATTTATGGCTGGGCGGCTGGGCGGCAACATTTCACGGTTGGCGATTCTTGCTGCATCGTTGGGTAAGTCAGTTATCGTGGCTACCACCAACTTTGATGACCTGTTGGAGAAGAACATCACGGAGCGGATCAGCCTGGACTATCTGGCGCGGCTCAGGGATGATCCGCAGGCTCGCCCGGTCAAGACGAAACGGCTGGACACGAACCAGCGGATCGGCTTGGCGAAGCTGGCTCCGGGGACGATAGCACTTGTCTACCTGCATGGACGTGTCCCGAGGGAGGGTTCGCCATCCTCCCGCGTGGTGTTGACTGAGCGAGACTATGCCGATACTCGCAAGCGGACGGTTGGAAGACTGTCGGAAATCCTGTCGATGCCGCGCACCGGGTTCCTGACCGTCGGCGCCTCGCTGAC
>JAIRRT010000161.1 GCA_031255835.1 Bifidobacteriaceae bacterium | reverse complement strand
GACAAGATTGGCCGCCGGACCGCCTTCAGGTGGTGCGTCATCCTGTTTGTTGCCTTCACCGTTATATCTGTCTGTACGCCGGACCGCGGCTGGTGGATGCTGGCGCTGCTGCGCGTTGGTGTCGGCATTGGCGTGGGCGGCCTCAACATCACGTCGATCCCCTACGTGCAAGAGTTTGTGCCCGCGAAACAGCGTGGCCTCCTGGCCGGCCTGGCGTCGGTGTTCATCCCGGCCGGTCTGCTGCTGGGCGCGCAAGCGCAACAGTGGCTGGGCGAGCCCCTGGGGTGGCGCGGACTGATCCTGCTGGGTGCGTTGCCCGTCTTCCTGCTCTTCTGGCTGCGGACCGTCCCCGAATCACCGCGTTCCCTCATGGTGCGCGGCAAGCCGGATGAAGCGCGTGAAGCCCTGGCCTGGGCCATGGAAATCCGTCCCGAAGAAGTTGGGGCGTTGCCTCCGGTGACCAAGACGCCATCGGCGCCGTATTCAACCATCTTGCGGCACCACCTGCGGCCGCTGATCGTGATCACGCTGGGTTCGTTCTGCTTCATCTTGGGCTCGTTCACGGTCCAGTCATGGGGGCAGACGCTGCTGAAGGATGGCTTCTCTTACAGCGCCGCGTACGTGGGCTTGCTATTCACATTCGTGTCGATTGGCGATATCGCGGGCCGGCTGGCCTCTGCCTGGTTGGCGGACATCATTGGGCGGCGTCTGGTCATGTTCAGCTTTGGCTTGCTGGGCGCTGTTGGCTGCGTGATCGCCGCGACTGCGCAAACCGGGACTGTCTTCTTTGTCGGGATTGTCATCGCGATGACGTTCGGCGATGGCGCATTCGGCATCCTCAACGCCTTTGGCGGCGAGCAGTTCCCCAACGACGTCCGCGCAACCGGCCTGGGGCTGGGCTACGGGATTGGCGCCACCGCCAAGATCTTCGGCCCCGCGCTCATGGGCATGCTGATTGGCGGCGACATGATCAAGCAGAACGTCACCCTCCAAGCAGTCCCGCCGGCGTTCTTCCTGTTCGCTGCGCTGCTGGTGGTGGGCGGTATCACCTACCTGTTCGCCAAGGAAACCAAGAACGTCGCCTTGGAACGGATCTGACCGCCTAGAGGCGCGTGCCCGGGCCGGGTTTGTTGGTACTCACCGGCCCGGGCGCGCGGCATAGGACGCGACTAAGAACAAGGAGCAAACAATGAGCAAGACCCAGGACGTGCGCCAGACCGTGGAGCGATTGCGGCGTGAGGTAGCGGAGTTGCACGGTGAACTGATCCGTTGGCAGTTGGTGGTGTGGACGGCGGGGAACGTCTCCGCGCGGGTCCCAGATGCCGACCTGCTGGTCATCAAGCCCTCCGGCGTCAGCTATGACGAGCTGACCCCTGATCTGATGGTCGTCACGGACCTGCACGGCAATTTGGTCGATGGCGAGAAGGCACCCAGTTCCGACACCTTTGCCCATGCCTATGTTTACCGGCACATGCCGTCCGTGGGCGGCGTGGTGCACACCCATTCGACCTATGCGACCGCCTGGGCGGCCTGCCAGCAACCCATCCCTTGCGTCCTGACCATGATGGGCGACGAGTTTGGCGGCCCCGTACCGGTGGGCCCGTTCGCGCTGATTGGTGACGATTCGATAGGCCGAGGCATTGTCGACACCCTGCGCGAATCCCGCTCCCCCGCCGTCCTCATGGCCAACCACGGCGTCTTCACCGTTGGCCGTGACGCGAAGGCCGCGGTCAAGGCCGCGGTACTAACCGAGGAGGTCGCCAAGACAGCCCTGATCGCAAAAGGCCTAGGACAGCCCGTGCCCCTGGTAAGCCAGGACATCGACGACCTCTACGCCCGCTACCAAACCGTCTACGGCCAACCAGCCCTCCAAGCCTGACCGACCCTAGCCCGGACGCGGTGAGCTGCCGGGCCGCGGCCCGGTGGCTGGGGGCGTTATGCTCGCGGGTGGATGGTCGCCCACTTCCTCCCTGAGACGAGGCCCCGTGAGAGTTCGGTCCTTCGATGATTTCTGGCAGCTGACCCTGTTCGCGCGCCTCTTCCCCGTCAACACTTACCTGGTTGCGCACCCCGATGGCCTCATCCTGATCGACACCGGCCTGCCCTTGTCCGCAGCTGGCATCGCGAAAACGATCCGCCGCCTCGGCAAGCCGGTCACCGACATCGTCCTCACACACGCCCACTATGACCACGCCGGCTCCCTCGACCAGCTCACCGCCGCCTTCCCCCGGGCCCGCGTGGCCTGTTCAGAACTTGAGGCGGCCGCGCTCGCCGGGCACGCCACGACGCCACACTCGCCAGGTTCGCAGGCCGCCGCACCTTTGCCTGGCCGTTGGATTCAGACCAAGACCGCGCCCGATGACGCACTCTCCAGTGGCGACAGGATCGGTCCTCTGGTGGTGGTTCCGTCGCCCGGACACACACCGGGGCACCTGTCCTACTTCCACGAAGCGAGTGGAACCCTGTTCACCGGGGACGCGCTCCAAATTCGTGGCGGCCTCGCCGTCGCGGGAGACCGCCGTCCCACATTCCCCTGGGTTGCCCGCGCAACATGGGACGCCGCCACCGCCCTCGATTCAGCCAAGCAGCTCGCTGACCTGCCCATTCGCCTACTCGCCACCGCCCACGGCGAAGCGCTACCCTCCCCCGCAA
>JAIRRT010000074.1 GCA_031255835.1 Bifidobacteriaceae bacterium | reverse complement strand
GAGGATGCGATGAGGAGCCTGGCACGCCTTCCATCGTCAGCAATGTGGCGACCCAGGCCGACCTGTCGGTCACCAAGACGTCGAATAAGTCATACGTTCCTCCGTTGGGCGAAAGTGTGGACTACACAGTCACAGTGACCAACAACGGTCCATCGGTGGCGCAGGACGTTGTGTTGAAGGACACTCTGCCCGAGGGTATGACAGTTCAGGACGTCACCCCCGCTTCCGGTACCTGCACAACGGGCACACCCCTCACGTGCAACTTCGGCCCGATGTCGCCGGAGAGCAGCATAACGGTCACGATTAAAGCGAAGGTCGATTCCACCCTGGCGCCCGGTCCGATCACCCAAACCGTTAGGGTCGAGTCGGCAACTGACGATCCAGAACTCGGCAACAATCAAGCCACGTGGACCCATGTTGGTGAGGCAGCGGCCGATCTGCTCTTAGAAAAGACGTCCACTGGCCTCGCCGCCGGCGAGCCGACCACGTACACCTTGAAGGTCACGAACAACGGCCCCCAAGACGCCCACAACCTCACGATAACTGACACGCTGCCAAGCGACCTGACAAGGGACGACGCTTTTGCTGAGGCCAACCCTCTTCCCAACGGCTGCTCGATCAATGGGCAGGTGGTGACGTGCCAGGTGACCACCTTGGACGATGGCATTAGCCAGGAGTTCGAAATAAAGGTGATGGTCCCACCAGATGTGCCAGACGGCACGGAGATAGCGAATACTGCCACAGTCGCCGCGACCACAGAGGATCCAAATCCGAGCAACAACACTGCGACAGAAGTCGATGCCGTCATATCCGAAACCGACCTTGTGGTGGACTACGAAATCGGCTATTGGATCAACGACCCCGATGACGCGCAAACACTGGTAACCATCCCGAAAACCAACCAATACACCGGCCCCGGGTCCGTGCGTTATGCTGAGATTAGGGTTACCAACGCCGGCCCTGCGATAGCTCAGGGTTTCCAGATCAGATCCAACGTTGCCACCACCGCCATCCCAGACCAGGCATCATTCCCAGGCTGGTGCCACTCGGTCAACCAAGAGCTGATCTGCTCTTGGCTCAGCGACGTGGCTCCCGGAACAGTCATCAGATTCAACTTGCCCTTCATCATCGGCACTGATACGGCCGCAGCCACATACGCCGACTGCGGCCGCATGCATTCCTGCGCCGACGGTCCTGGCGGATGGGCTTCAGTGACTACAAGTACGCGCGAAACTCACGATGACGACAACTTCGACACCGCCAAGTTGGAGATCGAAGAGGCCAAGACCGAGTTGCATATGGAAAAAGTGGCCCTGGACACGGTACGCAACGAGGATGGCCACCCTGCCTATGTGGCTGGGGGAACGTTCGGCTATCGTCTGGAGCTTTGGGTACCCGCCACCTATGAAGAGGTCGAGGAGATCTATTGGTCCTGGGCCGACGCCGCCGATGTCAACCTGACAGACACTCTGCCGGAAGGGTTCACGGTCACCCAGGTCAACACATCCCAGGGCGACTGCTCGATCACCGATCCTGGCGTTTCGTGTGAGCTGGGAACTGTTGTCGCCAGCACCGACTCTGCGCATCCCCACAAAGTGACCGTCTACGTCTACGGCACCGTCGATCCAGACGCCACAGGCGAGATCAGCCAGATGAGCGGCGCCGTCAACACCGCAACGGCGGAATCCACCACCAAGGCCCCAGGCGGCGCCGCCACCAAGGTCACCGCGATGGCCGAGACCGACGTCGTACAGCACGTGGATCTGAGCATCTCCAAGCTGCCTGACTCGCCAGTCTCCTATGCCGGCGGTATGGTCGGCTACACCCTGACGGTCCTCAACGCCGGGCCCTCAGCTGCCGCTGATGTCAAAGTCACCGATACGCTCCCGGAAGGACTGAAGTTCAACCCGGAGCTCTCCTCGCAAGCCTGCCACCTGGACTCCACCGACCCGACCGAGCAGAAAGTGGAATGCGCCCTCTCGGCAAACTGGAGCGTCGAGCCTGGCGCCTCCGAGAGTTTCCGGATAGTCGCCTCGACCAGTCCGCGCGATCTTCGCGCAGAATGGTGTGACGGCCGGCCGGATGAAGAGAACATCACCTGCCCAGAAGTGCTGCCGCCGGAAGACCTAACCGAAGAACACCCCAGGACGCTGCAAAACAAGGCGGAGGTTGCGACGTCGTCAACTGACACAAACATGGATGACAATTCTGTCAAGGTACCTACCGTGCTGGACGCTTTAGCGGATTTCGCTGTGACGGCTTCGGTGTCCACGGATACGCCATCGGCGGGTAGCACGGTGACTTACACTATGAATGGGGTGAACCTCGGGCCGTCCACTCTGGACAACCCGGTTGTGGAGGCCAGGTTCCCGCCCGGATTTGTGCTCGTATCGGTTGAGCAACCGTTTATGGACTGCCAGTCCAGCCACACTGGAGAAGGCCTCAACGCCGTCTACACTCTTCGCTGCATTGGCTTTGAAACAACGCCGCGCCGTGATTCCTTCCTTCCCGGCTTCACCATACCTGGCACCGTCACCATGTACATTCCGCCCAACACTCCAGCTGGATCCTATGATGCAGAGGCATGGGTCTATTCCCGCAATCGCGTAGAATGCCCCGATGCTACAGCCGGAACATGCGAATCTGACTATTCGAACAACGCCGTGGCGGCCACGGTCAACGTGGTGCAGGCAGCCGATACATCCATAGTCAAACGCCTGGTCACCCCCATTCCGGTTGTGATTGGCCAGCCTGTCACCTATGAGTTGACCGCAACAAATGCCGGACCCTCGATTGCCGGTGACGTCACGATTTCCGACACTGTGCCAGCCGGCCTGACCTACGTTTCTGGTCAGGCTGTGGGCGGCGCGGCCTGCCCCCTTCCGGAGCGGATTGACCAATTGGACACGGTCCGCTGTCAGATCGGCTCGCTGGCTCCGGGCGAATCGGCCGTCGTATCGCTGACATTCCGGGTGGACGCCACCTTTACGGGAGAGGTGTGCAATTCCGCCATCGTCGGCTCTAGTGCATTGGACTATTCGGCAGACGACAACACGGGAACCACCTGCTCCCCGACAATTCCGGCCGCCACCGATGTCGCTGTCACCATCACCGCACCGAATGCTCCCGTACCGGTGGGGGCCCAGGCCACGTACACCGCCGTGGTGGAGAACCGCGGCCCCTGGCCCACCACGGGCGCGGTGGTCACGTTCACCCTGCCCCCCGGCCTGACCGATGTGGAAGTCACAGCCATCTCCCGGTCCGATGGCGCCGCAATGGAGCCGTGTGTGGTCACCGGACGGCAGGCGGTCTGCCAGGTTGGGGACCTGGCCACCGGCGGCACGGCCGAGTACAGGATCACAGGCACAGCCGTTGGCCAGTCCGGCACGTCCCTGATGGTCGAGGCCGATGTCAAACACGACCTCACCGACACCGACCTCACCGATGATCACGCCGCGGCCGCGATCCAGCTCAGCGCCGGCGGCGGAACGGGCACACCAACCGGCCCAAGCTCGCCCGGCACTCCGCCCGGCTCACCCTCCACGCCGCCCACCTCAACGCCACCGGCCGGCGGGGACACACCTCCCGCCTCCCCCAGCGATCCGCCAAGTGGCGGGGACAGCGGCAAGGGCGGCGGTTCGGATGACGACGATGACGGCATCGGCGGAGAAGACGATGACGACGGGGACGGGGACGGCACCGGTGAACTAGCCAAATCCGGCGCCAACATGTCGACACCAGGAGTCCTAGCCGGCCTCCTGATCCTGCTAGGCGCCGCCCTAACCCTCCGCAGATCAGCCTTCCACTAAACCTGGTGCCCGCGACAGGAATCGAACCTGCGGCCTTCCGCTCCGGAGGCGGACGCTCTATCCCCTGAGCTACGCGGGCGGGCGACCAGCGAGCCTACCATCGCCGGGTTGATGGGGTGCAATGTCGCTGCAACTGTGTAGAATGCAAACGACTTCGTTCACAGCAACCGGTCCACCGTCGGGCCGGGAACGCTGGGGCGATGGCATAACCGAAAAATCGAACCGTCAACGAGTCCGCCGTGCTGTGCGGACCGCGCCGCCCCGCGATGTTGCAGAACTCGGCGGCTCGGCCCGTTGCAGGGCGTGGCCTCACATCAACGAAGAAAGGCCAACCATCGTGAGAAGGATCCGCGCCGTGCCCATCGTGGCAACCTTGGCGCTCGCCCTAGCTGGATTGGTAAGCGTGCAAAGCGCCTCACCACCAGCAAACGCCGGGCCTCTGAACTCCGGCTACTTGATGAAGATCACCGGCAGCGCCGATGACACCACCACCAACTGGATCAACGGCATCAACTACAACTACCTGACGTACCCAGGCTTCGACGTCTTCATGTACAACAACGGGTACAACGGGATGTTCGGCGATGAGCACCTCAGCGGCATCACCTTGACGTTGAATGGCCAGCGCATCGCAGGCAACGGCGACATCCACCTGTTGCCGGCTGTCGAGCAATGGGACGCAGCCCAACCGGATAACTCCACGCCGCTGTATGTGCCGTCAGGTGGCACGTGCACCGCGGCAAACAACGCCGGCTGGGACACCAGCATTTGGTGTTCGCAGTCCCGCAAGTACAACTATTCGACCAACACCATCAGGCTGCCGATGCGCTATGTGTATGACTCACAGACGCTCATCGATCCAGCTGTGGGCAACAACGCCCTCAACTGGCCGCAGATGAAGTATGACTTGGTCGCAATGCCTGAGCCTGGCGGCGTCAACCTGCAGGTCATTCTGCGGGACGATCTGCCCGAGCAGCTCGAGGACTCCGCCTCGTTCATGCTGGAGTTCATCCCATCGCTGTACAAGAACAAGAGCTACCAGATCGATACCGATGGCAATGGCTCGTATGACGCCCATGGCATCTTGCCGCTGGCTCCCGAGGATCCGATGGATGAGGATTGGCCCCGCGCCGATCTGACCTACTCGGCCTGGTATGTGGAGCAGTGGAACAACGACAAGGGCAATCAGCAGCCCAGTCCGCTTGGCCGTGGCTACGGCTGGACGTTCTCCGCTGAGGATCCGACCACGCGCGTGAGCGTGACGGCTGATCAGCTCCTGTCCGTCTATGACGGCCGCAACCGCTCCCAGAACGGTTGGTTCGGCATGAGCTCGCGCATCCCCAAGGGCTCCAGGGCCGGCCAGACGGTGGCCTCGTGGCACATCCAAGCGCCAGTTCAGTCCAACTGGGTCCGTGAGCCATCCATTGGCCACTCCCAAGCTGGCTACACCCCGAACCTGCCGAAGATCGCGGTTGTCGAGAGCGATAGGAATCAGCCGGTTGTGGCTGGCGATACCGCCACGCTCCTGCGCCTCAATGCTGACGGCACCTACACCAGCGTCTTCACCGGAGCGCTCGGCCCGGCGCGCGTTTGGGCCCGGTACAACTACCGCGACTTCGACTTCAGCACTATCAAGGCGCCCGGCATCTACGCCATCGAGTATGGCGGCGTGCGCACCTCTCCGTTCCCGATCAACGACAACGTCTATGACAAGGTCTGGCAGCCGTCAATCTCTGGCTACATGGCCACAGCCATGGACCACATGGCGTTGCGTGAGGGCTACAAGATCTGGCACGGCGCGGCCCACATGGATGATGCCCGCATGGGCGAGCACTTCCAGAACACCATTGAGGCCAAGGATGGCCAGGGCAATCCGACAGGCTCGATCACATGGTTCGACGGCCAGTCCGTTGCGTTGAACCCGAAGATCCCGCAGAAGCTCAAGGACAAGGGCCTGTATGAAGGCACCCGCGTCCCGGGAATCAACCAAGGCGGTTGGTTCGACGCTGGCGACTTCGACATCGAGGTCCACTCCAACCTGAGCACTCTGCGCAACCTGATCACCGACGCCCAGACATTCGACAACCTCGATGACTACGACAACCTGTCGGTCGAATGGAACTACGACACCGGCGGAGATGCTGAGATGCACCGTCCCGATGGCGTGCCGGACATAGTCCAGCAGGTCAAGCACGGTGCGCTGTTCATCAGCGCCCTGATCGAGAATGTCGGCTGGGCCGGCACCGGCGTCATTGAGGTGCCCACCCTGCGCCAGTACACCCACCTTGGTGACGGCTCTACGGACACCGACGGTTACGTCTATGACAAGACGCTCGATCCGGACGAGGTTGTTGAGCGCAATGGCGTGACCTACTCCGGCAAGAATGACGACCGCATGGTCATGATCTATCGCGGCGCCCAGGCCGGTCAGGTCCCCACGGCACTGTCCGGCAACCCGGCGTTCGATTTGGCCGGCGCTGCCGCAGTCCTGAAGGGCTATGACGATGTCTTCGGTGCAAGGTGCCTGGAGATCGCCAAGACGATCTGGACCGAAGAAGAAGCCACCATGACCGCTGCCAACAAGTTCAACTTCCTCATTGAGCTGATCTTGGCGGCCGAGGCCTATGCCGATCCCATGCTGAACACGTTCAAGGCCGAGTATCAGACACTGCTCGGGATAGGCAACCCGTTCATGCCGGGCGGCGCGCGAGCGATCACCAACAACATGCCAGCCATGCTCGTCATGGATGCCATGGGACCGGCCTACACCCAGATGATTGTCGATGCACTCGACGCCTATGCCGCACTGCCGAACAACCCTTGGGCACCAGTTGCCGGGACGCCGTTCGGTTTCGCTGAGAACCTGACCGCCACCTGGGGCCCGAGCTCCAGCAAGGTTCCAGGCGCTGCAGCACGCATCTACAAGAACCTGACCAAGCGCAATCTGCATTCGGCCGCACTTGCACCGATGCGCGATCAAATCGTGCGCGGCGTCAACTACATCCTCGGTACCCACCCCTACAACGACACCTCGTGGCTGGTAGGGTCCGGCGCCGATTCGCACAAGCACCCTTACAACTCCAACCGCGCGGACGAGGGTTACATCCCCGGTTCGCTGGTGCCCGGCTATATCAACTTCCGGCCGGACTTCCCCGAGTCGCTGGACAACTTCTCCTTCCTGTGGGCGGAGAACGAGGCCACCGTCGGCTCTGTCTCCGGCTGGATCCCAGCTGGCAAGGCGATTGCCGAGATCGCCCATGAGGTGCCCAACACCGAGGCCCCGGCCGCATCGCAGGACTTCAACAACTCCTTCATGATGACGGCTGAAGAGACTCAGGCGATGAACCCGTACACGGGTCAGCCGGATCTCCCGTATGAGGTGTTGACGACTCCTGGGTTCGACGTGTTCATGTACAACACGACGTTCTC
>JAIRRT010000150.1 GCA_031255835.1 Bifidobacteriaceae bacterium | reverse complement strand
CCACCGGAACCGCCGCCGCCATCACCACCGCCGTCATCTGGGTTGCAGCCCCAACTGTCATCTTGCGTTGGATCGGCATCGCCCTGCATGGTCAGGCGGACATCGAAAGTGACTGTGGCGCCGCTGCTACCGGCGCCCCGGGTCTCCTCAATGGGGATCTTGTACCCCACGGTGACCGGAACCTCTTCGCATCGCCCAACAGGCGCTGAACCCAAGTCCAGTGTGTTCTTGGCGACCATCTCAGCAAAGTTGGCCTCGCCAGGGGTGCCATCAACAGCCCATGTCAAGGTGAGGATGTCGGCCAGGATGGGGCCGTCAACGCCCTGGATAGATGGGTTGGAGATCGCAACCAAGAGTTTGGCGTCGCTTGGGCCCTCGTTGCGCACCAGAACAGTGCGGTAGACCTCATCGCCCGGGGACACCAGCCGTTCTCCAACGAACGTACCGGTGGCAATGGTCTGGGCCTTGCCCTGCCAGTCAAAGGCAATGGCCGGCCCATCCCAGTGGGTCGACAAACCGTCAGTAGCTGGCTCAACAGGCGCGCCAACAGCCATCGCGGGTGCCGAGGCAATCAGCCCCAGAGCGCCCAGCACCGTCGCGACTACGCCAACTGCGAGCCGCAACCGACTTGTGCGTCCTAAATTCGTCATCGTCAACCGGCAACGCCGCCGGCAAGTCGGTTTATTCCCCGACCTGCCGGATGACGTTTGCCGTGTGACGGACGAGACGAACTACTCGGCCGAGTCCTCGATCGGTTCTTCGGACTCTTCGACGATGGCGAGCGCCGCAGCAACCGCTGTGGCTGGATCGCCGGCTTGGATGGCGCCCGCCAGGTCGACGTGCCACCTCACCAGGCGCGGAGTGGCTGTTGCCGGAGCCTGGGCACGGTGCCCATGGACGATCTCCGCAACCACCTTGCCCAAGGCGGCAAACATCGGGTTGCCGCTGGCGACCAGTAGTGTCCGGTGGAAGTCTGCCTCGTAGCGGGCAAACTGTTCACCATCGGCTTGCCGGGATTGCCCGACCATGCCGATCGCTGCCTCCGTCAGCGCCGTCCACTGTTCGGGCGTGGCGCGGCTGGCCGCCAACCGCGCCGCCGCCGGTTCAATCGCGACACGCAACTCCGCCAACCAGCGGCGTTGCGCCGCCGCGTCTGGCCCTTCCAAGCGCCAGGCGATGAGGCGGGGGTCAAAAACGTTCCACGCTTCGGGTGGGTTGACTGTCGCCCCTACCCTGCGCTTCACGCTGACCATGCCCATCGCTTCCAACACTCGGATGGCCTCGCGGCTGATGGTGCGCGACGCCTGGACACCGGAACCGCTCTCATCGACAACGATCCGGTCACCAGGCGCGTACTTGCCTGAAACTATGCCCATACCCCACTCATCGAGCAGGCGCTTATGCAGCGACAATGGCTTGCTCATGCCGGCAGTGTCTCACCACTCAGGCCTGTATCGGTGCAGGCTGGGCCACATCTCACGCGCGTCGGCCCGTAACACGCCAATTCTTCACAACTCGTGGCCGTTCTCACGGCTCGCAACCCTCAGCCAGCCCCGCTATGGTGTGCGGATGGTCACCCATGTCGTCTGGGATTGGAACGGGACTCTGCTCGATGATGTGGACCTGGTTGTCCAATGCGCTAGCGCTGTGGCGGCCAGGTTCGGCGTCTCGGACCTCGACCGGGACAAGTGGCGCGCCATCGCCCGCCGTCCCATGCGAGCCACCTATGACCACCTGGCCGGCCGCCCCTTGACCACAGATGAGTGGCGTTCAGTACAACACGATTGGATGGAGTTGTACGCGGCCGGGTTCGAGAGGGCCGGACTGGCGCCGGGCGCGATTGAGACGCTTAACACCATCCGTGACCGCGGCTGGACCCAGTCTGTTGTTTCCACCACACCGGTAGATCTGCTGACCGATCAGATAGCCGCCCGCGGTGTGGACGGCTTCTTTGTTGGGGTGGCCGGGACTCATCCCTCGGCTGGGGCTGGCGGCGGACGCCCCAAGTCCGCCATCCTGCGTTCCCACCTGGCCGCCATCGCTGTTCCGGCCGCCAAAGTAGTGGTGATAGGCGACAACCCCGACGATGCCGCCGCTGCAGTTCACGTAGGTGCGCGCACAGTGCTTGTGGCCACCGGTGATACGTCCTTCTCACGCCTGGCCGCGACAGGTCACCCGGTTGCTCCCACGCTGGAGGCAGCCCTCACGTTCCCGCCGCTAACCAACACCGACCCAGCCACCATGCCGATCCCTTCACTGGGTTGACGGCAGGGGCTGGGCAGGCGCTGGTGCGGTTGGTGCGCGGCTTGGTCTCGAAGGAACTATGCGGGAGCTGGGCCTGAACCGCAGCCGTTGAACGTCAACGACTGGTCGGATTGGGCCACAGTGATCACGTCAGCAGCTCCGCCACTGATCGGATGATCTCCCCCACTGTTGGTTATGCGCCAATAGCATGATCCCGGGTCTGGTCCTTCCGCGATCCGGTAGTTGCCCGGCTGGATTGCCGCGCCCACAGCCAGAGTGTTCGATTGAACCGTCAGAGTGAAATCAGCCAGGGCCACAGCAACCGCGGCGCTGATCAGTGGTGTGAAAGAGGCCTGCACCGGATAGGTTCCCGGAGTGCTGGCCTTGGAATCAGTTGCACGGGAGGTCCACCAGTACACGCCGCTGGACAAGAAATCCTTCCCAGGTGCTTGATCGGCGATCTCCTTCATTTTGTCGCCCGTTAGCTCGTTGGGACGGTACCCGCCTACAAAGAAGTCCAGCCAGGTACCGGTTACCTCGCCGCTGAACCGGGCGGTGTAGCCGATGGGTACGTAGTTGTCCTGGTAGACGGTGTATGCGGTGTTGTCCAACTGGAGGGACAGGGAGAAGACCTGGACGCTCTTCGTCTTCGAGACAGCCTTGACCTTCTTGGACTTCGGTTGGAACTTGGCCTTGATTTTGTGTGTGCCAACCTTCAGATTGGTCGGCAGTTTGTAAGTCGCTTTGCCCTTCTTCAGTGTCAGGGTCTTCAGCTTCTTCTTACCATCGTAGAACGTGACCTTGCCCTTGGCTTTCTTGCCACCGGACTTGACGGTCGCCACTACCTTGACAGGGTCCTTGCCCTGGACGAACGATGCTGCCGACGTCGACAGGCTCATCGAAGACTTGGTCTTTGCCTGATAGACGGTTGCCTGTGGATCCGCAGCAGCGGCGTTTGTTGCCGTGAGAACGGATGCGGCGAGAGCGCATGCACCGAGAACTGCAATGGTTTTTCGCATGGGCACATACTGCCACACGTTCGCGCGCAGCAGATGCCCAGAGTTTGTGGAGGTTCCGTCAACTAGATGCGTGGCTGGACGCCTCGGCCTCGATCCGGTAGCCCACACCCTGCACTGTGGCGATCACCGGCGGCTCCCCGAGGCGTTTGCGCAGGCCAGACACTGTGATACGCACGGCGTTGGTGAACGGGTCAGCGTTGGCGTCCCATGCCCGCTCAAGCAGATCCTCGGCACTGACCACTCCGCCATCGGCGGCCATCAGGACCTCCAGGACGGCAAACTGTTTGCGGGTCAGCGCAACGTAGCGGCCGTTGCGGTAGACCTCGCGGCGGAAGGGGTCCAAGCGCAGGCCGGCCTTCTCCCACACCGGCGGGCGGTGCTGGGCGCGCCGGCGGTCCAGGGCACGCAGCCGCAGCACCAGCTCTTTCAGCTCAAACGGCTTTGTCAGGTAGTCATCGGCGCCCAGCTCGAAGCCCGAGGTCTTGTCATCCAGCCGGTCCGCGGCGGTCAGCATGATGATCGGCAGGCCGGAACCTGAGGCGACTATGTGCTGCGCTATCTCATCCCCAGACGGCCCCGGGATGTCGCGGTCCAGCACGGCGATGTCATAGGTGTTGATGCTGAGCAACTCCAGCGCTGCGTCCCCATCCCCAGCTATGTCCGCACTGATCGCTTCGAGGCGCAGGCCGTCGCGGACAGCCTCGGCCAGGTAGGGCTCGTCTTCGACTATCAGCACACGCACGCCGGCCAGTCTGCCAGGTCAGATATATCGCCGGTGTATCGAAATTCACATACGCTCTGGCAACCGGCGCCCAGTTTGACTGGCCGCATGAGTTCCAGACTTTCAACCCTGCCCCCCGCCGATGGCGTCAGTTTGGATGAACTGCTGGGTTTGAGCGACCTTGTCACGCTGCATGTTCCGGCAACTGCGGCCACGCGGCATCTGCTGGACCGGCAGCGCATTGGGCAGATGCGGCCAGGGGCGATTGTGGTCAACACCGCACGTGGCTCGCTCATTGACACCGGCGCTCTGCTCGAGGGCCTGGAGAGTGGGCGCTTGGGTGGGGCGGGGCTGGATGTGGTTGAGGGCGAGGAGGGGGTGTTCTACGCCGATTGGAGGGGCAGGCGGCTGCGGCACCGGCATTTTCATCGATGACCTGGTGCCGCAGGTGCGCTGGGATGCCAAGTACGCCACCTGGGACAACTTCACTGGCAAGCCGGTGGACGGCTACCTAGCCAACCGGATTGTTGGGACCCGAGCGCTTTGCGCCGGGCTGGCCCAGGCTGCCGCGCGCGCCGCGGAGCTCGGCTTCGGTCTGTTGCTGTGGGACGGATACCGGCCCCAAAGGGCTGTCAACTGCTTCATGCGCTGGGCATCCCAACCCGAGGATGGTCTGACCAAGGCCAGGCACTATCCGGGCATTGACCGCCAAGCCATGTTCGATCAAGGCTATGTGGCTGCACGGTCCGGGCACAGCCGGGGCAGCACCGTGGACCTGACGCTGTACCACCTAGACGGCGGCGAGTTGGCCGAGATGGGAACTGGCCATGACTTCATGGACCCGCTCTCCCACCATGGCGCAGAGGCGATTACGCCAATCGCAACCCAAAACCGGAAGCACCTTCGCAGCGTGATGGAAGACGCCGGCTTCGACGCCTACCAATGCGAGTGGTGGCACTACACGCTGCGGGACGAGCCTCACCCCGAGACCTACTTCGACTTCCCGATTCTGCCCACCATCGCCCATCTAGCCGCCTGATAGGAAAGGTAGCTGGACCTCGACTCGTAGCCCTCCGGCATCGGGCGCGATCAGGCTTAGGGTGCCGCCGTGGGCGCGGACGATTGACTTGACGATGGCCAGCCCCAGGCCAACTCCGGTCTGGTCGGTCCGGATGCGGGCGGTGCCGCGCTGGAATGGTTCGGTCAGCCGGTCCACCAGCTCTGGGCTGAGGCGCTCACCGGTGTTCTGCACGGTCAGGAGCGCGTAACGCGGGCCAGATACCGTCTCGAGCTGCCAGGCACAATCAGCAGGCGCTCAGGCACGTACCGGAGCAAGAACTCCCAAACCGCCGCCAGCAGTCCGGCGCCTGCCACCATCAAGAACGCCGCGTATGACAGCGTCAGCTTCAGCCGAACCCCAACGCGACGCCCACGCATGCTCATGGTCCCCTGCCAGCCTCATGCACCGTATCGACTAGGGAGTTGCTCGGGTGGCTATGGCTAGGGTCTTGCGGCCGCGGCGCAGAAGAGCGAAGCGTCCGTGGAGCCAGTCGGTTGGGGTAAGGCGGGCGTCAGGATCGGTGATCTTGGTGTTGTTGACGTACAGGCCGCCTTCCGCCATCGTCCGCCTGGCTGCGCCTTTGCCGCGTTCCAGGCCGCTGGCAGCAAACAGATCAATCACAAGTGGATCGGATTCACCGACGATGGCGCTCGGCAGGCCTGCTACGGCGGCGGCCAGAGTTGCCTCATCCAGGCGGGCCAACTCACCGCGACCAAACAGGGCTTGGGCTGCGTCGATGGCTCCTTGGCGGGCTGCCTCACCGTGGACCAGGGCGGTGACCTCCCCGGCCAGGACGCGTTGGGCTTCACGCCGCTCGGGGTGGGCGGCGACTTCGGCTGCCAGGTCAGCGATCTCGTCTTGGTCGCGGAATGTGAAAACGCCCAGATAGCCGATCACATCACGATCATCAGTGTTCAACCAGAATAGGGAGAAGGCGTAGGGCGAGGTCATTGCTGGATCGAGCCAGACGGTGCCTGATTCGGTTTTGCCGAACTTTGTGCCATCGGCTTTGGTGATCAGCGGTGTTGTCAGGGCGTGGGCTGTTACCCCGTCGGCGCGGCGGATCAACTCCACCCCGGCCACCAAGTTCCCCCATTGGTCGTTTCCGCCGGTTTGCAAAATGCAGCCGTAGCGGCGGCGCAGCTCGCGGTAATCCATCGCCTGGAGTACCTGGTAGGAGAACTCGGTGTAGCTCAGCCCCTGGTCAGAGGCCATCCGGGCCGCCACGGTCTCCCGGCCGAGCATGGTGGACATCCGGAAATACTTGCCGACGTCCCGCAGCAGGCCAATTGCTGTCATCTCGGAGGTCCACTCGAGGTTGTTGACCATCCGCGCCGCGAATTGCCCATCGAAATCCAAAAGCGGCGCAATCTGTTCCCGAATGCGTTCCACCCATCCGGCCACCACGTCTGGATCATTCAGGGTCCGCTCCCCCGTCATCTTGGGGTCACCTATCAGACCGGTCGCTCCACCCACCACCCCAATCGGGCTGTTCCCGGCCAGTTGCAGGCGGCGCAGGGTGAGGATCTGGACCAGGTTGCCGATGTGCAGCGACGGCGCAGTCGGATCGAATCCGCAGTAATAGGTGATAGGCCCAGCGGCCAACTCGGCCTTCAGGGCCTCTTGATCAGTCGATTGGGCAATGAGCCCACGCCATGTCAGCTCGTCAAGAACTCCAGCCACGTTCAGCTGTCCCCTTCCTCACACCTGTGCGGTCCATCCGCCAGGACATTGTGCCCCATCTGGCCAATCTCGCAGTTCAGCCAGGTCCACGCCTCCACCTGGCTTGTGGCACCGCGGTCATCCGGCCCACTTGAGTGCCTCTTCCAAAGCCTGCCGCGCGGCCGCCAACTGGTCTTGTACCCGGCCAGGTGCCG
>JAIRRT010000125.1 GCA_031255835.1 Bifidobacteriaceae bacterium | reverse complement strand
CCGCGCGGCCGAGGTCGCGGCCGACGACCATCACGCCGGCGGCTTCGAGCCACGCCACGACGGACCCAACCGGCCCCAGCGGCATGCGCCACTGCGCGCGGACCTGCTCGGCCGCCGTTCTCATGCCCAGCGTGGGAAGCCTTGGTTGCCGCGATGCGGCGGGCCGGGATAGTTGACCCGGGCGGCACTCGGATGGCGTTGAGCGCTCCAATCGAGGACCTGGACAGTGTGGGTGATGTTGCTGCTTTGCTTCACTCCCGCCTGGCTCGGCTGATCGCGGATCACCATCCACCTCCAGATGATCCAGTGTGGATGGCCGGTGTCCAACCCAGAATCACAGTGGACGATGCCGCCATCCAAGCAGTCGCGGACCAAACCGAGACCATGATCCGTGCCCGAATCGAACACCTCTCCGCGGTGGGGGTGGAGCAGGCTGCATGGGTGAGTGACCTCGGTGCGCGTCCTGAGGGTCCCGCCGGGCGTGACTGGGATACTGCGAAGCTGGCCGCAGCATGTTACAGAGATGCCTGGCAGGTCCAGACACGTGACGCGATAGGGCCCAGGCCCATCGGACAGCAACGCCAGCAACGTGAATGGGAACACGCTGGCCGGTTGCTCGCCACCTGGGCGTGGACACCCCAGCCACCAGACCACATGCATCAAGACGCCGAGTTCCTCGCCTACAGCGACACCGACATCCCCGCCCCAGGACCGGACGGATACGACACAGAAGCCACAAGACCACTCACCCCGCTAACAGAATGGCCGGCAGAGACCCCAGGCGAACCCGGCATTGGACTGTGAGCCCCTCCTCCTATGGCCATTGCTCCATCCGTCCCGTGTCCTTCCCCGGCTGACGGATCGCCCGACGCGCGTTGACCCGCGACCAACCCGTCGCCACGCACAACCCATCAAGCATCCGCCCCTTCTCCTTCTTCGACGCCCGCGCGTACGCCTTCGTCAGGTCCCGCTTCGTCGCCATAGTCAGTTCCCTCGCCATGTCCAGCCAGCGAACCGGTACACCCACCCCACAGCACCCAGGCGCGTCGCATTTCGCGATCACCCCCACATGAGGCACGCGCACCCGTTCGCAATCACATTAGATGAGTGATGAACCGGGGTCGGTGTGGTCTCAGTGGAGGCTGGCAACGTGTATACTCGAGCCCTTGCGGCGAGTTCACCCGTCAGCAGTAGTCATTCGTATCACACGCCTATCCATGAAGGGCTGATCATGAAGTCTCACAAGAGAAGGTTCTGTTCGTCCTTCGCCGCTGGCACTTACGTATTGGACCGCGGTACCCCAGAATACTATTCGGCCGGATACGATACTGCGAGTCGCTGACGGCTGGTTGTGAGATTGTGGGCCGAGCACTGGGCCCCGGTGGAGATGTTGTCGCCGTCCGTGGTAGCCAGCGAGTACTGCGGACGGCCGTTGTTGTTGCATTTGTGGCCGGTGCTCTTGTTGCGTTGGTGGGGGCTTGCGCAGGCCCTTCAGGTGACGTGGCCTCAGTGGATGGCTCGTTGCCGCCGCAACCTGGAGCCTCTTCACAAGTCGAGGCGGCCAAGGCTCTCGAAGGGTGTCTGAAGGAGGTGGGCCTCCCGGCGGTCACCTTGACTGAGACCGAATCTGAGGCCCGTGTCATCTGGTCTCCCGCCAGCGCTTCAGAAATCATCTGGAGTACACCATTCATTGACGCTGGTGTTCAGCCTCGACGTGGGGAGACGGGCCCTCCCGAGACTGAGGTCGAGGCGTTCATGGAGGAGTATCGAGGGAGTTTTGGGCTGCGAATTGACGGCGTCGACCGCTCTGTTGACTATGAGCGATGTTATCGGAGCAGTGGGTATGAACCGCCGTCGCTCTGGGGTAAGCCCTACCAAGAAATCGCCTACAAACGCTCGCGCGTGGAGGTGTCTAATCGTTGGGCTGAATGTGCGCGAGAGCACGGTTTCCCCTCGGTGGCCGATGTCGATCCCCCCGTGGCGGATCAAGGCACTACGTGGCCAGTGGTGATCCTTCCCAAGTTTGTGACCCAAGAGCAAATAGCCGTTCTCTTGGAGTCGTGCCCCATAGTGGCTGATGGTGTTGTCCTGTCGGACGAGGATATTGGTAGGGAGCTTGCCAAAGTTCCCGCGATCGGGTTCGATTCGCCGTTCTTCGACGGCCGTTCCTTTCGTGAGCCGCCGACTAGCGAGGATTACGCCCGGTACGGTCCGCTCTTGAAGGCGGTCTATGGGCAACTCGATGAGTTCTTCGGGGACGACGGTTGGAGCTACGGGTTTGGCATCTCAGCGTCGGACGTCGACCGATCATCTTGAGGACCTTTCAGTAGCCCGGTTGAGCAAACCCTAGGGCGCCGGCCGAGCCAGCGCCCTACACAGAGGGCGGCCATCGCGGCATTCCTTTCGCGCTGGATTTGAGCGTTCCCTTGAAGTGCGACCCGATGGCCGTCACCGCGCCAAACGGATCGAACCACAGCCCCACCGCCGCGCCACGCTACACGCCAACCAGCCGAAACACGAACCAGCCAACCCCAGCCCACCCACGCGCACACCCACTCCCCAGCCGCAAACCCCACCCCCACCAAGACTCCCCACGGCCACCCACCAAGACTCTCCCTGGGCGCCGGGAGGTCCTGAATGGTCCACCACCGAGAATGCGCTGGCCGGTTGTCCGCCGGGAGGGTGTGGACGCCCCAGCCGCCGGACCGCATGCATCAAGTTGCCGGGTTCTTTGGCTACAGTGACACCGACATCCCCGCCCCAGCACCGGACGGATACGACACCGAAGCCACATGGGCACCCACCCCACTAACAGAGTGGCAGAGACCCCAGGCGGGTCTGGTGTTGGATTGTGAGCCTTTTGTTCTATTGCAGTTGGGTCGTTGGTTGGCCTGTTGAGTGGCTCGAAGAGGCATGCTTGGTCGAAGTCGGTCAGGATCCCGTCACTCTCGGGTACGCCGTCTAGTTGGCGGACCAGTTCTGACCGGGCGAGGTCTTTGCCGAACATGT
>JAIRRT010000084.1 GCA_031255835.1 Bifidobacteriaceae bacterium | reverse complement strand
TGATCGAACATGAAGTTGCCCAGCGAGTAGAAGATGGGCTTGCCTTTGTATGACTCGGCGGTCTGGATCCAGTGCGGATGATCGCCTATCACGGCCATCGCGCCGCGGTCTATCATGCTCCTGTATGTGTCCGTTTTGATACTGTCTGGCGTTGCTTTGTATTCAGCACCCATGTGCGGCATGGCGATTACCGGCAGGTAATCGCCATAGTGTGATATCAGGTCCAGCGACTCTTCGGAGGGTATCTGGAACACGCCGTGGTGTCCGCACATTGCCAGGGGAAGGTTGCCGGGGGTGTTGGTTCCGTCATCGTAGGTTAGGGTTGCTGGAAGGATTACTAGTCCGCAGACTTCATCTAGCTCGTTTGGATCGTAGTGGCCAAAGTATTGGATGCCGGCCTCGGTGAGGTGCTGCTTTGTTTCTGTGAACGCCTCTGCGCCTTGGTTGTCTGTGTGATTGTTGGCCAGCGTGAAGGCCGTGAACCATTTGGCGGCTTCCTCCAGGTAGGCCGGGTCACAATTGAAACTCAGCGTCGAATCCTGTTGGGCTGAACTCAATTCGAGGCCTTCAACCATGGGACACTCCAGACCGGAGATCCAAGCGTCATAGAATTCCCGGTCCAGTTCATCGAGGCGAGAAAACGGGTAGGCGACACCGAGATCTGAGTCCCGGGACCAATCGTCCATATACCGGCCCCAAAAGGTGTTGCCGGTAAACAGGATCCGGGTGCTGGCAGCGACAACTCGAGGTGGGGTCGGGGTGGGCGATGGCGTGAACGGTGGCGCCATCGACGCGCCCACAGCTCCGGCGCTCGGCTCTTTGCTCGCCTGGGTGGACGGGGAACTCGGCGCGGGGTCAGGCGCCCGCTTACCCAGGCCGCCCAAACTGCTCGTGACCACGAGTCCTATGGCGCACAAGCACACCGCCACCACGACCAGCCGAACGGTTTTCATGGTTCGTCAGGCCGGGGTCTCACCCGGCGGGAGCTCGGTGGCCGCTTGGGCCAAGGCGACGAGGTCGGCGATGGTGGTGGCGGCATCGTCCACTGGGATTTCGCGGGAGGAGGCGTCGCGGCGGTCACGCAACTCGACCACTCCGTTGGCCAGGCCCTTGCCTACGATCACCACGAACGGCACGCCCAGCAGCTCGGCGTCAGCAAACTTGACGCCTGGGGAGACCTTGGGGCGGTCGTCATACATGATCTCCAGGCCGCGGTTCTCCAGGTCCTGGGCAAGGGCTTCGGCTTGCTCGAAAACGGCCGGGTCCTTGCCAGTCGCCACAATGTGAACCTGGGCCGGCGCCACGTTGACCGGCCAAATCATGCCGCGATCATCGTGGTTCGCTTCGATCAGGGCGGCCATGATGCGGGTGACGCCGATGCCGTAGCTACCCATCACAACGGTGACCTGCCGGCCGTTTTGGTCCAGGACCTGCAGGCCGAGGGCGGTGGAGTACTTGCGGCCAAGCTGGAACAGGTGGCCCAGCTCCATGCCGCGAGCCCTGGACAGGGGGCCGGAGCCGTCTGGCGCTGGATCGCCATCGAGGATCTCGGCTGCCTCAACGGTCGGTTGGCCTTCCTGGCCGGCGGCGGCGAAATCGCGTCCTGCCACCAGGTCAAACACGTGGTGCCCGGCGGTGTTCGCCCCGGTGATCCAGCGTGTTCCCACAACAACCCGTGGGTCCAACAGGTAGCGGATCGCGTTGTCTGGATCTGGCGCGTTAATCCCCAGCACCGCAGGGCCGATGTATCCGCGAACCAGCTCGGGGTGGCGGGCGAAGTCTGCATCCTCAGCCACCTCGACTGCGGCCGGATCGACAGAGGCAGCCAGCCTGGTCATGTCGACTTCGCGATCACCTGGCACTCCGACCACCACGGTCTCGCGCGTGCCGTCGGGATGGGTGAGCGCCACAACAACGTTCTTCAGCGTGTCGCTGGCTTGCCAAGGCCTGTCTGACCTGGGGAAACGCTCGTTCGCGAGGGCCACCAGGGTTGCGATGGTGGGTGTCTCGGGGGTGTTCTCGACGTGGGCCGGGCCTACGCCGTCAAAAGGCAGCGGCGCCGGTGCTGGGGTTGTGACGGCCTCAGCGTTGGCGGCATATCCGCCAGGGGATTGGACAAACGAGTCCTCGCCCACCGGCGTGGGGAACAGGAACTCTTCGCTGCGCGAACCGCCCATGGCCCCGGACATCGCAGAAACAATGACGGTTGGCAGCCCAAGGCGGCGGAAAATCCGCTGGTAGGCGATCCGCTGGTCGTTGTACGCGACTCCCAGGCCGTCATCGTCGATGTCGAAGGAGTAGGCGTCCTTCATTATGAACTCTCGCGCGCGCAGCAGGCCGGCGCGCGGGCGAGCCTCGTCGCGGTACTTGATCTGGATCTGATATAGCACCAACGGCAGGTCTTTGTATGATGTATACAGGTCCTTCACCAGCAAGGTGAACATTTCCTCATGGGTTGGCGCCAAAAGGTAGTCGGCTTGCTTGCGGTCCTTCAGGCGGAAAATGTTGGGGCCGTAGTCATACCAACGCCGCGAGGCCTCGTAGGGCTCGCGTGGCAGCAGCCCCGGGAAGCGCACCTCTTGACCGCCGATGGCGTCCATCTCCTGGCGAACCACCGTTTCGATCTTGCCCAATACCCGCAGGCCCAACGGCAACCAGGAGTAGATGCCCGGGGCGGCCCGGCGGATGTATCCGCCGCGGACCAGCAGCTTGTGGGAGGCGACTTCAGCGTCAGCCGGGTCTTCGCGCAGCGTGCGCACAAAAAGCGTCGAGAGTCGTAGCACCCAGACAGGGTACCCGCCCCGCCGCCGTAGGCTTGGCGGGTGAATCCCAGCCCCGCCCGCGCCCTCATCGTTGTGGATGTCCAGCCCACCTTCTGCGAAGGAGGTGAGTTGCCGGTTGAAGGAGGCAACGCCATCGCCGGCGCTATTGCTGAGTATGTGAGCGCCAACCGGACCGCGTACGCCCTGGTGGTCACCACCCAGGATTGGCACATCGATCCCGGCGAGCACTTTTCCGCCGCGCCGGACTTCATCGACACCTGGCCGCCGCACGGGCAGGCCGATTCACCCAATGCCGCGCTGCACCCGGCGCTGGCCGGATTGGCCGCCGATGGCGCCGTGAGGAAGGGCCAGTACGCCGCCGCCTATTCCGGCTTCGAAGGCTCCGACGATGCCGGCACCCCCCTTCACGCGATTTTGTACCGTGCCGGAGTGGGCGCCGTGGACGTGGTCGGGATTGCCGAATCGCACTGCGTCGCCGCCACGGCCCTGGATGCCATCCGGCTCGGCTACGCAACACGCGTGCTGACCGATCTGACCGTCCCGGTCAGCCCAGAACTCGGCGAGGCGGCCCGGCAGGAGATGGCAAGGGCCGGCATCGTCCTCCACCCCTCAACCCCCCAACCCCCCGAACCCCTGGGCGCGTATCGTTAGCGGGTGGCTGATTTTCCTGCACCACCGCGGCTGCCTGGCTCGGAGTTGCGCCGCGAGATTCGGGCGTTGACGGTCGAGGCGACGGGTGAGTTGCTCGCATTGCGGCGCGATATCCATGCCAATCCGGAGTTGTCGCGGGCCGAGCACCGGACCACCGCTCTGGTGGCCGAGCGGTTGAAGGCTGCTGGGATTGGGGTCAGGTTTCTGCCTGAGACCGGGCTGTTGGCGGATTTTGGGCCCGACAATCCGGACATGCCGCGGTTTGCCATTCGCGCTGACTTGGACGCATTGCCGGTCCAGGACTTGACCGAGACCGCGTGGAAGTCACAGCGCGAGGGTGTGGCGCACGCCTGTGGCCACGATGTTCACACCGTCTGCGTTTTGGGCGCCGGGCTGGTGTTGGCCGAGTTGGACCGGCGGGGCAAACTCCCGCTGCCGGTCCGGTTGGTCTTCCAACCGGCTGAGGAGGTTCAACCGTCTGGGGCGAGGGACGTCATCGTCCATGGGGGGTTGGAGGGGGTTGGGGCGATTGTCGCCCTGCACTGCGATCCGCGGTATGACGCCGGCACCGTTGCCACGCGGCCTGGTGCAATCACCTCGGCCACTGATCTGGTGTCGATCTATGCCTACGGCGAGGGCGGCCACACCTCGCGCCCGCACTTGACCCAGGACCTGGTGTTTGCCGCGGGGCAGCTATTGGTGCAGGTCCCGGCCGTGTTGGACCGGTTGCTCGATCCGCGTGCCGGAGCCAGCTTGACCTGGGGTGCGGTCCATGCCGGGGCGGCGCACAATGTCATTCCGACATCGGCGGTGATTGAGGGCACGCTGCGGGTGCTGGATGAGCGGGCTTGGGAGACGGCCGGCCAGGTGTTGGCGCAGGCAGTTGCGGATATTGCGCGGCCCTACGGCGTGCGCGTGGAGGTTTCGCATCGCCGCGGCGTGCCGCCGGTCACCAATGATGAGCGGATCGCCGCGCTGATCGCTGGCGTTGGCCGGGCGATGCTGGGCGAGCACGGGGTGGCGATTGCGGAGCAGTCGCTGGGCGGGGAGGACTTCGCCTGGTACCTGCGCGAGATCCCCGGCGCGCTGATGCGGCTGGGCACCCGGCGCCCCGGCGGACCCACGGTTGACCTGCACTCCGGGGACTTCGACATCGACGAGCGCGCCATCGCCGTCGGCGTCCAAGTCCTCGCCGCCACCGCCCTCGCCGCCCGCCTCTAGAGATTGCGGCCGGGTCCAGCCCGCCGGCCCGGTGCGCCCTGAGTACCGTGAACCGCATGACACAACCTTCCGATGCCGCTGCCAGCCTGCCCAGTGGTGCCGCCTTCCCGTCCGCCTCCTCTGGTCCGCTGCACGATGCCGGTGCGGTGCCACCTTGTGAGGGAAAGGCGACTGGGTCCGGCCAAAGCGGTTCGTTGGGGCGGGCGGACCCCGCGCCAAACCGGGCGACCCTGGCGGCCGGGGCCGGTGTCTCTGCCGGTGGGGTGGCGTTGGGGAGGGGGGTTTTGGAGGGGGTGCCCAAGGTTGTTTTGCATGATCATTTGGATGGTGGGCTTCGGGCGGGGACGCTGTTGGAGTTGGCTGGCGAGATTGGGCATGAACTGCCGGCCTCAGACCCGGGCGCGCTGGCCGAATGGTTCGTTGAGGCTGCCAGCGCTGGGTCGCTTGAGCGGTATCTGACAACGTTCGATCACACATTGGCCGTCATGCAGACCTCCGCTGCCCTGACCCGCGTTGCCCGCGAAGCTGTGATCGATCTGGCGGCCGATGCCGTGGTCTACGCCGAGCTTCGATTTGCCCCTGAGCTGCATGAACGCCGCGGCCTCGGGCTACAGCAGATTGTCGACGCGGTGCTCGCCGGGATTGACGAGGGGACCCAAGAAGCCCGGCGCCAAGGCCGAACCATCGTCGCCAAACTCCTGCTGGATGCGATGCGCCAGGCGGACCGGTCGGAGCAGATCGCCCGGCTGGTGATCGACAACCGGACGCGGGTGGCCGGGTATGACATAGCCGGACCGGAGAAGGGATTCCCGGTGCTGCACCACATGGCCGCATTCGAACTGCTGTCCGAGGCAAGCGTTCCCGTAACCGTCCACGCCGGAGAATCCGACGGTCTGAACTCGATCTGGCAGGCCGTGGTCAAGGCTGGCGCACGGCGGATTGGTCACGGCGTGGCGCTGGTTGAGGACATAGCCGGCCTGGGGTTGCCGGGCAGCCCGGCCGGCCCGTGGGATGAGGACGGCTTCGACGCCAAACCCTCCGCCGATGGCGGTGCACAGGGCGGCGCGGAGTTCGCCCAGCTCGGTGAACTGGCACATTGGATTCGCGATTGGGGCATTGTGCTGGAGATGTGCCCCAGCTCCAACGTGCAGACCGGTGCAGCAGAATCGATCTCAGCCCACCCGATCACGGCCCTCAAACGGCTCGGCTTCGCCGTCACCGTCAACACCGACAACCGCCTGATGTCCGGCACATCGATGACCCAAGAGTTCACCCGCCTGATGTCCGAGGCCGGATGGACTCTCGGCGACGTCAGGGACGCAACCGTCAACGCCGCCAAAGGTGCCTTCATACACGCTGACGAGAGGGACGGCATCGTCGAGGAGGTCATACTGCCGGCCTACGCTGCCGCCGGCCAAACACCACTCGCCTAGCGCACGCCTGCCTGTCCAGGTTGGCGCAGCGGCGGGGTCTAGGATTGCCAGGTCAATCGGCAGGGGCGAATCCCACACGTGAGGTGAGTGCGCAGATGGATGGGCTCGGCGTCCGGCACATCGCCTCGGAATCCGACGTGGCACAGTTGACGTCGCTGCTGCTTGACCCGCGCCGCACGCAGCCTGTTGTGGTGGTATCGACCCGCCAAGGCGAGACGGAAACCTGGATCGAAGCAGACAGGATTGCCCAGGAAGTTGGCGATTTCGCCCAGGTTTGGGTGGTGCCGACGGGCGCGCTGTCCTGGCGGTTGGCTGACGCGCTGCCCTCGATGACCCAGGTCTACGGCGGCGCCGGCCGCGTCTATCCGGCCACGCCGACCTGGCAGACCGACCCGCACTCCTCGCCGTTGCGCTTTGTGTTGCGCCGCGAGGCCGCCAGCGATGTGACCGACACCCTCATATCCGACGCCATGAGTTTCGCGCTGGCCTCGGGGATCATGGCCGGCCCCAAGCCGACCCGGCGGGCCGCCGTGCGGGCATCCGGCGTGGTCAAGGGGCACGTCACCCAGCGGGCAATGGTTGAACTCGACAGCGGCGTGTGGGTGACAATCTCCTCCGAGCTGACCGTGGCGGGTGTCCAGATTGGCGACCTTGTCCGGGCAGGCCAGAAGGTCGAGGGGATAGTTGACCAGCGGGCCAAGCGCTTGGACGTGCGTACGAGCCTTATCCCGGCTGACCAGGCGCTAGCCACCTACCAACCCGGGGATGTGATCCTCGCGCGGGTGGTGCGCACGCACGTTGGCAGCATCACGGTCAGCCCGTATCCCGGCATCGAACTCAAACTCACCGCCGAGGAGACCGGTGCCACGGGCGAGCTGACGGACCTGTTCTCCCCCGGTGAGGTTGTGAGCGTCCGCCTGGTGGAGTTGGACCCGCTGACCCTGCGCATGGATGACGTCACCTCGACCGACTCCCCGCGCACCGCCCCCAGCCTCCTGCCCGGCGGCCCCCCATGGATCAACCCGCCTCCGCCCCCCGAGCCTCCCCCGCCCCCTCCAACCCCAAAGCTCCCCGCCGATGCCGTCCCTCCCCTACCCGGTGCCGGTGCACCCGGCGGGGTGGGCGGCGGTGCGCAGCAGGTGGCGGCGCGCCGGGTTGGTCCGAGCCCACGCGAACTCAGCGCCCGGATGGCGGCCCGCAAGGCCGGCGTCCCTTACACCCCTCCTCCGCCTCCACCCCCGCCCGATGCCCCGCAGCCTGGTGGGGCAGGTGCGGCAGGTGCGGCAGGGGTTGGCGACGGGGCCCCTGGGGTCAGTGGGGCAACTGGGGTCCCCGGTACGCCCGGGGTCCCGGGACCAGGCGGCGTCCCTGGGCCGAGTGGAATCCCAGGTGGGGCTGTCGCGGGCGCTGGTGATGCTCCGAGTGCGCCAAAGCCGGGCCCGCGTCCAGGGCCTCGGCGGGCAGGGCGGCCAGCCGGCGCTCCGGCGCCACTCCCGCCGCCTGGGGTACCCCAGATCCCTGGCGCTGTACCTGGTAAAGCGGATGCGGCCGGCCAGCCCACGCCGGCGGCAGTCCAACCCCCCACTCCAGGCGCCGGGCTTCCTGGCGTGCCTGGCCAAGCGGGCCAGCCCGCACCGGGGCCGGCCCAGGCTCCAGTTCCCGGGGCCTGGCTTGCTAGCGTGCCCGGGCAGGCTCCGGCTGCCGAAGTGGGCGCCACAGCAGTTGGCGAACCGACCCCCGCGCAGGAATCCCCCGCCCCTCAGGCTGTCCAACCTGCGGCCAAACCTGGCCCTGTCCCTACTCCCCCGCCAGGCGCACGGGTGGCTCGGCCGCGACCCGGTCCAGGCCAGGACGGCGAATCACCGCCCACTCGCCCCGCAGGAGCCGGACCGTTCACCATCGGGGAAGCCAGTGGCCTGACGCTGGTTGAGGTCGAGAACCTGGTTGGCGCGTACAAGAACCGGGCCGAGGTGGCGGAAGGCCGCGAGGCCAGGGCACATGAACAAGTCGAGGGGCTCAGGCGCGAATTTGCCAGACTGTCCGAAGAGTTCGACCAAGTGGCCGCCAGGGGAAACGCCACGGAGCGGCAAGTGGAGCGTCTGCGCACAATGCTCCGTCACGCCCGGGAGCAGTCACGCGGTTTGCGCGATGCCGTTCACAATCAGCCGGCCGCCTCTCCTGCCAGCATCTGGGAGCAAGTTGCAGACAAATTCGCCGATCCGGTGGATCAACTTCGCTGGGAGATTTCTTTAGCTTGGGCATTGCATATCTTGCCTGATGAGAAAGACACGTACCCTCTGCCTGAATATGATGTGGGGCCCAATTTCCTGGCGTCGCTGGAAAAGCTACAAGGAATCCCGCGTGAAAAGGTGCTGACCGTCATCGTCGAGGTGTTGGTGAAGCGGGCAAAGGATTCTCACGGACGGACAATGCACCGGCTGCGTTCCAGCTCGGCTGGCGGTTCTCCAACTCGCAAACGCGACGATGGCGCTGTGGCGATGCGGGTGGCGTTGCAGCGCGGCGCACCGGCCGCTAGGCAGCTCCACTTCTGGCGCAAGCAGGGCGGACGCATAGAACTCGACCAGGTGGGCGTGCACGACGAAGGACTGCTGTAGCGCCCGCGCCGGCCTAGCAGGTCGCTGCAACCAGGGCTGGGACCACCTCAGCCAACAGTCGGGCCAGACGGTTCCCCTCACGGGCGCCGGCTTCCAAGACCTCGGCGTGCGATATTCCGCCCGCGCTGGTGCCGGCAGCCGGATTGGTCACAAGTGAAAGTGCCGCCACTTCCATTCCTGCGGCCCGGGCAGCAATTGCCTCCAAAGCGGTTGACATACCCACCAAATCCGCGCCCAATGTGGCGGCTGCCCGGATCTCAGCCGGCGTCTCGTATTGCGGTCCAGGGAATTGCGCATAAACGGCGCACGGCAGGTCCGGGAAAAGCCCTGCAATAACTCTGCGCAAGCGCTGCGAATACAGGTCAGTCAGGTCAACGAATTGCGAGCCAACCAGAGGGCTGGCAGCAGTCAGGTTTATGTGGTCCTCAATGATCGCAACAGTTCCAGGCGGCCACGGGCGGACAGCCCCGCTGCCATTTGTCAGCAGAACGCAGTGAGCGCCGGCCTTAGCCGCCATCCGGATTGGGAGAGCCACAGCCGCCGCGTCGCGCTGGGAGTAGTAGTGGTTACGGGCCGCGATGACCAGCGCATCAGCGCCCGAGCCCGCCAGTTTGACCGCCAAGAGCTGGCCGCGATGACCGGGCACATCCGCCTGCGTAAACCCGGGGATCTCGCTGGCGTCAACAACCGCACCAACCGTCCCGAGCTGCTCAGCCGCCGCGCTCCAACCACTTCCCAGCACGATGGCGATCTCATACCGGTCCACCCCGGTAAGCCTGGTCAGCGCCTCAGCAGCCTGCGCAGCCAGCCCCTGAGGGGACAATCCATCCGAATTGTTGGCCCCGCCTTGCCCTGGGTCGACCTGGCTCATCGCCTCAGTCTAGGGCGCACACGGCCCTACAAAACGTCCAGAATGCAGGCCAACCAGCGGTTGCGCCGCCACTCCAAACGCATCGCAACTGCATAGGGCCGCCTGCCGTCATCGAGCACTACAGCGGCCTCAGCCACCCCGAAAGCTGGCTCAGAGACGCGAACGCGCCTCACATGGAAGTGAATCCGATTGAGTTCACGGCTGCCCGGCCGGACGCGGCGCACCTCACCCTTCATCGTGTCGAAGATCTCGCGCGTGACCCAACGGTGCATTTGCATCACGGGACGGCAGCCATAGGTGACTTGAGCCGAAGAGATCGCAATTCGCGCGGCCCAATCTCCTGGGTCCGGCGCGCCTGCCGGCCTGTTGGGACCAGGCGGACTGGCGAGCCTTTCACGTTGACGCGAAGGCGGGCGAGTTTTGGACGGGACGTGGGCGCAAGCAGCCTCGAATGCCGGCTTGACGGGGCCTTCTGGACCTGTAGGCATAACGCAATCTCCATAGATCAGCGACAAAGCCCACGGCGCCGGCGGCGGCGAGTGAAACCGCTTCTGACTGCCGTGGGGGACTCGCCCAGTATCAGTACCTGCCCAGGCCACAGTCAACGCGTCGAAATTGGCCTTGTGGAGCGCAAGAGGTGTCAATTGCGTGCCCCTATGACGCCAATGCAAACGATGCGCCAGCCATATTGCCTGGCAGCCAGTCCGCTGCAACGCAGACCGCCCGCGCCTGGGTGTTCGCTGACAGCGCACCGCACACCACCGCACACCACCGCCGTCTGATCCACCAGCGAGGTAGGCCCAACGTACGGCCTGGGTGCGGCCTGCGAACGGCTAGGGTTGACCGCGTGAAACTCATCGGAAGATTCACGGTGCGTACCGTTCTGCCTCCTGCCATTGCTTCACTCGACCGCCTGGCCAACAACCTTCGTTGGTCCTGGCACGGACCGACTCGAGATTTGCTTGAGTCGATCGATCCGCCACTGTGGCGCAAAGTCCACGGCGATCCTGTCGCGCTACTGGGCGAGCTGACCCCCGAGCGCCTGGCCGAATTGGCCGAGAGCGAGGACTTTGTGGCCCGCGTCGCCGCCCTTGACGAGGACCTTGAGCGCTATCTGTCAGAGCCGCGCTGGTATCACGACATCCCGGAGGGCTCACCTCGCGCCATCGCCTATTTCTCCCCGGAGTTCGGCATCACCGCGGCGCTTCCGCAGTATTCCGGCGGTCTGGGCATTCTGGCCGGTGACCATCTCAAGTCTGCCTCTGACCTGGGCGTTCCGGTGGTCGGGGTGGGGCTGCTGTACCGCTCGGGCTATTTCAAGCAATCGCTCACCCGGGAGGGTTGGCAAGCCGAGACCTATCCAGTAATGGACCCGGACGGCCTGCCCCTAGCCCTACTTCGCTCCGACGATGGCGCCCCGGAAGTAATCAAGTTGGGCCTGCCTTCCGGACGGACCCTGCATGCCCACGTTTGGGTTGCCTCGGTGGGGCGCGTGCCGCTGCTGCTGCTGGATTCCAACCTTGTCCTGAACGACATCCAAGAACGCGTTGTCACCGACCGTCTCTACGGCGGGGGCGAAGACCACCGCCTGCTGCAAGAGCTGCTACTCGGGGTTGGCGGAATCAGGGCGCTGCGGGCATGGTCCAGGATCACCGGCGCACCCCGGCCCGAGGTCTACCACATGAACGAGGGGCACGCAGGGTTCCTCGGCGTGGAGCGCATCCGGGAGCATGTTGAGCGCGGCCTGACGTTCCCCGAGGCCCTCGAAGCCGTCCGCGGGGCCACTGTGTTCACCACACACACCCCGGTGCCGGCCGGCATCGACCGCTTTGAAGCTGCTGGTGTGGCGCGCTACTTCTCCGGTGACCTGGCCGTGCCAGGCATGCCGGTGGAACAGATTCTGGCGCTGGGAGCAGAGACTTACGCCGGCGGCGATCCGTCGGTGTTCAACATGGCAGTGATGGGCCTGCGCCTAGCGTCCAGGGCCAACGGCGTTTCCAAGCTGCACGGCGAGGTTTCGCGCCGCATGTTCTCCTCCCTGTGGCCCGGTTTCGACGCCCAAGAGGTGCCCATCGGCTCGGTGACAAACGGCGTCCATTCGCCCACGTGGATAGACCGCGAGTTGGCCGATGTCGAAGCCGCCCACCTCGGCACCCCCGCCGATCCGACCCGCTGGGAAGACCCCGAGCAGATCGATGACGCCACTTTGTGGTCCCTGTGCCGCTCCTCGCGGGCACGGCTGGTGGCCGATGCCAGGATGCGCGTGCGTTCGTCCTGGCTGCGCCGCGGCGCCAGCCCAGCCGAGCTTGGCTGGATCAACGAGGTCCTGTCCCCCGATGTTCTGACCATTGGTTTTGCCCGCCGCGTGCCCACCTACAAGCGGCTGACCCTGATGCTGCGGGACCCCGAGCGGCTGCGTGAGCTGCTGATGGATTCCACAATGCCAATCCAGATTGTGGTGGCAGGCAAAGCCCACCCGGCGGACGAGCAGGGCAAGCTGCTCATCCAGGATCTGGTGCGCTTCGCTGACCATCCTGAGGTGCGCAAACGCATCGTCTTCCTGCCCAACTACGACATCGCGGTTGCCCAACACCTGTTCCCCGGTTGCGACGTCTGGCTGAACAATCCCCTGCGCCCACTGGAGGCCTGTGGCACCAGCGGGATGAAGGCAGCCATCAACGGCGCCCTGAACCTGTCCATCCTGGATGGCTGGTGGGATGAGTGGTTTGACGGCCAGAACGGCTGGGCCATCCCCACCGCCGATGGCGTAACCGACCCGACGCGCCGCGACGACCTTGAGGCGACCGCCCTGTATGACCTGATCGAAAACCAGGTGGCGCCTCACTTCTACACCCGCGACGAGCGCGGAATCCCGGTCAGCTGGATCGAGATGATCCGCCACACCCTGGCGACGTTGTCCCCCAAGGTGCAGGCAACCCGGATGGTGGCCGAGTATGTCGAGAACCTCTACGCGCCAGCCGCAGCCACACACCGTTCCTTGACGGCGTCATCGTTCGCTGGGGCTAAGGAACTGGCCACATGGAAGGCCAAGGTGCGGGGGGCGTGGCCGGACGTTCACGTTGACCACATCTCCTCCGAGGGAGTCGGTGACGTGGTCCAGGTGGGTGACGCGTTGACAGTTAACGCGCAGGTCACCCTAGGTTCACTGACTCCGGACGATGTCGAAGTCCAGGCGGTCTACGGCCGCGCCACCGACAACGACAACCTGCGCGAACCCAAGACAGCAGCTTTGACCGCGCTGCCCGGCGGCCAGGACGGTACCTACACCTTCACCGGCACCATCCCGCTGCTGCGGTCCGGTGCGTTCGGCTACGCGGTTCGCGTGGTCCCGAATCACCCGCTGCTGGTGGCCGCAACCGACCTGGGTCTGGTGGCCAACGCCACCTAGGCGGGGCTAGAAGAGCGCTGTGGCCAGGGCTCGGCGCGCTACTGCCACGCGCGGATCTTCCAACCCGACTATCTCGAAGTACTCGACCAGCCGGGCGCGCAACGTCTCGCGATCAGTGCCGGCGGAGATCCGCACAAGCGGTAGGAGACGGTCAAAGGCGGCGTCTGGAGCGGCGCTGGCCACTTCCAGATCAGCTGCTGCCAGGGCTTTGGTGATGGACTTCGGATCGGCTAAGGCAGCCTGGTACGTGGCGTCGGCATCCATTGCCTCCACCCTGATCATCAGCTCGACACTGGCCAGGGCGGCCTTGGCCTCCCCGTCCCCCGGGTTGGCGCTCAAGGCCTCGCGATAGGCGGCGCTTGCACCGGCCAAATCACCTTTCTCAATTGCATCCATTGCCTTGCGGTGAAGCGGCGGAATTGGGGGCGGGGCAGGTGTCCCGTCGGTTTGGGAATTGACTGCTACCGTGCCCGTAATACCCTTCGCACCCGCCACTTTCAGCACTTCTTCTATGACTGGTTTGATGCGATCTGCCGGCGGGGCGCCGGTAAACAGTGGAATGGCTTGACCGCCTATCAGCGCCACAACAGTTGGGACGGATTGAACGCCGAATGCTTTGGCAGTGTTCGGTGCAGCATCGATATCCACTGTTGCCAGAAGGAAGCGGCCACCGTATTCTGCTGCCAAACGTTCCAGGGCCGGTGTCAGCGTCTTGCATGGCTCACACCAGGACGCCCAGAGGTCAACGATTGTCGGGACGCGTTTGGAGTTCTCGACAACTTGAGGAAACATCTCATCGGTGACGGCGATCATCGGGGTCACCTGGGCGGCCTCGTCAGTCTTGACGCGCGCCAAATCTGGCATTTGGGAATCGGCAAAGCGATCAGGGGTTTGGTTGGCTGATCCTTGTTCAGGCATCATGGTCCTTTCTGCCAGGCGGGGGATTCATTCTGTTGTGGCTTTCACGGGCACCTGCGCCACGCCAAGCACTGCGACCGGTTGGCCGGAGGCCTTGGGCGGGATGGCCAGCGCCACCGGTTGGGCGAACTCGATGGTAGCTGACCTGGTCACAGTGGTACTGGCCGCCCCCAGCGCCCCGAAGTACGGTGCGAGAGTAAAACTCCGGCCGGGTGTTTCGGGAATGGTCAACGTCAAAGCGGAGCGGATGGTTCCGAGGACTATCGCGCCGCCATCGGCCGTCGCCATTACGTAAGCCCCCTCAGTATCAGCCGACGATGCCGGTGCCACCGTCCCTTCAATTGGCTCCAAAGCGGCTCCCCACCGTTCAATCAAGCCAACCCATGCGTCTCTGGCTGGGTCTGTGCCATCGAACAACCCTGCGGCCCCTGAGGCGGGATTATCTTTGGCTTCCGCATAACTGGCCAAGGCGGCCTGGGGAGTGTGCGCCAAATCGCCTTCTTCACCCAATGCGAGGGTGGGGCTACCGACATCGGGCGGGGCGGTCTCGGGCAGAGTTACACCTGCTAGCAGGCGTGTCCAACTAGTCATTGCGTATTGCGCGCGGGCCTCTGCTTGGGTCAAAACGTACAGGTATTGGGCGCCTGTGTCGGTTGGAGTAGTGACCGCCACAAAGGAGCGGGGCCATTCAGTTGTAGCTGGCACAACAGTCCCAGCAAATTCTGTGGCCAGAACGTCGTTTGAGACCTCTTCTGGATCGGCCGCGTGCATTGCGAATTCTGCTGTTCGCATCTCCAACGCCGTCCCGCCGATCCTCGTCACCTCGGCCGTTGACTGGCTGGCCTCGGACTGCGCCAACTGGGTGGACAAGTCATCCAGGATCCGGCTGGTCTGCAATTCGAGGACAGCAGGGGGCGCCGCGGCCGGCACCGGGTCGGGATGGATTACCGGCGGAGGTCCGGAGCAGCCGGCCAAGACTGCGCACGCTGCAATCAGGGCCGTTGCGCGCCAGCGGGCCGGCGGCGTCAAGGCATGTCGCGGTTTCACTTCTCCACCTCCCCAGGGTTCTTCGATGGCCGGGGTTTGGGCCTCGCCGCCCCAGGCGGAGCCGAAACAAAGTGGGATGGTGGCGGCAACTGCGAACCCTCCACGCCAGCATCCGGACGCGCCGGACCGGGTCCGCCAAGCGGTGGCGGCGGAAGAACCGTGGGACGCGGCGCCGGCGGCCTGCCTCCCGTGCCCGGCCTGTCCGAGAGCGATGCCAAGAACCCGCGAGCGCGGCTGATGGCGTCCCCGGCAGGTACGGGCGGCGTCCCGTCGGTGTTCCACGTTCCACGGGCGGCATCGGCCCCGCGGTGCTCAGGTGCGTGATGGTCAGGCGTGCGGTGCTCAGGGGTCCGGTGTTCCGGAGCGCGGTGGTCCGCGTGGCGCGCAGGTGGGGTCGGCAAGACAGGAGTCAGTCCGGGCACAGGACCTGCGCTCGGCCGGGTGGGCTGTGCGGCCTGGTCCGGGACGGCAACGTAGTACCCCGGGGTGACCGGTTGTTGGCCTTTGCCTGCGGTTTCATCCGCCTCAGGGGAAGGAGACGGCTGTACTGGCGGCTCCTCCACCTGGCGCCTTGGTGGGCTGGGCGGCACGAGCGGCTGGCTGTCCGCCATCTCAAACCCGCCTGCCGGGCCAAAGATGGATTCAGGCGCCAACACGGCCTGATCGGGCGGTACCTGACGCTCCCCCGTACCCTCCACCTTCTTTTCCGGCTCCTGCGGGCCCTCCGCCTTCTGTTCCGGCACCTGCGGTCCCGCAAGCCCAGCACCCTGCGGACCCCCAACCTCTGGCGCAGCCGCCTCCACCTTTGGCTCTGCCAGGTCCGATGCCGCGTCCACCTGATCCTGATCAGGAGCCCGTTTCGCGACATCGGCAGCTGGCCCACTCCGGCCGCGTCCGCCGCGGCCTGCCGAGCCGGATGCCTTGGATGCCTTTGCGCGCGCCTCGACCAGCTGCTGTGCCTCACGAATCTGACGGCGCGTCAAACCGGCCACTGCACCGGCCTCCACCGCAGCCATGATCGCCTCAGGGGACATCTCCATCGTCTCTGCGGCCGCTGGCCCGGCCTCCAACGGGAAACGCCGTCCCGGATCCACCGTTGCCGGCACACGGCGCACAGGCTCAACCAAGCCGTCGCCACCTTGCGCCGCGCCATCGTGCACTGCCTCAGAACCCTCATCAACAGGCGACTCAGCCGCGCCAGTCCTGTCCGGGCCCGATACCAGCGTCGCCCCCAACAAGCCGGCCCCCGCACCGCCTGCACCATCCGGCCCGCTTTGGGCCGCGCCGGCCGGCACCAATTCAGGCACCCCGTCAGGCGAACCTGCGGCTCCGGCAGCGCGCTCGATCCCAGTTGCTCCGCCGCGCACACCGCCAACAGCTCCAGGCGGCTCGGCACTGGCAACCCTGCGGCGGCGCAGAAGCACCCACAGAACCACTCCGGCAGCCAGCATCACGGCGCCAAGAACAATTCCTGGAACCAAGAACGGCGTAGTGACCACACGCGGCCACGTCATCGAAACCGCCGTGCCGGCAATGGAGGCATCGGCTGGCGGGGCAGCACCGGCAGGGGCGATTAGCAAACTCCACCTGCCTGGCTGGCGCTGCCACTCAATCACGCCCTCGCCTTCAATCAGGTGACTCGAGATCCACAAATCGGAACCCTCGGCGGGTGCTGGTGGGACGGCATCGTCGGGTTCAGGGGTTGGGGATGAATCTGTGGCGACACGCCGTTCGCTCTCGGCTGATTCTGTGGGGTCTGGCGGCTTGGGGGCGGTGGCGAATTCGTCAGCCGTAGCGAAACCGGTCAGCCAGGTTGCTGGCGAGGCGCCAATCCAGGCCGCCACATCCGTATCGCGGCCGATGACGGCCACAACCGCGACGTCATCGGGCGGCTCGATGCGGATCTCGACATCGTCGGCCAAGGCGTCCATAACGCCTGGTACGGCCGCCATCAGGGGAGCTTTGGCCGTTGCGGTAGCCGTGGCGTGGTCAGGCGGGCGCCACAGTGTGGCCGAGCCGACCGCGGCCAGGATGACGCACGCCCCAAGCCCCACGAGGGCGGGTGCGAGGAAACGTCGAATCACCAAATGCTCCTCCCCCGAACTGGTGCCACAATACTGAATGGCAGGCCGGGAGGGCTCGCCGACAGCCCCAGATCCAATTTCTTGTCGCGAAACCGCGCAATCCCGGTACCCTTAGTCCGTCCTAGGCACTAGGCTGTGCCCCGGCTGTGTGTAAGGGGCGGGCCACCCCACTTCGCCCGCTCCCATCGTTCGGAGGTTTGTTGTGGCAGATCGTGATTTCCCAACTGCTGTGCGCGGTTATGACCGCGCCACTGTTGACCAACACGTCTCAAGTATCGAAAGTTCGTTGGAACAGGCACGAGCGCGCGTACAGGATCTTGACGCGCGGGTCGCCAGTCTGACGGCAGAACTGGCGGAGTCGCGCCGGCAGATGGCGGAGGTGGAGAGGCCGAGTTACTCCGGTCTTGGCACCCGCATCGAGCAGCTAATGCGCTCCGCGGAGGAACAGTCGCAAGACGTCCTCAACCAAGCGAAGTCCCAGTCTTCAGCGTTGTTGGCTCGGACCAAGCTGGAGACCGACCAAATGAAGGCCCAAGTCGAGAACCAGGTGGCTGAGCTGTTGGCCACCGCTCGGCGTGAGGCTGAAGAGATCCAATCAGGAGCATCAGCTGAGGCCGAGGCCGAGTTGACCAACGCTTCGCGGCGTGCTGAGGAGCTTGTCTCCTCTGCCGAGCGTGAGGCGGCTCGCGTTGTCAGCCAACTCGCCACTGAGGAAGCTGAGCGGCGGGCGGCTCTGGAGCGTGAGATCGCTGCTTTGACGGCAACGGTTGAGCGTGAGACAACCGAGCAGCGGGTTGCTGCCGAGCGTGAGGCATCGGAGTTGCGGGCCACCGTCGCGGTGGAGGTCGCCCAGCAGCGCGAAGATGCCGAGCAGTATGCGACCCAGTTGCGTGCATCCGCCGATGCCGACACTTCCGCGTTGCGTCTTGCTACCGAGCAGGAGGCCTCGTCTTTGCGGGCCGCTGCTGAGGAGTATGCGGCTCAGACTCGGGCAGCTGCCCAGCGTGAGATTGCTGAACAGCGTTCTGCTTCTGAAGCTGACGCCTCCGAGCGCCGTTCCTCGGCCGATCAGTACGCACAGCAAGCCCGCTCCGCGGCCGATCAGTACGCCCAACAGCTGCGGTCTGATGCCGAGCAGTACGCGTTGCAGATCCGTTCCGAGGCTGAGCAGTACGCCCAGCAGACAAGGGCGGATGCTGAGTCCTTCGAGACTTCAACCCGTGCCGCAGCCGATCTTGCCGCCCAGGAGCTGCGCGCCACTGCTGAGCGTGAAGCTACTGACCTCCTGTCCACCACATCCCGCGAGGCCATTGAGCTGCGCGAGAGCGCCGATCACTACGCATCTTCAACGAGGGCTGAGGCTGAGCGGGCAGCGTCTGAGGTTTACGAGGAGGCCCGCGTGAAGGCTGAAGAGCTGACTGCCCGGTCCGAGCGCGAGGCTTCGACGTTGCTGGCTGAGGCCAAGAAGCAGGCTGCTGCTCTGACCGAACGGGCCGAGGAGTGGAAAGCTCAGGCCGAGGTCGACATCGCCCAGCGTGTTGAGGCCGCTGAAGCTGCCAACTCCGAGCGGTTCGAGGCATCGAAGGCCAAGGCTGATCAGCTTGTCGCTGAGGCAACCGCCCGGGCCGATGAAGCCGAGGAGCGAGTTGCTCAGGCCCTTGCTCGGGCCGAGAAGCTGCGCCATGACGCCGATCAGCAGGCATCGGATCTGCTGGCCAACGCCAGGCGCAACGCGGACAGGGTCCTGGCCGATGCCAGGGCGTTTGCCGAGCGCACGCTGTCCGAGGCTGTCGAAGAGGCCGAGCGGCAGAAGATCACCGTCCAGCGTCAGGTTGACGATCTCAACCGCCAGCGCGAATCGATCACCGTCTACCTCGAAGAGTTGCGCGGACTGCTTGGTTCAGCCCCGCTGCCCAACGTTGAGGCAGTGCTCGAGGCCAGCGCCCAGGTCGAGGCTCCTCTGGTTGATCCCGAAGCTCCGGCACCGCCGGCCCCACCGGCCTACTTCAGCCCGGACGTCCCGCTGACGGCTCAGAACACCGAAGAGGTGACTGTCTCGGAGTATGAGGCGAGCGCCTATGAGCCCGAGGTTGCGCCGCAGGCTGCCGCAGGACAGGTCGATGATTCTGGCGCTCTGTTCGATGAGATCCCAACTTGGAACGCAGTCTCGGAGGAAGGTCAGGATCGGTAGGGCGAGTCTCACGCACGTGGAGGCTCCGCGTGTTTATCATGCGGAATACAACCCTGGATAACACGGAGAGCAACCGGTGAGCCACCCGCATCCCGATCTACGTCCCGAACCAGGGGCGTTCGGGACGGGCGCTGGTCTTCCTGCGCCGCGATTGCCTGTGCCACAGGCGTCTGACCAACCCACTGTGGAGACCCGTACCCGGCCTAGCCGGCGTGGTGCCGATGGGCCTGGCGGGGTTGAGTTTGGCGGTGACTATGGTGTTGGGTTCGCCGTGGAGGCTGGCCCTGGGTTTGGCGGTGAGCCTGGGTACGGGGCGGATTCTGCTCACAGCGAACTGGCCGGGCTGGAAGCCCAAATCGAACGGCTGGAGGGCCACGCCCATCGTCTGGCGCAACAACTCGATGAGGCCCGCGCCTCACTGCGAGAGTCCTCCTGGCGTGTGCCAGGCAGGCGCAAGGGCCAAGCGGCGGACTTCGCCGCCATGGTTGAGGCCGACGTCGCGCGCCGCCTGGAAGACCTGATCGAGAGCGCTGAGGCGCAGGTAACCGAATCCGAGGAGACCTCCCGGCGCGAGACTGCCAGGGCTTTACGGGACCGTGAGTCGCTGCTGGCGATGACCCACCGGCAAATCGAGACTCTGCGAGCCGAAACCGGCAACACGGCGGACGCCACCGTGGCCACCGCCCGGGACCAGGCCGCCCAGCTTGTGACCGATGCCGAGGCCCAAGCCAACTCGATCCGGGCAGACGCCCTAGCCCAGGCCGAGGCCACTCGTCAGGCTTCGATTGAGGAAGGCAACGCCGCGCTTGAATCGGCCCGCCGCGAGGCCGAGACCCAGCAGGCCACCGCCGATGCCGAGATCGACGCGCTGCTCACCAGTGCCCGCGAGGACACGGACAGGATCCGCCGCTCGGTGCGCCGCGAGGTGGACAGGGTCACATCCAAGGCCGATGCCGCCGCCGGACTGATCCGGGACCAGGTCCAGACTGAAACTTCAGCGACCCTGGGCGCTGCCCGCGAGCACTTCGCCGCGGTCAAGCGGTCGGTTGATTCTGAGGTTGCCGCGCTGAGGGAAGACGCCCGCACCGAGATCGAGACTCTGTTCCTTGAGGCAAATCGCTACGCTCGCGAGGTCAGAGACGAATCAGCCGAGCATGTCTCCCGCCAGCGTTCTGTGGCCGGAGAGGAGTCGCGCACAGAGCGCACCCGCGCCGAAGAGTTCGCCAAGACCCAGCGTTCAGCCGCCGATGCCGATTCCTCCAAACGCCGCTCGGACGCCTTGGAGTACGCGAATGACGTACGTGCCCGCGCTGAGGTTGACGCAGTCACCGTCGCCTCTGCCGCCTCCAAGAAGGCCACTGTCACAAAGACTGCGGCCCAGGAGTATGCAGAGCAGGTCCGCGCGGAGGCTGAGGAGTACGCCCGCGGCGTGCTGGAAGAAGGCCGCACCCGGGCCGCCAGGCTGCTGGCAGAGAGCCGTGCCCATTCCAAAGCGCATCTGGAGCAGGCCTACGCCCAGGCGACGGCCGTCATCGCCGCCGCACGTGAGTTCCAAGAGGCCGTCGAGAGGCAGATCGCCCAACAGGTCGAGAGTTCACTCACGCAGATCGCTACCCGGAACGCCAAGTCAATCGCCGATGCCGAGTCTCGTCTGATCGGTCCAACCGAGCGGCGTGCCCAGGCCACCGCCCGTCTGCTCCAGGCCCGCGAAGAAGCCAACCGCATGATCCAACACGCCGAGCAATACCAAGAGCACGTCTTCGCGGCCGCCCGCGAGGAAGCCGATCAACTCCTGGCCTCAGCCAACGCCGACTCCTCCGCCACAATGGACAACGCCATAGCCGAGGCCGAGCGCGTCACCTCCCGGGCCCACATACAGGTCGATCAGCTGGAACGCAACCGCTCTGCCCTGGAGCACTACCTGGCACGTTTGCGCCGCCTGGTGGCCAGTGATCTGAGCCGAACCCGCGGACGCTAGCCAATTCGATCAGATTTGTGGCCTCCACGTCTTTCGGTTGCCACTACGATTGGTCTATCCTTCCCTGGAGCAACCTCACTAAGGTGAGGACAATCATCAGGAGCTCGGAGCTGCACAACGCCCCAGTGCAGCGCCGTGGTTGGTGGGGGTCCGTCGCAAGGCGGGCCCCCACCTTGCTTTAACCCCTCGACGCCCAGTTGTGCCGGCGCGTCGGCGCGCTGGCTGCAGGCATGAAATAGGCCCGGGCGGGGTTTGTGTGACCTTCGCCCCATTAGGTCACACTGGCCCCGACCGGGCCCACGTACATATTGCTAGACGGGGCGGGGGGTGTGATTCTTCCCAGAGCGAACAAGAAATGTTGACCGCGACAGGCGCCGCGAGGGGCAAATCAGTGCCAAATCAGCTTGCTACCAGCAGCGATGGATCGGCAACCGGGCGCGAACTTCTTGAAGCCAGAGGACACGGCTCAATCGGGATGCTGGGCCACGGCACACGCGTGGCCTCTTCGACTTGGGCTGCCCAGGGCAAAGCGCCTGATCGGTTGTGTCGGGTGCCTGTGTTGGCGGCGTTGACGAGTTGGCGCGCCAACTCGGCCACGGCCAGGGCATCGGCCAGGGCGGACCTGCCCGGCAGCACCTCGACTCCGCGCATGGAGCAAAGAGCCCCAAGGCGGCGCGGAGCACCGGACCATGTGGCTCGTGCCTCGGTCATGGTGCAAAGGGTGATGGTTGACGCCAGTGGAACTACCCAGCCGGCAGAATCGAACTCGGCCGCCAAGAAGCGGCGGTCAAAGGCAGCGTTGTGGGCCGTGAAGACCCGGCCAGCCAGCCGGAAGGCCAGATGACCTGCGATCTCATCGAACCGGGGGGCGCCTTGCACGTCATCGGTACGCAGTCCATGCACGGACATGGGACCAACGTCACGACACGGATTGATTAGGGTGTCCCAACTCGATTCGAAGGCACCCTCAGGGTCGAGATGCACGGTGGCAACCTCGACAATTCTGTCACCGACCTCGGGCAAGAACCCGGTTGTCTTGACAGCGACTACTGAATAACCAGCCACGACTTCCCCTCATAGTGTCCATTTGGTCAGTCAGGGACGCGCGGGGCGCTTGTACTAGCTTACACCGTTCGGGACCAAAGGCCCGAATCCTCACCCCGGCGCCGCCGGCCGGCCCGCCCCACCATGGGGGTCACAAGCGGTGGGCACGCTCCCGCCAGCAGGCGGGGTGCCAGTGGCGGCGCCCGTCTATGGCGGCGGCCTCTCCAAGCAGTCCATCGGCTTGCCAAACCACCAGGCTGGCAACACCAGGCGGGATCTGCTGGCCGCAACCTGGACAGATGTAGGTCTTGTCACCTGGGGCGGCGGCGCGCACCATCCACTCGCCGTCCGCACCTGCCTGGCGCACCGGAAAACCGCCCCTTGCTCGCTCAACGTCCAACGGCCGGTGCCCCTCGGCGGCCCGGCGCGCTCGGCGCGATCCCTTGCCCATCGCTGGCTCACCACCCCCGTCAGAACAGCCGCGCGGTCGGATCCTCGGCGCCGCGCATCGCGGCGTAATCGAGATTCAGCGTACGGATTCCGCGCGATTCGGCAAGCACCTTGGCCTGCGGTTTTATCTCTTGGGCAGCGAACACGCCAGTGAGCTGGCCGAGCATTGGATCCCGCCGCAGGATGTCGAGATACCGGGTCAGCTGCTCCACGCCATCGATCTCGCCACGCCGTTTGACCTCCACCACCACCATCCCGCCGGACGGATCGCGCGCAACAATGTCCACCGGTCCAATGGCCGTCGGATACTCCCTGCGAACCAGCCTGTGCCCCGGCCCCAGCAACTCGATCTGATCGGCCAGCAGCTCCTGCAGGTGCGCCTCGACGCCGTCCTTGACCAGTCCCGGGTCCACGCCAAGATCGTGCGACATTTCCGCAATCAGTTCGTGAATCCGGATTGTCAAGGTGTCCTCTGACTTGTTGTGCCGCACCGTCCAAACGCAAGTTACGCCATCGGCGGATTCTGCTGACGATGCCGGCCCTTCGGTTAGCTTGCAGGGGGGAGACATCCAGTTGAGCGGCTTGTAGGAGCCGCCATCGGCGTGGACCAGCACCGACCCGTCGGCTTTGACCAAGATCAGACGCACTGCTGGCGCGAGGTGCGCATTCAGCCGTCCGGAATAGTCCACGGAACAGCGGGCGATGACGGCGCGCACGGCGTCGAATGCTACCGGACTCCAGGCTCATCCGCCTCACCTCAGCCCGGAGTGATACGCCTTGCCATCCTTAGGTTGTCCGCCCAGGATGTCCGAGACTGTCACAAGAGTGAAGCCGCGTCGCTCCAGGTGGGTGATTATGCGGTCTAGGGCGTCTGCTGAGGCTCTGTGGAGGTCATGCATCAGGATGATCGAGCCGCGGCGGGTATCGCGTTTGACGTGGTTGAACACGCGCGACGCCGACCTGTGCTCCCAATCGCGGGTGTCGACGTCCCACAGAATCGCCGAGGCACCCGACCGACCAATTGCTTTGAGCACGCGCCCGTTCATGCTGCCATATGGCGGACGGACCAGAGCCGGCCGCACTCCTGTTACCTTTTCGATCCGGCGGGCAGTTCTTTCGAGTTGTTTGTCTATTTGTGCGCCGCTCAGAGATGTCAATGCAGGGTGATTCCAGGTGTGTGAGGCGATTTCGTGGCCCTCGGCCGCCATCTTCTTCACAAGGGACTTGTGTCCCGATACCTGTGAGCCGATCACGAAGAACGTCGCAACCGCATCATGGCGGCGCAGGATCTTCAGGTAGCGCTTGGTGTAGCGGCCAGGGCCGTCATCGAACGTCAACGCGACGCACTTGACCTCGGAGCAGTCGATTGGCTCGTAATCCTCGGCCCAAGCAGCGCTGGGTGCAAAGGTCAAGGCCAGAGCCACGCCCAGCGCCGTCCCTCCGAACCGCCGCCCCATAATGCCCGCCTCACTCTCCCATGGCGACATCAGCCGTTGCCCAACAGGGGGGACCCGCGCCCGCCTAGCGCGGCATCTTGGAAACGTATCTCCGCTGTGGCCGGGGCCGGCACCACGCGCCCGTTCCGCTCCCCTGCCGAGATAGACGACCCGCCCTCGCCACAGATTCCGCTTAGGACGAAATGACCACTTTTGCCTGGTGGGCTAGGGTCGCTGGTGGGGACCAAAGGGGTGACTCGAGGAAAGTGGGGGTTGATATGGGTCTGAAGGTACTGCCGCGCGGCAGCCTGGCCGGTGGCGGCACCGTCGCGCCGGACCAGCCGGTGCTGGTGCTGCTGCACGCATTTCCACTGGACCATCGCATGTGGTGTCCGGTAGCGGATCTGCTGTCTGACCTGCCGGTTTGTCTGTTCGATCTGCCTGGCGAGGGGCTCGCGCAGGGCCTTGAACCAAGTCTCGACGCCGCCGCCCAGGCCATCACTGACGCCCTGACCGCCTGGGGTGCGGCCCGCTGGGTTGTTGGCGGAGTCTCGATGGGCGGCTACGTCGCCATGGCGATGGCTCGCCAGAATCCCGCGGGCCTTGCCGGGCTAGCCCTGATAGACACCAAACCCGATCCCGACGATGCCGCAACCAAGCAAGCCCGCAACCTCACCGCCCGTGAGGTGTTGGCCGCTGGTTCGCCCGGCCCCGTACTCGGCATGGCAGAGAAGGTGCTGGGCTCAACCACTCGGGCGAGCCGCCGGGACCTTGTCGATCAGGTGCGCAGCTGGATAGCCGATGGCGATCCTGAAGCAATCGCATGGGCCCAAGCGGCCATGGCCTCACGCGGCGATTCGACCCAGACTCTGCGCCAACTGCGCGTCCCGGCCAGCGTCATTGTCGGTGAGCAGGATCGGCTAAGCCCTCCCGAGGTGGCCGAGCGTATGGCGCAGCTGATCCCTGGTGCGGACCTGACCGTGGTGCCGAATGCCGGACATCTGTCACCAGTGGAGAACCCGCAAGCCATAGCCCAAGCCCTGCGCGATCTGTACTCCCGCTGCTGAGCCCCGCCGAGGCCCAGACCCCAGCCAAACCCCCGTCAGCTGGCCCGAGCCCGAATCCGCCCCCACCCCCCACCAGGTCACCGCCGCAACTGCCCACAACCTCACTTCACCTCCGGCTTTCCGTCCCGTTTTGAGCACTTGCGGTTGTCGGGGTCACCTGTCGCAGTGGCCCTCCCGCCGATGGCGTTCAAGGGTTGGGTGTTCGTGTTGTGGTGCGTGCGTTGGGTAGGGGGTTCGATGCCGCTGGCGGCATGCCTTTTGTAGACGGTCACCGAGTTCTTCTGGGGATGATCCCCGTCAGGTGGTGTTGGGTTCTAGGGTGGCTGTGTCGGTTACCACGGTTACCACGTCGGAATCGACTGAGACGAAACCGCCGCTTACCTGGACTATGAGCCAGGCGTCATCGCCGGATTGGATGCGGACTTCTCCCTCACCCAGCACGGACAGCAGGGGCTGGTGACGCGGATACACACCGATTGAGCCCTCAGGGGTCGGCACGGTGACAAAGGTGGCTGGACCGGACCAGACCGGCGCGGTCCTATCGACAACATCGACTCGCAAACTGCGTTCAGCCATGGCGCCGCCTACTCACCCAACTGGGCACGGATGCGGGCCCAGCTGCGTTCCAGATCCTCCAGGCCGCCAATGTTGAAGAAGGCCTGTTCTGGGATGTGGTCAAACTCGCCATCGGCGATCCTCCGGAAGGCGTCGATTGTCTCTGTCAGGGGGACAGTCGAGCCTTCCACACCGGTGTATTGGGTGGCCATGTAGGTGTTCTGCGATAGGAACTGCTGGATGCGCCTGGCCCGGGCCACAACGATCTTGTCTTCCTCGCTCAACTCATCGACACCCAGGATCGCGATGATGTCCTGGAGTTCCTTGTTGCGCTGCAAAATCGCCTTGATTCGGGTGGCCGTCGCATAGTGGTCCGCGCCAACGTAGCGAGGATCGAGGATGCGGGAAGTCGAGGCCAGCGGATCAACCGCCGGATACAGCCCGCGCGAGGCAATGTCACGCGAAAGCTCGGTTGTCGCATCCAGGTGAGCAAACGTCGTGGCTGGCGCCGGGTCGGTGTAGTCATCGGCCGGAACGTAGATTGCCTGCAGCGAGGTGATCGAATGGCCCCGGGTAGAGGTGATTCGCTCCTGGAGTTGGCCCATCTCATCGGCCAGAGTTGGCTGGTAGCCCACAGCGCTTGGCATCCGGCCAAGCAGCGTTGACACCTCGGACCCCGCCTGGGTGAAACGGAAAATGTTGTCGATGAACAGCAGGACGTCCTGCTTTTGCACGTCCCGGAAGTACTCCGCCATCGTCAGGCCGGAAAGGGCTACGCGCAGGCGGGTGCCTGGGGGCTCATCCATTTGTCCAAACACCAAAGCGGTCTGAGCGATCACGCCAGATTCGGTCATCTCAGCGATCAGGTCGTTGCCTTCACGCGTGCGCTCGCCCACCCCAGCAAACACCGAGACGCCCTCATGCTCGTTGGCAACCCGGTAGATCATTTCCTGGATCAGGACTGTCTTGCCCACCCCGGCCCCACCAAACAGGCCGATCTTCCCGCCCTGAACATAAGGCGTCAGCAGATCGATCACCTTGATGCCAGTCTCAAACATCTGGGTCCGGGCTTCCAGCGCATCAAAGTCCGGCGGGTCGCGGTGGATACCCCAACGCTCCGACACCTCCAGGCGCTCACCTGGCTTGAGATTGAGGCAATCCCCCGTCACGTTGAATACGTGGCCCTTGGTGATATCACCGACGGGCACGGCGATAGGCCCACCGGTATCACGCACCACAGCGCCGCGCACCAAACCGTCGGTCGGTTTGAGTGCCACGGTCCGCACCAGGTTGTCGCCCAGGTGCTGTTCCACTTCCAGGGTGATCGTCTTGGCGGATTCCCCCTCACCTTGGCCGGTCAGATCGACCTCGACCTCCAGCGCGTTGTAGATCTCGGGGATGGCGCCGTCGGTGAATTCGACGTCCACCACAGGTCCGATGACGCGCGCCACCCGACCGTTGGATGCGGCCTTGCCGCTTTGGTCCGCTCCACCGGGCGCCTGGCCCTGCGCTTTGCCGGCGTGAATGGTAGTCATTGGCAAGCGTCTCGCTTTCTGTTCGATGTGGCCACGGTGATCGGTCCCTCAGCTTCCCGCCCCAGCCAGGGCGTCGGCTCCAGAAACGATCTCCGAGATCTCCTGGGTGATTTCGGCTTGTCTTGCCTGGTTGGCCAGGCGTGTGTAGGTGCGGATGAGATCCTCGGCATTGTCTGTCGCGGTGTGCATTGCCTGTTGGCGGGCCGCCAATTCGCTGGCGGCAGCTTGCAGCAGGCAGTCCCACAACCGGGCCTGGATATAGCGCGGCAGCAGTGCGTCCAGCACCAACCGCGGGCTCGGCTCAAATTCATACAGCGGGAACAGCTCTGTCGGCTCGACAACGCCTTCCACTACCTCTAGAGGCAGCATTCGGATGACTCGGGGAACTTGGGAAACCATGGAGCGGAAATGGCTGTAGACAACGTGGATCTCACGCACGCCACCTTGACCGGCCGGAGCGGTGAAGCGCTCCAAAAGCGCGTCCGCCAGCTCCCCAGCCAAGTCCGGCGTAGGTGCATCCGATTGACCTTGCCAAGTCTGCGCCAGATTCACGCCTCGGAAGTCGAAATAGCCGATGCCGCGGCGCCCCACAACATATAGATCGAGCGTCTTGCCTTCCTCAGCCAGGCTCGCCATGAGCCGTTCGGTCTCCCGCAAAACTCCGGCGTTGTAGGCTCCGGCCATTCCGCGGTCAGCGGTCAGAACCAGAATCGCAACCCGGGATGTGTCATCCCGCTCAGACAGCAGCGGGTGGTCTATCCCGGACCCCACATGGCTGGCCGCGGCTGAAACTGCCCTGGTCAAAGCGGTTGTGTAGGGCTCGGAGGCGTGAGCGGCGTCCCTGGCTTTGCCAATACGGGAGGCAGCGATGAGTTCCATCGCCCTGAAGATCTTCTTCAGCGCCGAAGTCGAGGCGATGCGTGCCCGATACGCCCTTTGCGATCCCGCCACGTGTCAGCCTCGCTTCCGCACCACGATCTGTTCTTGCGAAACGTCCACCTCTGAATCATCAGTTTCCGGCTCGCCGGTGGCAATCCCGTTTGCCACCTTGAACTCGGTGGTGAACCGTTCAACGGCCGCCCGCAGCTTCTCCAGCGTTTCCTCAGAAAGGTCCCCGCTCCCGCCGATGACGTCCATAACGTCGGTGTGCCGTTCAACGTATTCGAGCAGTTCCGCCTCGTACCGGGCGATGGCGTCAAGCGGGACATCGTCCAGATAGCCTTGCGAGCCGGTCCAGATGGACACAACCTGGCGGGGCACCGAATACGGCTGATACTGGGGCTGCTTGAGCAACTCCATTAGCCGGGAGCCGCGGGTCAACTGCTGGCGGGAGGCAGCGTCCAGATCCGAGGCGAACATGGCAAACGCCTCAAGCGAACGGTATTGCGCCAGATCGATCTTCAGCGTCCCGGCCACCTTCTTCATAGCCTTGACCTGCGCAGACCCGCCAACACGGGAGACAGAAATGCCGACATCGACGGCGGGGCGCTGATCGGCATTGAACAGATCAGACTGAAGGAAGATCTGTCCGTCGGTGATGGAGATGACGTTGGTCGGGATGTATGCCGAGACGTCATTGGCTTTCGTTTCGATGATCGGCAGGCCAGTCATTGAGCCGCCGCCCATCTCATCGGACAACTTGGCGCAGCGCTCCAGCAAACGCGAATGCAGGTAGAAGACATCGCCTGGATACGCCTCGCGGCCCGGTGGGCGGCGCAGCAACAACGAGACTGCCCGGTAGGCCTCGGCTTGCTTTGACAGGTCATCGAACACGATCAGGACATGCTTGCCCTGATACATCCAGTGCTGACCAATTGCCGATCCGGTGTAGGGCGCCAGGTACTTGAACCCGGCCGGATCTGAAGCCGGCGCCGCAACGATGGTGGTGTATTCCAGAGCTCCAGCGTCAGCCAAAGCCGCCCGCACACCGGCAATCGTGGAGCCCTTTTGGCCAATCGCCACATAGATGCACCGGACTTGACGCTTCGGATCGCCCGAATCCCAGTTGGCTTTCTGGTTGATCATGGTGTCCGTCGCGATGGCCGTCTTGCCTGTCCCGCGGTCACCAATGATCAGCTGGCGCTGCCCCCGCCCAATCGGAATCATCGCGTCAATGGCCTTCAGACCGGTTTGCAGCGGCTCATGAACTGATTGGCGTTGCATGACCGTAGGGGCTTGCAGCTCCAGCGCCCGCCGCTCCTCGCTTGGCACCTCGCCAAGCCCGTCCAGCGGCTGGCCTAGCGGGTCAACAACGCGGCCCAGGTAGCCATCGCCAACAGGCACCGACAGCACCTCGCCAGTCCGCTTGACCTCCTGGCCCTCCTCAATGCCGGCAAACTCGCCCAGCACCACCACGCCGATCTCTCGCACGTCCAGGTTCTGCGCCAACCCAAGGGTTCCGTCGGCAAAGACCAACAGCTCGTTGGCCATTGCCCCAGGCAGTCCCTCCACGTGTGCGATGCCGTCACCCGCCAGGGTCACCCGGCCCACCTGCTCAGCCTGAGCACTGGGCGCCTGATAGTCGGCAACAAACTCCTGCAGTGCCGAGCGGACCGCCTCGGGGCGGATCGTCAATTCGGCCATGGTGTCAACGTTCCTTTCTTGTCATGATGCGATGGCCCGCCTCAGCGCTGCGAAACGCGCCAACAACGTGGCGTCCAGCACGTCCGAGCCGATCTCGATCCTCAGTCCGCCAACCACAGCGGTGTCATGCACAATGTCGAGCCGAACCTGATGCCCGTAGGCGTCACGCAGGGCGCTCGCCAAGCGTTCACGCTGGTCAGCGGTCAATTCCACAGCAGACAATACGACGGCAACCATCCGGCCGCGCCGCTCAGCGGACAGCTCAGCCAGAAGGATCAGCGAGCTGGTCAGGCTGCGCCTGCGGGGCGCGCGGACCACCCGGGTGAGCAGCGTCATCGTCGATTTGGTTAGGGTGGGCGCCCACAGACGTTCGGCTAGGCGAACGCGTGCCTCCCCGCTGGCTTCGGTGTCAGCGAGGGCGCCGCGCACGGCAGGCTCGGCGGCCAGGAAGCGTTGGACGGAGAACAGCTCCCCCTCAAAGGCTTCCAGTGCGTCCTGCGATCCGATGGCGATCAGGCAGGCCTCCACCCCCAGGCGCTCCAGTGCGTCGGAGAGGTCGGCATCGCGGGACCATCTGGCCACCACGACCTCTGCCACAAACTCGCAGGCTGCCTGGTTGTGGCCGTCCATGATCCGCCGGACCATCGCGCGCTTCGGCTCGGCGGGCCGGTTTGGGTTGGCAAGTGCGCGCAACGCTGCCGGTGCGGCATCGAGCGCGTCAACCACGGCGAACAGCTCGTCCGCCCGTTCCATGGCAACCGCCGATGCCGCACCAGCCAGTTCGCGTCCCAACGCGCCTCTGGCGGCGGTCAAGCTGGCGAGTGAGGCGCCACGCATCAAGGCCGTTCGCCTCCGGTGGGTGCAACTCCGCTGGATAGCTCATCGAGGAAGCGGTCAACCACCCGGCCGGCCAGGGCCGAATCGGTCAGGGCCTCCCCCACAATTCGCTCGGCCAACTCGGTGGCCAGGGAGCCGATGTCGGCTCGCAGGGCTACCTCGGCTGCTTTGGTATCGGCAGCGATCTGGGCTTGGGCGGCGGCCAGCAGGCGCTCAGCTTCAGCGCTGGCTTTGCGCCGAGCATCAGCCACTATGGCCTCGGCGTCCTGGCGGGCCTCCTGCTTGGCTCTGGCGGCATCTGCCGCGGCCTGTTCAAGCTGGGCGGCGGCCAGAGCGCGCTCCTCAGCGATCTGGGCCTCGGCTTCAGCCGCTTTGCGCAGGCCGCCTTCAATTTTGGCGGTCCGCTCATCAAGGACGGTCAGGTAGGTCGGCACAACCTTCTTGACCACGACAAACGCGATGACCGCCAGGCAGGCCACCGACAGCACAATGTCATACAGCGGGGGAATGAACAGGCCAATCCCCGCCGGTGCGCCAGCCGCGGTGATCATCACGTGAAGAGGAACCCGGCGACAAGCCCGATCAGGCCGAGAGCCTCGACGAGTGCCGCACCGATGAACATGTTGACCCGCAGCAGGCCGGAAACCTCGGGTTGCCGGGCCGTCGCCTCCTGGGTCTTGGCGACAAGCAGGCCGATGCCGATGGCGGGGCCGATGGCGGCGATGCCGTATCCGATGGTGGCGAGGTTGCCACTCACCTCAGCAAGTGTGTTCACAGTGACTAGTCCTTTCGTTGTGGGCCGGCGGGCTAGTGGGATTCGCGGGCCAAAGAGATGTAAACGGAGGTCAAGAGCGTAAAGATGTAGGCCTGAAGGACGGCGACGAAGATCTCGAAGGCCGTGAACGCCAGGGCCGCGCCGAACGACAGCACGGACACTCCCTTCAGTGTCCAAGCCGCACCAATCAGCAGATAGTTGGTCATGGAGAAGAACGCCACCAACAAGAAGTGGCCCGAGATCATGTTGGCCATCAGACGGATGGTCAGCGTGGCGGGCCGCAGAACAAAGGTTGAGAGGAACTCGATGGGCGTCAAGATGATGTAGATCAGCTTGGGTGGGCCCTTGGGGAACAGTGCCGAGGCGAAGTAGCCCTTCACCCCGTGCTCCTTGATCCCGGCCGCGATAAAGGCGATGAATGCCACCAGTGCCAGCAGCAACGGCATCGACACCAATGATGTCGATGCGATGTTGAGCAGCGGCACAACACCGGTGATGTTCATAGCCAAGACAGTGAAGAAGATGGTTGCCAGCAATGGCAGGTAGCGCCTGGACGCCTTGGGCCCAAGCACATCGCCAGCAATCGAGTTGTGAACAAACCCGACGGCCATCTCGAACAGGTTCCCGCCGCGGCCCGGCACCACCCGCATCGCTCTTGCGCCCAGCCACAGGACAAGGACCAACAACACCGTAGCGATGATCCGGACCAGTGACAGGCGGTTCAGCTCGAAGAAGTTCGAACCGTTGAATGCGAAGGCCGGTGGGAAGAAGTCATCCAGGGAAGGGGCTTCGAAGCCGCCTTCGGATGTGGCAAGGCGAGCGGCCAGGGCGGGTGCGACCACGAGCACGAGCCAAACTCCTTGCCGTCGGTCCGGTCAGGAGCGCTGGCGCTGCTGCTCGGCCAACTCACAGTTATTGATTCCCAGGGAACTGCGCGAGTCTAGCAGAAGGGACCAAGGTCCCCCACCGTGGACAGGTCGTATTCTTCGATCACTCCTGTTCGGGGATGTTGGAGTGCGTGAGGATTACTCTCCTGGCGAAATCCGGGCCTTCAAGACCAGACGGGTGTCAAGGACCAGACAGCCGATCACCCCCACCAGAATCCCCACCCCAAGAACGGTCCGGTTGACGCCAGAAGAGGCATCAACAACCACCAGAACCGCCAGCAGCATGAGGGTCTTGATGATCCAAGTCCCAACGAGCCAAGCCGACTGCACAGCGACTGGCCGGTTCATGGTTGCCGCCATGACCGCCACGGTGCTGCCACTGAACAAGGCGACAACGCCGGC
>JAIRRT010000067.1 GCA_031255835.1 Bifidobacteriaceae bacterium | reverse complement strand
GTGCTCGCACGGGCAGATGACTCAAGCGGAATCATCGGACATGCGTGCCGTCGCTTGATCGAGCTTCACCCCAAGGCGGCAGCTGCAGCCCAGGTTCCGGCTCGGAAACTCGTTGATTGGATGATGGAGTTCCAGTTCTGCAGCGATCCTGGCTATTTCGAGTTGGACCCTGTGGACTACGCCCCAGCGTTGGGAGATGCCGGGATTGCCATGTACCGTGAGGCGCTGACGGATCATGCCGCCAATCTCGGGGAAAGACCTGCGCCGTCGGAATGGCGGTCGGGGGCACCTTCCCTCCACTGGTTCGCCATCGAATGGAATGAAAGACGCTTGGCCGTCCTAGACCGCGACGTCGACCGGATCATCGAAACCCATCTTTGCCGTGCAAACATGACCGCCGGGTTCCTTCGTACGGCCGAAGCCCTGGAAGAGATCGGCGAGCATGACTTGGCCATCGAATGGGCGAAGAGGGCCACAGACTCCTCATCCGAATACCAAGCCGAACTAGCGGGGAGGTTCTGGAGTGATTTGCTGGCCAAATACCAACCCGAGCAGGCGACCGAGGCATGCGTGGAAGTGTTTCAGCGGTGGCCATCTGCATCTAACGCCACCTACCTCTGCCGGCAGGCAGGCGAGGCTTGGTCCGACTATGAGCACTTTGTCATGTCGACGCTGGCTAGGTGGCCACGCGAAGCCGTGCGTTTTGCACGCACCGGCTTGAAAGACGCGAGCCTGGCCTGGCGGTTGGCTCATGACCTTGGCCTGGATTGCCTGGAGGAGTGGGAAGCGCTGGTGAAGGACTACCAGAAAATCGATCCCCTGGCGACGCTCCAGATCCATCGCGAACTCGTCGAGAACGCGCTTCAGGTAGCCAACACAAGAAGGTACAGACGCGTGGCGCGCCGACTCGCAACCATGCGAAAACTCGCGGCTGGCACCGAGCAGGCCGCCCAAGTGGACCAGTTCATCGCCCAACTGCGCGAAACCTACCGCCGTCGCACCAGGCTCCAATACGAACTCAACCTCGCGGGCCTACCGTAGGCCGCGCGCCGGAGTTCCAGTCGGGGTGGTTATCTGCGTTTGGGGGATTTGGTTTTTAGGGTTGTTCCTAGGGCTAGTACTAGTAGGGCTAGTAGGAAGAGTGGGAGGGAGTTTGCGCCCGTCAGGGGTAGGGCTTTGGGGCTCGCCTTCGCCTTTGAGCCTGTGCCTGAGCCCGAGCCTCCATTGGTCTTTTGGGCGGCAGTCAATGTGATTCCTTCGGAGTTGCCGTCACTGAAGTGGGCCACGAAGGTGTGTTCACCGTTGGGCAAGGTCTTCAGGTAGGCCTCCTTGAGGGTGATGACTGTGCTGCCTGCTGTGACGGTGTAGGCGGACGCATCGATGGTTGCGCCTCGCAGGGACAGGTGCGAGAACTTGGTGTGGTCCGCATCAATCGTGGCCGTTGCTTGGCCGCTGCCTGTCCATCTGCCGAAGTGCGCAACAACGCGATAGACCGTCTGGTCTGTGCTGCCGACACCCGCAACTCGCACGGTCTGCGTCCCGGTTGCACTGGAGTAGTAGCCTGCCTGACCGCTGTACTCAACGGTATAGAGGTGATCGCCAGCACTAGGTGCGGTGACTGCATAGCTCGCCGCGCCATCGGACAACGGCAGATCTGTGCCCAAGACCGTCGCGCCTTCCTTTACGGTGACCGTTCCGGCAGGTGTGGTCCCGGTGCTCCCCTCGGGCTTGGTCACCGCGATGTCCAGCGTCACGTTCTGTCCAGCGGACACGCCCGCGCCGCTCACGCTCACCACAGGGGCCGCCTGAGCAACCGTCACCACGCCAGAGGTGGCGGAAGCCTCGTTGTAATCAGAGTCCGAGTCCTTTGTGGCGGTAATCGTGAAACTGCCCGCCTTGAGAATTGTTGCAACGTTACCTGAAACGCTGGCTACGGTTGAATCGCTCGATGTGAATACTACAGCACCCGAACCAGAACCACCTTCAACAGACAATTCAACCGGCGCTGCCCCATAGACATAACGCTGCCCAAGTCCAGCGACAGACAAACGCGCTTGGTCCTCCCGTGGTGCAAACGGGAATTCGGCTTCCGTGCCAGGCAGCGACCGCAATACACCAATTCCCGGGTGGGCCTGGTCCACCAAGACCGGGCTGCCGTCTGCCAGAAGTGGCAACACAGAATCGGTCAGGACCAGGCTCACCGCGGCGGCGTCACGGATCACAACGTCGCTGTCCGCCCACAGCCGCACAGTGCTGGCATTGACGGCTTCGGCTCGAGCGAACTCGATAACGCCAAGATCCGTGGCCGCGCCCTGCCTGGCCACGCTTCCGTTGCCCCTGAGCAACAGTTGGGAAAGGCCAGAAGCAGCGACAGGTTGGTCAAATGTCAGTGTCAACGCCACATCCCGCAAAGCGAGTTCTCGCGGCTGATTCCACGTTGCAGTAAATGCCGCATCGATAACCTCTGGGCGTTTGAAGCTCGCATTCTCGCTGGCCGGCAACGTCGGATCCAATTGCACAGAACGCGCCTCATCCAAAATGTCGGCGCCCACAATTTCAGTCCCCACAACCGCAAAGCTGTAATGGACGGCATCGTCGGTGATTGGGGAGGTGGAGGTGAACGATGCCGTACGCCTGCCCTCCAGTCCATCGAACGTGAGGGAGGACTCACTTCGGGTCTCCCGGCCGTCCGCAGCGGTCGCGACCACTTCCAGTGCCAGGGAAGCACCCTGGAAGCTCGCCGCGTCCAAGTCCACGCCGTACGAGACGGTCACCTTGGGCAGGATGTTGGCCTCGGAGATGCCGTCCAGCGAGAGCGAAACGGCTTCCACCTGCGCATCTGCGTTGTCGATGGCCAGTGACCCCAAGCCATCCACGCGTGGCAATACATCGATGCCGGCTGAATCGACCGCCCGCCCGGCCAGCCCGTTCAGGGCGCCATCCAGGCGATACTCCACGCCGACCCCGCCGGCATACACGCCATCGGTCCCCTCGAACACGATGGTCCTGGCGCCCTCGACAGCCTTTGCCGGCAGGAGCACCTCAGAGGTCGTCCCACCCTGGGTTTTGACTAGCCTTGCCGTCACGCCGCCGATGTCGTTCAACGTGAAGTCCCCGTCGAATCCCACGGTCAGCGTGAGCGTGTTGCCCTCGCCGCTGCCGGCTCCCGGAGTCCTGGCCAGGTCGGCAGTTGCTGCCCGGACCTTGACGTGCTCCACCACGCCTGCGGTGTCCACGCCGATCAACGGATCGATCCGGACGTTGCCGTCGTAACTCAGCAGGTCAGCCGGCCCGTTGGCGCCCTGGATGACCGTGCCAGCCGGCAGCGAGAAGGACTTGGCAACCTCCTGCGGCGCGAACGCGATTGGTTCGGTCGAATTGTCGTAGCGGAAGACCGCCATCGGCGGGGAGGTGGCGGGTGGGGCTAGCGGATCCTGCTCGAGCCTGTCGAACAGCAAGGTGCGCGGGATGGTGGAAAGGTTCCCGGCCTCGTCGCGCACTGTTTCCTCGATCACCAGACGCGTGCCTGCCAGGCCCTCCGGTCTGACCGGGGAATCGAACGTGACCTCGGCCAACGGGATGTTGTCGGTCGGGTTGAAGCCGCCGTCCACGCTCAGCCTCACGCCGGTGATGCCGGCTGCCGTGTTGAACGTCACCGGCACAATTGCGCTGGTGAACGCGGTGGCGACGGGGATCTTGTCATCCGCGGACAACACGAACTTGCCCGATGCCGTTTCCACGCCACGCGAACGCATCGACACCGTGACAGTCCGCTCACCTGCGTAAAGCTGTCTGGTGGACTCGAAAGTGAGAGTCTGGCGGTCGGCGCTCACCGAGGCGAACGGCAAGGTGACCACGCTGGATTCGGGTTGGACGCCGCCTTGCACCATGACATCTGCTTCGAGATACAGCTCGCCGGCGTTCAGGTGCTCAACGGTGACCGGCTTGTCGAAGACAACCTGTGCGGCAATGGTCTCGTGAACGTCTTGGGTCTCGGTGTGCACCTGGCGGTAGATGGTGGCGTCGGTGACCTTGGTGCGGGCGTAGCTGAAGTCCAGCGTCCTGCCGACGTTGGAGATGGTGGCGTCCACATAGTTGCCGTCCGAGGAGATCAGGGCGTACCTGCCTTCTCGCAGGTCAATGCCGCCTTGGAACGCGAACTCGAGTGCGTCCTCGCCGTCTTGCGGGGCCACATGCGCGCGGTAAACAGCCAGGCCTTGCTCGGTGGTTTCGGCGTATTCGAAGTCAACCGAACGGCCGTTGACCGTGTAACGCAGCTTTGTGCCTTCCAGGCGTTCAACTGCGACTGGCTGTTCAAATGTGACCTGAACCGCCTTCTTGACATTTCCGTCCGGCAGCGACGGATCATCCACCACCGCCGCAGAGGCAACCCTAGATTCCGACATTTCGAACACAATCCGTGAAGGGTTGGGGATCGCTGTGCCCACGGCTGCGCCGCTGGTCGAGGTCAAGAACCCATCCGGGATTTCGGTCGCGTCAAGGACGTAGCGAACAATGGACTGGTCCGCTCGGCTTGCCAGGGCAACGTTGGTGAACGTCACCGTCTTTCCGTTGCCCGCAATTCCCGCATAGGTGAAGTCGGCAGTGCCAAGTGACTCCCCATTGGCGCCCTCAATTCGGAACGGCAGCTTGAACGCACTCATGTCTTGCACCTGTGCCTCAGCCACCTGCTCGGTGAACGTCAGCGAGACCGTTCCCATGCGGTTTCGACCGTCCACAAGAGGTGCGTCCAGGTCAACGTCGCTGCCCGCCGCAGGATTGGTGCCCACCGAAGGATGCAGGTCCGCGTGAACGCCTTCAAGTACCAGGTAATCAAGAACCACCCTGGCGCCGCTCATGGCGGTGATCTGGACGTAGTAGTTCTGACGCGTAGGCAACTGGGCAGAGGTCAGGTGCGAGCTTTGTTGGAGAACCTCCTGGTCCAGTGAGACAGTTCGCTCCAATACCCCCGACGATGCCGGATCCCAGCTTTCATCTGTAAAGACCTCCACCTTCACAGACCCGCCACGTGGTCCTTTGTCTCCGAACAACTCAAAGCCTGTTCCCTCGAACGCGAATCGGATTGTTTGATCGGCGGACTGGTCCGATTCGATTGCGTCATTCTCCAGGTATGGGCTGGGTGGCGTCTTGGTGACAGGAGTCCAGCCAGGCGTCACATACTGCACGCCATCGGCGGCACCGTCACCTGTCAGGTTGAGCGGCTCTGCGGAGGACACGTTGAGTATCAGTGCCCGCGAGACGGTGGAGTCTTCGATTCCGAATTCCACCTTGACTGGGGTGACTCCGGTCGGCTCGGGCGCCCGCATAACACGGATGGACCGCTGTCCGTTGGTGTTCTCAAAGCTCAAGCAGGCCTCGTCGCGTCCTTCGAGGACCTCGTGGATCACCAAGGAATCTGGGGTGACACCGTCCATTGAGGAAGACACTGCCAGCTGGTCCAGAATGATCTCATCGCCCACCTTGACGTCCACAATGTTGCTCTGGGCCTCGAAACCCGTGGTGATCGATGCTGTTGGGTACAGGGAGAAGTTCACTGTGACGTTGTTGTCTTGGGAGTATTCCGGCTCATCGGTGACAATCCGTGCCCGCACATCGAACTTCCCGTGGGTCAAATCAGGCGGGATGGGGAACTGTCCGGTGGCGTTGAACCCGATGGGCGAGGTCAGCGTGATCGGATCGCTAGTGTAGATGACGCCGTCCGCACCGATGGTGGTGTCGACAACCATTAGGTCATTCTCGTCAAGCACCATTGCCTCGAATACAACTCTGATGTCACGGGTTGGGCTGCGGTGACCGATGTTTGCTACGTTAGTGTTGTAGACAATCTCGTTGGAGTCGTTGACGCGGGCCTCGTACTTGTCGAACTCCAGCTCGGCTTTGTTAGCTTCGATTGTATAGTTCTGCTCAACTGTGGACGCGTACAGTTCTCTGCCGCCGGAAAGCAGCCGGTAGTGCAACTGGGTTCCGTGGGCAACATCCGGCGGCACCGCATAGGTGAACGCCATATCGAGGGATTGGCCTGGCACAAACGTTCCGGAGTACTCGGCCGTATCCACCAGCTGCGCGCCCGCGTAGAACTCCACAGCAAATTCGGACAGCGCCGCATCACCGGCGTTGGTCACTGTGAACGAGGCATCGACCTCGTCGCCACCTGGGAAGATCACCGAGGACGTCTCGATTGCCGAGCCCGCCATTGCCTTGACCGGATGGCCGAAGGAGATCGAGTACAGCTCGCGTGTGGCCCGTGGGCTTGTCTCGTTCAGATACGGCACTATGACGGTCTGCCCGTCTGGGCCGTTGATGTCTTCGGTGAAATCGAACGGTGTGTAGGCGGTTTGGACCAGCAGTTCCAGGTTGTCCAGAGCATCCACTGCCGAGGTGAATCGGTTGAACGATGCCGCCCCTGTAGGTTGATAGGAGTCATATGCCCCCTGGTCAAAGGCCTGGCTGCGGGTCAGCTGGACTGGGTCACTCCACACGCCTTCGTTGAACAGCTTGAACATCAGCTGGGCATCGTAGCCGGACTCGGCTGCTTCGGAGTAGACGAGGTAGAGCCGGCCGTCACCGGTCACGCCCACCTCGTATTCCGCTGTCGAGATGTCGATGGTCTTGATTTCCCTGTCGCCACCAGTCATTCCGCCAATGGCCTTCAGGGACGCTTCTGGGATGAAGAGCAACTGCTCGTTCAGCTTGTAGAACAAGGTGAGTTCCCTGTCCGATGCGGTGCCGCCGCTTCCTTCAGGCACTGCCACTCGCTTGAACTGTGCCTGGGTCAGAATTGGCTGCTCATAGAGGCTGGTCGGCCCCTGGTACTCATCTGGGACGCTGCCCTCACCAAAGACGTCCACCAGCGGCGCGTCATAGTCGAAGCTCGACTGCACCAATTGGGCGTTGCCGAAACTCAGTTGGCCGGCGTCGAGTTCCCCATACTGGACAAACAACAGCTTGTCCACGCCCCGGTATGCGCCCTTCTGGGCGTTGGGGATCTCGGCTGTGAACGCCATCGCCACATGCGATGGGTCGAGGAATCCTGCGCTCAGCGACGTGATCTTGGTGCCAACCTTCCAGAAGGAATCATCCAGGCCGAGGTCCACGGCCGTGGCGCTTCCATAGCCGCTGCCGTGGTCAAGTGACACATATGGCCGGGACACTCCCTGGTTCAGGGCGTTGGCCCAATCCTCAATCACCTCTTGCGCCTCTGGATCGGCCAACTCTCCATTGATCTTGACGTCAGCTCCATAGCGGCCGGCCTCGTCCTTGACGAATGCAAGCAGCGATACACCTGCACCGTTGGAGGCGAGTGCTGGCATCGAATCACCCCGGGAATCCCCCGTGCCTCCCACCACGGTTGCGGGGCCAAACGCGCCGCCTGCTCCCATGACGGCAGTCTTGACCTCGATTTGCTTCAAGTAGAAGGCAAGCTCATCGGCACCGCTCAGACCCGGTGGAACTGTCACGTTCTGCTTGAACGAGGTCCAGGCAACGCGCAGGCGGCCTTCAGCGTCAACCTCGGCTGCAAAGTCGAAATCTCCCGTGCCGTCATCGTCGATGTACCGGATGGTTGGGTCAGATTTGGTTCGGTATTGCAGGATCAGCCGCTGGTCCTCATCGGGGCGGATTTGCTCGCCTGGATCGTCGATCCAGAAGTAGTAGGTCTCGTTGTCTACCTGGACAACTTGGCTGCGTGAGGTGGCGAACACGCTGGAATCCAGCTCGGCTAGCTCCTTGTTCGGGGCGTAGTCACCCAAGTCGAAGTAGTCCGCCACGGACTGTTCGGCTGCGCTGAGGAGGCCGCGTGCACTACGCATCGCCATAGGCTGCGCGGCTGAGGCATCCTGGGGTGAGCGCTCGATCTTTGAGACCTCTGCATGTGGATCAGGCTCGGCCACCGACATGCCGCGATAGGTGCCTATCTGCTTTTGGCCGCCCGGATAGCCGTATCCGAAACCGTCCTGATTGAGATAGAAGTAAATCAGGTCGAGGTCGAAGCCGAAGATCAGCGCCTTGATGTTCAGCTGGATACCGATGTCCACATTCCAATCTCCGAACGTTCCTGGAACGGTTCTTGTGGTATACAGCTCATCCATCGTCTTGAAGCTGATCTCATCGAGTTGGAGGTACTTCCCCTCTTGAGCACCGACCGAATCGTCAAATCCGATCTCCACTTTGAGTGAAGTCAGAGCGCCAGTGGAGAATTTGTAGAGCGAACAGCCAAGCTCGCGCGTTGAGTAGCTCGTATCAACTGACTGTTCGTCCAAGAGCTGATCATCCATGTTGTAGACCCGCACCAGCATTCGTGCACCGCTGGGATGCATTGCTCCCCGCAGCGCGAAGTTCTTGGCCTCCAACATCACTGTCGCAGTCCCGCTCGGAGATCCCCCGCCCGCGGTTCCGAGCGCCAATAGAGTGCGCTTGTGAGCTCCGAGCTGGCCGTCCAGGAACTGGTGGTTCCCGGAGGTCTCGAGCTGCGGGATGTCCCTGTAAAGGTCCAGCATGTCGCTGCCCTTTGTCAGCTCGGTGCGGGCCAAAGTGCCCTCGAACTGCCCGCGGATGAACGCGGACAGCCCCACGCTGAGTACGTCCGCCACGCCAATCCCGACCCCGACAGAGAAGTAGGCCGATGGCGTAATTGTGATTCCGTTGAACAGGATCCGCCGCTCCACGTGCCCATTGACCATGCCAACCGCGACCTGCCGGAAGCCGGACGCGATCTCGACACCTCCGCCAACACCCACAGACGCATACGCCACGGGGATCACAGGGATGAGCGGGTATTGCTTGCCAAAGGACGCAGAGCCACTGATCATGAACATGCACTCGCCAAACACGAACCGCCCCTGGTACTCGTCATAGACCAGCGTGATGGACACTCCGCCGCCTATTTCCACGCCCTTCTTGGAGCTGACACCCTTTGTGTTGGCCGGGTTGAACCCTGACCCGGTTGATCGCTTCTTGCTAAGGTCCTTGAGCTGGTCCATATTCGACGGTTGTGGGCCCTTCTTCGACTCTTTGACCGTGCCAGACAGCGTGAGCGAGACGGTGATCTGCTCTCCGTCCAACGAGATGCCTGGACCCACGCGTACCGGCGAATCGAACACTTCGCTGAGCGTGCCTAAATCGAAATCCAGGCTCGGCAAGTCCATCGAAGAGTTGTTGTCCGTGTAGATGTACATCTTCTCCTGGCCGGGTTGGACCGGCGTGCTGAAACCCTCCGCAGCACGGGTCAACCTATCGTCCGGGATTGGACGCCGGACGGTTATGCCACTCGCCTGTGCGAGCACTCCCGAGCTCACTCCCGCTTCGATATTCTCGATCGAGTCCTTCTCGTGGGCTCGCAACTCCATCCGCTGCTCGCCCTGGAAGGCAGTCGGGATCTCGCCAAGCTCATCCATGTAGTTGTGGTAGCTGGGTGCACGGACCTGGTATGCGACATAGCCTGAGGTTGCCTCGGTGAGCATGACCTCTGGCCAGGACCCCTCGTAGCCGGGTTCCTGGCTGTACAGGCGAGCGTTGACGTTCCGCAGCTCCATCACCCTCCCCTCTTGGGGGACTGGTTGCTGCTCGTTCGCTGTGTCGTGGACAAAGCTGAACAGCAGAAGGTCGTTGCCGCCCTGGCTGTCCGTCCTATAGACGTCGATCAGGAACTTCTCTGAGATCGGCGCAGCTGGGTTGGCCTTGGTGTTCGTGACAGATAGGTGAAGTGTCAGCGCATCTGCAACCGGCGGGCCTGTCTTCTCGTGCAGGTCCTCGAATAGCAGCTTCCTCGCGCTCAGCGGGATAATCACTCGCCGTCCCCAGCCGTCCTCCCCCTTTCGGTCCACCGTTCGGTTTCCAATGGAGAAGTCCGGCTCAAAGGTCTCGAGATTGCCATCGACAGCCCAAAAACGTACCCGTCCCGCCACTTGACGGAAATACGAGAAGTCGATACTGGTCTCCTGTGTGATCACATCATACGGCTTGGGCAGATCGGTCCAGAACTCCACCTTGGGGCCGTAGTTGGTCGGGTTGACCGTAACGGTTGTGAATCCCTTAGCACCATAGTGATAGGTGGCAGGGTTGTTCTGATCCCAACCGTTGGCCTCAATGGTCGGATAGGCCTGGTGCCCGTAGAAGACCATGGCGGCCGGTGCGGTGAGTTGCTCGTTTGTGGTCACATCCTGGTAGCCTGCCAGGTGCTTCACATTGGTCGTGTTCATGTCAATGACCGCGAACTCAGAGGAATCAACCTGCCAGTTCAGAGGGAGGCTACTGTAGTTGAACTCGTAGTTGGAGCCGAGATCGATGATGCCTGGCTCTAGGGTGTTCACGGTTCCCCATGTCATTTCACCAACATAATCCCCTTGCTCGTTCAGGGTAAAGTTCGAAATCCCGGTGTGATTCTTTCCATGGATATCGGTCAGTCCCACGCTGTTAAGGAGACGGTTGTCCAGTGGCCTTGCGGTCACTTGCACCCGACTGCCGATATAGGTGCCGGACCTTTCTGGGTCCGCATCCCACCAGCGGCCACCTCGGCCGGAAATCGGCGTGATGGTGAAGATGAAGCCGTCTTTGGTAAAGGAAATACCATCCTCAGTGCGAGAATGCCAGGTCGCGCCGGTTACTCCGTTCATCAGGGTAGAATCGGGGATGTAGGACCGGGTCAGCTTGACGGAGTAGATATTGAATTGATTCCAATCATTGCCTTCCTTGTAATCTACCACGCCGCCGTAGAGATATGCCTGACGCACATGCGCCGGAGGAAGACCGTTCTCCTCCTGCCTCAGCCTCCTGCGGTCTGATCTACGACTCACCCTAGCATTCGTACGTGCGATGAGATTTGCTCTTCCAGTATCATAGTTTACATAGCCAGCGTCTCGAACCAGTAGGCCCACCATGCTGTTGTTCTTCATCTTTACTTCACCAGCCGGCATATTGATCAAATTGTTCGACGTGTATCCGAAATGACTGGTTGGGTGATTCAAATTGAGATCGTTTCCCGCATCATTCTCCCAATCGAACGTGACCTCTTTGAATTGGTTGAGATTGTAGGTGTTGTAGCTCAATATCAGCAAGTCTTGATCGGCATTGTCGAATCTCGCTCCGCTATTCATCGGGAACAGGTCATCGAGCCAGTTGGTGCCGCTGCTGTAGGCCGCCGGATGCATGGTGGAGGAGCTGAACAGCTGTTGGCCCGCCTCATAATCGTATACAACCTCCTGGGTGCCCCAGTAGGCCGCGGCGAACGGCTGGACCGCCGCCAAGCCTCTGGCCGCCCCAAGAGCGTTGGCCACCAGCTGCGGCCGCGAGACTGATCCGTCGTTTTCGCTGACTGCGACGCTCGGGTCATTCTCGGTTGCGTCACGCCGGTCCAGTTCGATCTCAGCTGTCTGATCGGATTCGCCCAGGGCCTCGGCGAGGGACTCGGAGTTGTGGATCGGATTCTTGGGGTCCGGGTTCCGGTCAGTCAACCGCACCTCGACCGATTCGCTTCCCTCGGCTATCGCCCCGCCTTTGGGCTCGGACAACTCCAGGGTCAATGCGACCGTGCCCTGCTGAGCGCCCCCTGTTTGCAGCAGCGGGATCAGCACGTCTTTGGACGTCTCCCCCTCCTCGAACACCACTGTCTGCTCAACGGCCTCGTAGTCAGTGCCCGACTTCGCGGTGCCATCCTGCGTCTTGGCAATCACCGTCGCGTAGTAGGGCGCAGCGCCCTCATCGCGGGTCAGTGTGACGGTGGCGGCGGACAGGGACTTGTCGGTGATCCCGGGCGGGATCGCGGAGAAGACCGTCTCGACATACTCTTCGTTGTCCAAAATGCGGATCATCGCTGTTGTGAGGTGCCCTAGATGCCCATTGCCCGCATCGATCAGCGTGAAGGTCAAGAAGCGGTCGTTTTCGGCTCGGTCATCGTCCAGAATCTTGACGTAGGCGGTCTTTTCTTCCTCGCCCGGCTGGAAGGTGACAGTGTCATCCTCAACGGCGTAATCGGCATCGTCGGCTGTCAGTGCGGCTACGGCGAAGGTGACCTTGGAAAGGTTGTCCCGTCCACCCATCCGAGCGATGTTGATTCCCAGGTAGACGTCCTGCGGGTTGGCCGGGTCCTCACCGCCCTCACGTACCGTGTATTCCGAATGCTCCACGATGAAGGTGCCGTCTGGGAATACCTGCTCCCACTCCTCCTGTTTGGAGTAGTCCACGTTGCTCGGCGGGTCACCGATCTTGGTGGTGGCCGAGGAGATAGTGGGGGGTGCGGCATCGTCGGCGAATGCTGGGCCTGGCAACAATGTGACCAGACTGACTGCCGCCGCGGCAGCCAAAGCCTTGCGCACCGCGGTGTGGCCTGGCGTCTTGGCGTTCATGGGCGATGGAGCAGAGGCGGTCTTCTCGTTCCTGGTCATGGGTTTTGTCCTCACTGTTGAGTGGCTCACTGTCGGGTGGTTTGCGGGAGGGGCGGGAGGGTGAAGCTGTAGTCTTTGCTGCTCTGCGTCAAATTGATTTCTGAAATGGTCTGGTAGGCAGCGGAGCGAACGCCTGCCTGGTACTTGGTGGAGATCTGGATATTTTGCGAAGTCACCAGGCCGTCTTCAACCACGTAGGCGAACTGCGCTTTGGTCAGGACAATCTCCGCGGCAACCACGGACTCGTCCAACAGCGTCTCGTATTGCTCAACCACGGAGGCCAAAACCTCATCCGGCAGGGCGCTTAGATAGAAGACCAGGGTGCTGGCGTCGCTATGGTTTGGAGCGATGGAGACGTTCTGGGTGTCGACTAGATCAGGGGAGAACAACTCGATTCGGTAGCCGTCACACGCCTCTCGGAACTGCGCCGCAGTCATGTCTGACGGTTTGGTTTCAGTGCCGGCGCGTTCATAGACATTCTCGCCATCGGAGAACAACTGCGTTGTGACGTTGAAGTCTTGGCCGGTGTCCATCTGCGAATTGCCTTCGGTTGTCAGCATCAAGCTCGCTTTGCCCGTCTGGCGGTCCAGGTCCAGCACGCCGGTTATGTCCATCGTGTTGGCTAGCCCAGTCAAGGTGGATTCGCTGCCTATCTGGATTGTGGATTGAAAGGCGGGAAGGTCATTTGTCGCCTTGGCCGCTTGGGCCAGGAAGTCATAGCCCTCGAGTGTGGTGGGCGAGTGTGGGGCTGAGGACAGGCGGAGCGAGAACACCAGGCCGATGCCCACAAGTGCCGTGACCAGCAGCGACACGACGACAACCTTGGCACGCGAGCCGGCCCCTCGCCATCGCGAGCCGGCTGACCGGCTGGGGCGGGCGCCGCCTGGACGCGCAGAGCCGACAGCAAGCCGGGGGTGACCTCGCGACACTGCCTTCTCCCAGTTTGGCGACCACAACAGGGGGTCTTGGATATGCCTGTGACGCCGCGCCGTCAGGTCGCGCTCAGGCCCGGGTGTTCTGCCCGACGCCCTGGACGGTATTGGCTGGCACACCCGCGCCGCACAAACCGTCTCCGAAATGTCACATTCAACCTTCCGGGCCGCGCCCCCGCCCGCGGTCAGCGTTGGGTCTGGGAGCCCCTGGTCACAAGGGTGTAGCCCTGTCCGTATTCGGTCTCGATCAGGAAGCTGCGCTGATGGGCGGTTCCCAGCTTGGAACGCAAACGGGACACCTGCTGGCGGACTGCACGTACCTCATCGTTCGCTGCCATACCCCAGGCCACCTCGTAAAGGCGCGATGCGGACACGGGCTTGCCCTCAGCGCGGACCAGCGCCAGCAATATCGCAAACTCACGCGGCGTAAGCGCCAGATCCCGCCCGTCCACCAGGGCGCGCATGGCCGAGGTGTCCAAGGTGAGCGGACCAAGGCGCAGGCGGACCGGCTCCTTGACGGCGGCCTCCGCGCGCCTGAGCAGCGCCTCGACCCGCGCAACCAATACCCGCAGGTCATAGGGCTTGACCAGGTAGTCGTC
>JAIRRT010000045.1 GCA_031255835.1 Bifidobacteriaceae bacterium | reverse complement strand
GCGGGGTTGGCGTATTCGCCTCCGGAGCACACCAGGTCAAGACCAGCCTTGAGGGTCCAGGCAGCAGCCTCCGTCTGCGCGATACCAGTGGTTGTTCCAGGAGCGATCCAGCGGTGGCTGTTGTAGACGTCACCCACAGCGCCGCAGTCCGAGACGACGGCACCCTGGAAGCCCCAGGTCCGCCGGGCAAGGGTCTCCAAGGAGTAGCGCGAGGCGGACATCGGCACGCCTTGGGCCTCGGAGTTGTTGGGCAGGCCCTCAATATCCAAGGAGGCGGGGGCGTTCTCGACAGCGATTGAGTTATACGCCGTCATCACCGAGCGCGACTTGTACTTGGGGCCGAGTAGATCGGCAAACGCCGGAGTGTAATACTCGCGCAGCGACTGCTCGGTCAGATTAGAGGTCCCCCACCGGCGGTTATTCTCCGAATCATTAGCCAGATAGTGCTTAGGCGTCGCGGCGACTTTCAGATACTTCGGATCATCACCCTGCAGGCCATTTACATATTGGCCGGCAATTTCTGCCGTCAGGTACGGATCCTCAGAGTAGGACTCCTCGGAGCGGCCCCAACGCGGATCCCTTGCCATGTTGATGGTTGGTGTCCAGTAGGTCAGACCTTTGTGGGGCACATAGTTTCCGTCGCCGTGGCCAGTGTTGTCGTTCTGGCTCATCGCCCGGCCCTCATCGGAGACGATGGAGCCGGCATAGCGGATGAGATCGCGGTTCCATGATGCGCCCATGGCGATGGGCGAGGGGAACTCGGTGGCGTAGCCGCCCCTGTTGAACAGATTGACGTTGCCGTTGACGCGCCCAGCGTGTGCCACGCCGTGCATGGCCTCATTCCAGTAGTTGTACGCGTCGACTCCCAGCCGGGGGATCCCCGGAGCAATTCCGCTCTGGTACTGCCGCTCGGCCCGGAACTGCAGGACCTTTTCAGCAGTCGTCATCCGCGAGACCAAATCAGCGGCCCGCAGGCTAAACGAATAGTTGGTGTCCAAATAGATTGGCGTTGGAGGTTGCGCCAAAGCCGACCCCACCGTCAATGGGGTAAGGCTCGCGCCTAGGGCAACTGTCCCCGCTGCCAGCAACGCCGGAATCATCCGGCGCAGCCGACGTTTGGGGGGAGACGTTGCGAAAACGTTTTCCAAGCACTGCATCGTGCGCATATTCAATCCTTCTGTTGTGAGAAATGGCCGAGGCAGAACTCGGCCAAGGGGCACGCTCCGCCCGAGGGCGGAGACCCGCCGAGCCTACTCCCAGCCCTCGGGCCAGGCGAGCAGGCGCGGCCCAGGGCACCCGAGCCCGCCACCCGGCCGACCAGCCAAAACACCCGGCTCGCACGTGGATGTCGGGGGTGGGGCCTATCCTTCGTGGCGTGGAACGGGCAGGGGGGCCGGACAGAGCAGCTCAGCGCCTTGAGGATTCAGTCGCCACCATCAAGGGCGTGGGGGCGTACAGGGCCAGGGCGCTCAAGGCTCTGGGGGTCGAGACTGTCGAGGACCTGTTGCACTTCTTCCCCCGGCGCTATGAGCGGCCGGGCCAGATGACCCCGCTGGGCAACCTGCGCATCGGCGATCACGTCACCGTCCTGGGAACAGTGGCGAGTTCATCCGCACGGACCACCAGGGACCAAAAGCGCCAGGTTGTGACGGCCACAGTGGTGGACGGCCATGGTGGCGAGGTGGATCTGACGTTTTTCTGCCCCAGACCTCATCATGCTAAGAGCGCCCTTGCCAGACTGTCACCTGGCGCGCAAGGCCTGTTCACCGGCATCGTCAGCGAGTATGGGGGGCGGCTCCAGCTGACCCATCCGGCCACGAACATGTTCCTGGGCATGCCGGGTGAGATTGAGCAGGCGAAGATCGACCATGACGCCCCCATCCCGATCTACCCGGCGTCCTCCAAGGTGCCCTCGTGGCTCATCCAGGCCGCCATCGCTAGCGTCCTGCCTGATTTTGAGGGCGGAATGTCGGATCCGCTGCCGCAGGACATTGTGATCCTCGAAGGCATTCCGAGCCTGCACCAGGCGATGGAGTGGATTCACCGCCCCAAGACCGATGACGATTGGAAGCGGGCCCGCTACCGGTTCCTGTTCGAGGAGGCGTTCACTGCCCAGGTGGCGCTTGCCCGCCGGCGGGTCGAGACGGCCGCCATGCGCGCCAAGTCCCGGCCGCTGTTGCCGGTTGACCAGGCCGAACGCAGCGTCCTGGCCGCGTTCGATTCCCGCCTGGAGTTCGATCTGACAGCGGATCAGAAGCTGGCCGGTCAGGTGATCGCCGCCCACCTTTCCGAGACCAGTCCCATGCAGCGCCTGCTGCAAGGAGACGTCGGCTCGGGCAAGACGGTGGTCGCCTTGCGAGCCATGCTTCAAGTGGTCGATGCCGGAGGTCAGGCCGCCCTTCTGGCGCCCACTGAGGTCCTGGCGCAGCAGCATTTCCAGACCCTGTGCCGCATCCTCGGCCCTCTGCGAGCCACCCCCGGCGAGCCCGCCGAGCTGCTAGACCTGCCCCCTCCCGCCAGCGAGGCCCCTGCCGAGGAGCCATCCCCTCCCGCAGTCAGTCCCTCCGAACACCCCGACGATGCCGCAGAGCCGGACGGCGCGGACGCTCACCATTCCGCGCGGCCGGATAGTGCGGACGGTCACCAGGGGCCGGCGCCTGTCAACATCCGGCTGCTGACTCGGTCGCTTGGGGCTGCTGCGCGGCGCGAAACGTTAGCTGACCTGGCCAGCGGTAGGGCCGGCATCGTCATTGGGACTCATGCGCTGTTGTCGGAGCCGGTTGACTTTGCTGACCTTGGGTTGGTGGTGATCGATGAGCAGCATCGTTTTGGGGTGGAGCAGCGCGATGTTCTGCGGACCAGGGGAACCAGGCCGCCGCACGTCCTGGTGATGACCGCCACGCCCATACCGCGGTCCATAGCGATGACGGTGTTTGGCGAGTTGGAGCAGGTCACGTTGCACCAGATGCCGGGCAACCGCCAGCCTGTCGCCACGCACGTGGTGCACGGCAGCCGGCCAGCCTGGGTAGAGCGAGTTTGGCAGAGGGTGGCCGAGGAGGCTGAGGCCGGACAGGGCGTGTTCATTGTCTGCCCAAGGATCGACGCCAACGACGATCCCCCGGCCGGCGATGACGCGGACAGCACCGCGATAGACCCAGACGCCGGCGGCCCCGCAACGGGCACCGCCGCTGGTGGCCGCGCCGGGGGAGCGTGGAAACCCCACGCGGCCCCCGGAAAGACCGCCGCCGCGGCTCGGCCGCTGGCCACCGTGGAGGAGGTGGCCGGTTGGCTGCGGGCGGATGAGCGGTTTGCTCGCCTGCGGGTCGAGACCATTCACGGGCGCCAGCCAGCTGAGGTCAAAGAGCGGACCATGCAGGAGTTCGCTACCGGCGTAATAGACCTGCTTGTGGCAACCACCGTCATCGAAGTTGGCGTGGACATTGCCCGTGCCACGTTGATGGTGGTGCTGGACGCTGACAGGTTCGGTCTGGCCCAGCTTCACCAGCTGCGCGGACGGGTGGGGCGCGGCAGCGAGCCCGGCACGTGCCTGCTGGTGAGTAACGCCCCACCGGACTCGCTGGCAATGAGGCGGCTGGAGGCCATAGCCAGAACCGCGGATGGCTTCGAGCTGGCCAAGCTTGACCTCGACTTGCGTCATGAAGGTGACATTCTCGGTGCGGCGCAGTCAGGCGAAGGGCGTACGCTGCGGTTGCTGCGGGTCACACGCGACGAGGTGTTGATCGGCAAGGCTCGAGCGATGGCCTGGGACCTCGTGGCGGGCGATCCCCGCCTGCTGGCCCACCCGATCCTGGCTGACTACCTGGCCCGCCGCCTATCGGCTCGCGAGGACTATTTGGAGCGCACATGACTCGCATCATCGCTGGTCTCGCAAAGGGGCGGCGTCTGGAGGTTCCGCCGCGCGGCACCAGACCCACCTCGGAGCGAGTGCGCGAGGCCATGTTCTCCGCCCTGGCAAACCGCAGCCACCTTGTAGGGGCATCCGTACTGGACCTGTACGCAGGATCGGGAGCGCTGGGGCTGGAGGCCGCCAGCCGGGGCGCAAGGCTCATAGTCATGGTCGAATCTGCCAGGTCAGCCGCCCAAGTGGCCTGCCGGAACGTCGCCAAAGTCAAGCTGCGCGCACGCGTGGTCCAGGACCGAGCCGAGCGGATAGCCGCAACCCTTCAACGCGAGGCGCCGTTCGACATCGTCCTCATGGACCCTCCTTATGACATTCCGGAGACGGCACTGAACAAGACGATGGTGGCGCTGGGGGAATCGGGGAACCTCGCCTCGTGGGCCGTCATTGTCCTTGAGGGACCCAAGGGGCGTGATCTACCCGAGCTGCCGGACGGCTGGGAGTGGCAGGACGTCAAGACTTACGGCGACACGGTGGTTAGCTTCGCCGGTCCCGAGCGGTAAGTTGGCAGGCATGAGCGTAGGTATCGTTCCCGGCTCGTTCGACCCGATCACCATGGGGCACCTGGATGTCATACGCCGAGCGCGCGGGCTGTTCGATGAAGTGATTGTTGGGGTGGCGACAAACCGCACCAAGCGGCCGCTTCTGTCCGTGGAGGACAGGATCACGCTGATTGCCGATGCCGTGGCGGATCTGACCAACGTCCGGGTGATGGCGATCAACGGGCTGCTGGTCGATTTTGCCCACTCGGTCGGTGCGACAGTCCTGGTCAAGGGGGTTCGCTCAGCGGCTGATCTGCTGGCTGAGGACGCCCAGGCCCAGGTCAACTATGAACTTGGCGGCCTGGAGACCATCCTCCTGCCGTCCCGCCCCCACTTGGCATACGTATCTAGTTCCATAGTGGTGGAGATAGCTGCAAATGGTGCCAGCATAGCCAAATATGTGCCCGATGGCGTACCTGACGCTGTGACGGAAGCTCTCGCCTCCCGTAGGGACGCACCAGGGCGCTGGGCAGGCTAGAATACCCGTTTGGTCCCGGCGAAGGCCGGAACTTTGTGCCTGCGGCGCGGGCGCATGGTGGCGAAGGGCGGTTCGGATGAGCAAATCCGTCAATCCCTTTGCGGTGTCAACCCATGACCTGGTGCGACGCCCAGGGGTGTCACGCCATCTGACCACCAGTGTGTCAGCGCCGCCGGACATGGGTTCCGATGTCATCGCCGTCCCCGCAGAGGCACCGATTGAGCTGGACTTGCTGCTCGAATCAGTGCTTGAGGGGGTGCTCGTCACAGGGCAGGTGCGTGCCACGGCTCGCGGGGCGTGCGTGCGGTGCTTGGACGAAATCGTCGAGGATCTCGACGTTTACGTCCAGGAGCTGTTCGCCTACCCCGAGCGCGCTGAGGCGGCGCGCCAGTCCGGCGTTGAGCGGGACGAGGAACGGGTCATTGTCGGTGAAACTGCCGACATAGAACCAATGGTGCGGGACGCCATCGTCCTTGCACTGCCGTTCCAACCGTTGTGCCGGAAGAACTGCGCCGGCCTGTGTGCCACATGTGGGGCCAGGCTGAACGATGATCCCGGACATCGGCATGAGGTGATCGACCCGAGGTGGTCGGCCCTCGCTGCACTGGCCGATCGAGTAGAAGAGAGTTAGCCGTGGCTGTTCCAAAGAGAAGGACGTCTCGCGCCAACACCCATTCACGCCGTTCGCAGTGGAAGACCACTGCGACGGCTTTGACGGTGTGCCCCAGGTGCGGCGCTAAGACTCGGCCCCACACCGCATGCCCCTCATGCGGCACGTACAAGGGCCGGGGCTACGCCGAGGCGCAACGAAGTGAATTCAAGCTCTGAGCCGGCTCCACCACATCAAGCGCTGCTTGACGCGCTCGGCGTCCACCTTGACCCCGAGCTAGCTGTCCTAGCGCTGACCCACCGCTCGTTTGCCCACGAGGCTGGGGGCATACCCACAAACGAGCGGTTGGAGTTTCTCGGTGACTCGGTGCTGGGCATCATCGTCACCGACTATGTCTTCCGGACAAATCCGGATGCCGCTGAAGGGGCTTTGGCCAAGATGAGGGCCGCCTCGGTGTCGCAGCGGTCCCTGGCCATTGTGGCCCGGCGGATAGGGCTGGGCCGGTACATCCTGTTGGGCCGGGGCGAGCAGGCCACCGGCGGGGCCGACAAGGATTCGATTCTGTCCGACACCCTCGAGGCGCTGATTGGCGCGGTGTACGTGACTCACGGCATGGAGCCGACCCGCGCAATGGTCGAACGCCTGGTAGGGCCGGCGCTGGCTTTGGCCGCCAAACTGGGCGCCGGCCTGGACTGGAAGACCTCGCTGCAAGAACTGGCCGCCCAACTGGGCATGTCCGCCCCGGAATACCGCGCCGAGGGCGATGGACCCGATCACGCCCGTATCTTCACCGCCTGGGCGCTTGTGGATGACAAGACCGTTGGCCGGGGCCGCGGCACATCGAAGAAGAACGCCGAGCAGGGCGCCGCCGCTGACGCCTACCAACGCCTGTCAGCCCAGGCCTCCAGCCATCCCCACTGAGGGGCTCGGGTAGGTGCGCAGGTAGGTGCTCCGGGAGGCGTTCCGGGAGTGCTCGCCGAGGCCCCAGAATGGCGCTGGCAGGCAGAATGTCCAGGGAGTACCGAGGACACGGGACGGAATGTCGCTGGGTTCGGCTAAAGTGTGGGGCGTGGCTGCCAATAGTTTCCTGAATCCGCTGCCAGAACTGATTAACGTCATGATCGTGGATGACCACGAGGTGGTGCGTCGCGGCATCGCCGAGGTGGTTGAGCGCAGTGACGGGATGCAGGTTGTGGCCGAGGCCGGATCCGTCGCTGAAGCCCTGCGCCGGGCCGTCCTGGTGAACCCCCAAGTCATCCTGGTGGACCTCCGCTTGCCTGACGGCACCGGCATAGACCTGATGACCCAGTTGCGTGAGGTGGTACCCCAAGTCCGCCCAGTGGTCCTCACCTCGTTTGACGACGATGACGCACTGGCGGCCGCGTTGGAATCTGGAGCCGCAGCGTTCCTAATCAAGTCTGTGCGCGGTGCTGAGATTGCCGACGTCATCAGGGCCGTCGCCTCTGGCAGGACCCTGCTGGATGAGCGCACCTTGACCCGCCGCCGCGCCGATCACGACGATCCAACGGCAGATCTAACGCCGTCGGAGAACCGGGTGCTCAAGTTGATCGGTGAGGGGCTTTCCAACCGGGAGATCGCCGAGCGTCTTGGCGTGGCCGAGAAGACCGTCAAGAACCACATCACCTCGCTGCTGGCCAAGATGGGCCTGCAGCGTCGCACCCAAGTTGCCGCCTGGGTGGCAGCACGCCGCTCATCAGGGTGGCGCGCCGAAACGAACTAGCGCGCCGCGCTGGGGTGGGGTGTTTGGGCTAGCTGGCTGAGCGTGAGCCGGTCAGTTTGGCAAGCGGGGCCTGCCACATGATCTTTGTGCCCTGACCAGGGGCACTGTTGACCTGGAACGTTCCACGGTGACGGCGCGCACGTGCTTGTAGGTTCGCCAGGCCGGAGCGGTGGGGTTCATCGGCTACCTGGCCTACGCCATCGTCGGCTACTTGGACTGCGATGCGGCCACCGGGCGGGGCGTGGGGGGCGCCAGGCGAGATCGCCACAATTGAAACCTGAACTGAGGAGGCCTCGGCGTGGCGGGCGGCGTTGGCCAAGCCCTCGCGCGCCACCGCCACCACGTCATCACTCATGTCCGCGCCCACCAGCGAATCGAGCAGATCCTCCAGGTCCGGACCGGACTCAGAATCCAGGACCTCGCCGTTTACCTCTATGACCAGGGACGGAGCAAAGCCAAGGCCCGCGCGGGACAGGGACGCCTCGCGGCGTAGGCGCTCGGCCAGAGAAACGTCAGCGTCTGGATCGCGCAGATTGTGGATGATCGAGCGGATCTGACGGACCGAATCATCGACGTTGTCCAGGGAGGTTGTCAGCGTCTCCTCGATGGCTGCGGCGCTGGCGCCCTGAGCTACCTCACGGCGGGCCGATTCCAGCCGCATACCGGTGGCAAACAGCTGTTGGATCGCAAGATCATGCAGGTCACGGGCAATGCGCTCGCGCTCATCGAGCAGCGACTTGACGTCATCGGCGTGGCGGGCCTCGGCCAGCACCAGCACAACGGCGGCCTGGGAGGCGAAGGATTCAGCGTTGGTCAGGTCAGCGCCCTCAAACGGCTCCCCGCCGGCCGGGCGCAGCAGCAAAATGACACCGACGCCGCGCGTGCCGGTGCGCATCGGGGCGTACAGCGCTGGGCCGTATTCGCGCAGCTGAGGCACGCGCAGGGTGTAGGCCTGGGCAAACGAATCGACAATCATCCCCATGCCCTCGGTGAGCACCGTGTGGCTGCGGCCCTCCCGGGGCATGACCGTGCCTACCAGGTCATCGGCGCCAGGGCCGTCCGCGATCTCGATGACCAGGCGTTCTTCCAGCGACGGCAGCACCAACACGCAGGTATCGGCCCGGCCGGCCTCGCGGGCACGCTGGGCAATCAGCGCCAGGGCGTCCTCTTCATCCGCCCCGGACAGCATCATGGTGGTGATTTCCTGCCCAGCGGCCAGCCAACGCTCGCGCCGGGCCGTCGCCTCATGGATCTGGGCGTTGGCAATCGAGGTGGCAGAAGCCCTGGCCAAAGCGGCCGCATAGTGGGCGTCAATCGAATCGAACCCGCCGGGCTTGTTTATCGCATACAGGTGCCCAAACACCCGGCCGCCCACCCGTACAGGCATCCCGAGCAGGGCCCGAACCTCGGGGTGAGCTTCACGGAAGGTGGCAGCGGGGGAGGAGGGGGCGGCGTCATCGTCGGGGAGGAGGAAGGGGGAATCTACGGGAAGCAGCTCGATCAGGCCGTGGGGGTTTTCCAGCGAGGCCACGGCGTCGCGGAGGGCGTCATCGGTGGTGTGGCAGACAAACCGGTTGGCCAGGCCGCGCGAGTCCAGCGCGGAGATGGCAGCGGCAGGCGCCCTGGTCAGGCGAGCAGCCGCCTCAGCGACGCGCGCCAGCACTCCCGGCATGTCGAGCCGGGAGTTGATGTCGACGATGGCGCTGATCGTCGCCGACGTATCGGACGTGGGACTCAACGATCAATCTCCTTGGGACTCGGCTCGGCGCAGGTTGCGTCAAGCGTGCCAGCCAACCGGCGTTGGTTGTCGCAAGTGGCCAGGGTTCGATCATCTACCATGCGGACCTCGTCTACATGGTCCAAACTGCCTAGGCGGTGTGTGACGATGACGACTCCCTTCCCAGTTGTGTGGGCCAATTCACACATCAAACCAGTTAAGCGGTCAGCTGAATCGGGGTCGAGGTGTTCACTCGGCTCATCCAGCAAAATGAAGCGCGCCGGAGACAGGACCGCTCTGGCCAGCAACAACCGGCGCCGCTCGCCCCCTGAGATTGCCCTACCACCCGGTCCGAGCAGCGTGTCCAGCTCATCCGGCAGTCGCTCCAGCCAGGGTGTCAGCCCGACGGTCTCCAGCGCCTCACGGGCCTCGGCGGGAGTCGCATGACCGTTTGCGACACGCAGGTTCTCCAGGACGGTTGTGGCAAAAACGTGCGCGTCCTCGGCCACAAAGGCGATCATCTGTGCGGCATCGCGCCGCTCCAGAGCGGAAATCGGTGTGCCGCCCACCTCGACTCGCCCCGCCAGCGGCGGCAACAACCCCGCCAACGTGGCCAGCAACGTAGTCTTGCCCGCCCCAGAAGCCCCGACGATGGCGAGTGCCCGCCCAGGCGTCAACGTCAAGTCGACGTGTTGCAGCACTGGTTCGGCTGGATCCCATCCCATGGTGGCGTCAACTGCGCGCAGGGTTGGGGTGTGGTGGGTACTGGGGGTGTGTGAGGGGTGCGTGGCGCCTGGCTCGGGTTGCGCGGCGGGCGCGGCCTGGGTGCTCGGGGTGGGGGGCGCGGTGGCCGCTGGGGCTACGGCGGAATCGTGGAGGTTGCAGATCCGGGTGGCTGCTGCCTGGGAGCGGTAGACCTGCGCGGCGGCGGCCGGAAGACCGCTGACGGCCTCGAAGCAGGCCAGGGGCGTCAGGACCACAACGCCCAGCACCTCTGGGGAGATGGTGCCGGCGCTCAGCGCCTGGGCGCCAAACACGAAGCACGCGATGATCGCAAGGCCAATGGCAATCTCGGTCACGGCGACAGCCAACCCCGAGGGTTTCGCGGCGTTGTCCAAAGCTCGGAACAGATCACGCTCTGCTGTGTCCAGCTCGCGCGTGCAGGTGGCCAGCTGGCCGCTGACTGCCAGCTCATCGCCGTACTCGAGGGCCGTCATCGTCGAGGAGACCACGTGGGCGCGAGCTGTGGCGGCTTGGACCTCGGCGAGCTGGGCCGCCTTGATGGTGAGCATTGGCGCGAGGATGCCGGCCGCGAGCAGGCAGATGAGCACTGCGATGCCGGCCAGCGGAACGAAGATTGCGATGAACGCGCTGGACAGCCCGATGAGCAGTGCCGCCACCAGCGCCGGCACGATCCCACGGACAACCAAGTCCCCCACGTCCTCGACATCGGCGCCGACCCTAGCGAGCAGATCGCCTCGCCGCAACAGTGCGGTGGCGGCTGGACGCCCGGCCGCAAGGGCGTCATACACCCTGACCCGCAGCTGCGTCATGCCGTTCAGCGCCACTCGATGGGTGGCCAGGCGTTCCAGATAGCGGAACAGGCCGCGGGTGATGCCGAACAGCCGGACCAGCACCACGCAGATTTCCAGGGTCAGGACCGGCGGGGATTGGGATGAGCGGACAATCAGCCAGGCGGACGCAGCCGCCAAGCCGACTGAGGAGATCAGCGTCAGCGCGCCTGCTGCGACGGCTCGCGAAAGGGGTCCTGCGCCCAGGCCGGTCAGGCGGATAGCCCGCATCAGCGGCGTGGAGGACAGTGCGGGCCGCGCACTCTCCTTGGCGGCGGGTGTGGGGGGCGCGCCGGTCGCGGTGCCGCCACCACGCGCTCCGCCCGCACCCTGTGCGCCTCTGGCCCCGCTCATGCTGTCATCTCCGCTGGGGTGGCTTGGGTGACCTCGACAACGTGATCGGCCACACCGACAAGCGCCGCTTGGTGAGCCACCAGCAGAACGGTCCGGCCTTGCCGTGCGAGATCGGCGATGGCGCCGTGCACAGTTGCGGCAGTTGCGGCATCCAGGTGGGCGGTTGGCTCGTCCAGCACCACCACGGGCCGGTTGCCCAGCAGCGCACGGGCCAGTGCGAGCCGCTGCCCCTGCCCAACCGACAGCCCAACCCCCCCATGTCCGATGACGGTTGCCCAGCCATCAGGCAGGCTCGCCACCACCGCAGCGAACCCTGCCTGGCTGGCCGCTCGGCTGGCGGCCTCCAGATCAGAGCCCGCCGGGACGGTGGCGCTGGTCGCGGAGAAGTCGCCGGTCATGTTCTGCCAAACGGTGCCCGGCAGCAGCACTGGCCGGGTTGGCACCCAGGCAAATTGGGACCACCAAGACTCAGGTTCGATTTCCCGCAAGTCGTGAGGGCCGGCATCGTCCGCGGCAAGAACGGCGCCGCTATCCGGGGTGATTAGGCCCAACAGGACTGCCAGCGCGGTGGATTTGCCCACACCGTTTGGCCCTACAAGCGCGGTGACCGAGCCGGGACGCAGGGTGAAGGACAGGTTGGAGGGGGTGAGCGTGGCGCGGCCGGGAGTCTTGACGCTGAGCTGGCGGACCTCGATCCGGGCGTGGGACAGATCCGGCGCGGGCTTGCTGCCGTGCTCAGGCAGCGGGGTCTCGAGAATCCTAAATGCCTTGTCAGCGGCGGCCATGCCGTTGGCGGAGGCGTGGAAATGGGTGCCCACCGCGCGGATGGGGAAGTAGACCTCGGGGGCCATGATGAGCATGGCGATGGCCGCAATCAGGGACATATCGCCAAACACCAGGCGCATGGCGATGGGCACCGCCACCAGCGCCACCGAGAGGGTCGAGACAAGCTCAAGGGCGGCGCCGGACAAGAACGCGACGCGCACGGTGCCGAACGTGCTGCGGGCGTGGGCCTGGGACAGCTCGCGCACCCGGGCGGACGGCCCGGTCTCACGCCCAAGCGCCTTCAACGTGGGCAGCCCGGACAGCAGGTCCAGCACGCGTGCGCCCAGGGTTGTCATCGCGGACAGGCGCCGAGCGGAGATCTCGGCCGTGGTCTTGCCGATCAGGATCATGAAAATCGGCACCAGCGGCAGCGTCAGCGCCATGATGGCCGCGCTGATCCAGTCCATCACCGCCACAACAACCAGCAGCAGCGGCGTCAACGTTGTGACCAGCAGCAATTGCGGCAGGTACTTGGCGAAGTAGGCATCCAGCGCGTCGAGACCGCGCGTTGTCAAAGCGGCGGTGGGGGCCGCCTGGCCCTCATCGCGCCAACGCGGCCCGAGCGCAACAGCATGCCTGACCAGTTGCCCTCTGAGCTGGGCAATCACGTTTGTGGCCGCCCTATGTGAATACCTCTCCTGAACCGCCCCGACGATGCCGCGTCCCCCAGCAACCGCCAATACGGCCACCAGCCGCCCGGTCATGTCTGTGAATTGGGCTGTGCCCTGCGCCAATGGTCCGAGAATGTTGGCAATCAAAATGGCCTGGGCAACAACCAACCCGGCCGTAGCTACACCGAATACTGCTGTCAGAACGATGTAGGGTCGCGCCGCCTTGGCATGCCTGAGCAACCTCGGATCAAGCGGCTTCATGGGTACCAGTGTTCCAGAACTTGTGCGTGGGGCCGCACGTACAGCGCGCTACCCGGAAAACAAACGAGCGCCGCCCCTGGTGATGGGGAACCAGAGGCGGCGCTCACTCGGCAAGTGACCCAGCGGAGGAGACGGGCCACTTATGACTACTACTTAGGGGGCCAGGCCTGACTCGGCTGGGATCCGGTCAGCGCTGATGCGCTTGCGGAAGATCCAGATGTTCCAGGCTTGATAGGCCAAGACCACCGGCACCAGGATGCAGGCCACGATGGTCATCAACTTGAGCGTGAGATCCGAAGAGGAAGCAGCCACAATCGGCAAGCCGGTGATTGCTCGCTCAACCTCCATGCCCAGTTCTTGCAGGGTTCCGACATCGGTCACCACCGGAGTGATGTCCGCGCCGTCAACCAAGCCGAGCCCTGGGATGTCTGCCAGTGCATCGCCTACCAAGGTGACCTTGGAGGCGTTGATGACGTTGGGATACAGCGACCCGAAGATCAAGGCCACGGCGCTGCCCAGGCCCACGGTTGTCGAGGCGAAGGCGAAGCCCTCGCGCCCTACAAACGTGAACCAGCAGGCCAAGATCAGAGCAATGGCGGCGATGGCCACCGCGCCCCAGGTCCAAGCGTTGTTCGAGTAGGCCAGTTGCATCCAAACAGCCCAGACGGCTGCTGCGGCGGTTGCTGCGACCATCAACTTGGGGGCTAGGGCCTTGGCCCGGGCCTCCAGTTCTCCGGTTGTCTTCATCGAGGTGAAGATGGCGCCGTGTGCCAGGAACAGCAGGGCAGTTACAACGCCGCCCAGCAGGCAGAACGGGTTCTTGACTAGGTCGAAGAAGTTGCCGCCGTACAGGATCTTTGTTGGGCCAAGCTGGAGTGGATCGACCCGGGCCGGAACGCCAGCAACCAGGTTGCCGAACGCCACGCCCCACAGGACCGACGGTACCCAGGAGCCGAGCGTGATAGCCCAGTCCCAGCCGGACCGCCAGCGCTTGGAATCCACCTTGCCGCGGTACTCAAACCCGACGTTGCGGACTATCAGACCTAGCAGGATTAGGAACAGCGGAAGGTAGGCAGCCGAGAACAAGGTGGCGTACCACTCGGGGAAAGCAGCGAACGTCGCGCCGCCAGCGGTCAGTACCCACACCTCGTTGCCATCCCAGAGGGGGCCGATGGTGGTGAGCATTGCCCGCCGTTCGCGGTCATTCTTGCTCAGGATCGGGAAGAGCATTCCCACGCCGAAGTCGAAGCCTTCGAGCACGAGGTAGCCCGTCCATAGGACAGCGATCAGCCCAAACCACAGAATCTGAAGAGCGGTTGGGGTGCCGGCGAGATACTCGATCAGCGCCTTGAGGGCGGCAAGAGCATCATCGGGTGGAAGGGGTTCTGTAAGCATCAGTTATCGCCTCGCCGTCCTGTCAGTAAGCGAACGACAACGGCTTGGAATCGTCATTGTCGTCGTCCTTGGTTGGAATGGATTCGGACTCGTCGACTCCACGGCCGGTGTACCGCACCATCAACTTGAACCAGAAGACGGCCAGGATCAGGTAGATCAGCGTGAACACAACGAGTGTGATGGCGACCGAGCCAGCGTTGACCACCGAATCGGGCGAGACGCCGGCAGCCGTGCGCAGTGCTATGTCGGGGCTGGGCGCGCCAGCCTGATAGATCGGGTAAACGATCCAGGGTTGACGGCCAATCTCGGTGAAGATCCAGCCGAAGGCGCTGGCTAGGAACGGCATCGGCAGCGTCACCAAGGCCCAGGTCTTCAACCCGCCTGAACCGGAGACACGCCCGCCTCTAAGCGCGATAAGCGCCCAGATGGCCAGCACCGCCGAGAATATGCCAAGCCCGATCATCAGCCGGAAGCTCCAAGCTGTCACCATGACGGGCGGGTTGTAGTCCAACCCTTCGCCATAGATCGGTGCGAAGACCTCATCGAACTCGGCTTGTAGATCAGCCATGCCCTTGACCTCGCCGGCGGAATCACCTGTGGCAAGGAAGGACAACAGCCCCTTGATTGGGATGATCTGCGCACCTTCAAACTCTCCGTCCACGCACTTGCCCATTGGTGCCACTGTGAAAGCAGCGCCTTGGCCTGGCTCTGGGGTAGCACACAAGGCCTCGGCTGCAGCCATCTTGGTGGGCTGGATCTCAGTGGTGATGACGGCTTGGTTGTGGCCCGAAAGGATCAGCGAAATGCCGGCGACGATGATGGTGACTGTGCCGACTACCGCACCGCGACGGTAGACGTTCCGAGCCAGGTCCTCGTTGCCCTTGCGGACGGACTTCACAATCCACCACACGCAGATGCCAGCCATGAACGTGCCGGCCACCAAGAACGAAGTGGAGATGGTGTGCCAGAACGTTGACAGTGACAACTTCGAGAACAACATGTCGCCCAGCGATGCCATATCGGCCCGTGGGGTGAGCAGGTTGCCAGCGCTGTCCGACAGCTTGGCGCCAACCGGGTACTGCATAAAGGAGTTGGCGGCCAGGATGAAGAAGGCTGACAGATTGACGGCGAAGGCGACCAGCCAAATGGTGGCTAGGTGAACGCCCTTGGACAGCCGGCCCCAACCGAATATCCAGATGCCGAGGAAGGTCGATTCGATGAAGAACGCCGCGAGGGCCTCCATCGCTAGAGGTGCGCCGAAGATGTCTCCGACGTACCGGGAATACTCAGACCAGTTCATACCGAACTGGAACTCTTGAACGATGCCAGTGACGATGCCCAAGGCGAAGTTGATCAGGAGCAGTTTCCCGAAGAACCTCGTCAACCGGTACCACTCATCCTTGCCCGTCTTGACCCAGAAGGTCTGGAGCAGTGCCACGAGCGGCGAAAGACCGATCGTGAGGGGCACGAAGATGAAGTGGTACACCGTGGTGATGCCAAACTGCCATCTGGCCAGGTCTAACGCTCCCACGTGAACCTCCGCAATGAGGGGTGAAGCCGGCGGCACGAGGGGCGCGGGCGCCCGTGCCCGACCGCCGAACAGTTGATGTGCTTACAGCACGGAATGTGCTGGGACAAAGTTACGAGCCAGACCTGCCAAAACCAAGGACTTAAGTCCCTTGTCCTTCACAGGATCTGACGATTTGCCTGGCGGAAGTGAAGGTTTTTTCGGCTCGCCCAGTAGAAACACTCAGGGACCTTCGGCGTGTTGCCCCCCTCTTCGGCGTTGGCAAGCCGTGCTCAGCTTGACCCGCCGGTTGCCAGCGGCTGAAGTTAAGGGCACAACCATGTCCAACCACCCCAATTCACACCAGTCCACGCCGCCCGCCGCGAGCGCCGCTGCGCCGCGTTCGGCTGGGTGCGGCGCACCCTGTGTGGAGGGCGCTGGCGCGCCGCCGCAAGGCGCTGGTTCCCACCTCGATCCGGAACCACCCAGCCTCCTGGCACGCATCGAACCGCTCCTGGATAGCGTCATCGGACCCATTGACTATGTGGGCGGCGAGATCGGGTCGGTGCGCAAGGCGTGGAATCCCCAGCCCGGCAAGCCGGCGGCGCGTTGGGCGCTGCTGTTCCCCGACGCCTACTCGGTGGCCATTGCGAACCAGGGCGTCCAGATCCTGTACGAGATCCTGGCCGCCCGCCCCGACGCCCTGGCCGAGCGCGCCTACACCCCCTGGCCGGATATGGAGGCGGCGATGCGGGCCGCGGCCGTGCCCGCGTTCACGGTGGATTCGCACCGCCCGCTGGCTGCGTTTGACGTGATCGGGGTGTCCCTGGCTACCGAGCTGGGCTACACAAACGTCCTGACCAGCCTGGACCTTGCCGGGATTCCGCTGCGCGCGGCTGATCGCAGCCAAGGCCATCCCATTGTTCTGGCCGGTGGTCACGGCGCCTTCAACCCCGAACCGCTGGCGCCCTTCCTGGACGCGGTGATCCTGGGCGATGGCGAGGAAGCGGTCGGGGCGGTGAGTGACGTCATCGTCGGGTGGAAGGGGGAGGGGCGGCCTGGAGGGCGGGAAGGGCTGCTGCGCAGGCTGGCCACCAGTGGGGTTGCCTACGTGCCGAGTCTGTATCGGATCCGATACGCGCCGGATGGGCGGATTGCCGCCGTGGACCCGGTGGACGGCACCGTCCCGCTCCGCACCGCCAAGCACACGGTTCAGGACCTGGACAGCTGGCCCTACCCGGCGGCGCCGATTGTGCCGTTCTCGGCGGCGGTGCACGAGCGGATGAGCGTGGAGATTTTCCGCGGGTGCACGCGCGGTTGCAGGTTCTGCCAGGCAGGCATGATCACGCGGCCTGTGCGCGAGAGGTCCGTGAGCGCCATCGGCGATCTCGCGGCGAGGGGGCTGGCGGCGACGGGCTACCCGGAGATCGGTGTGGCGTCGCTTTCCAGCTCGGACCACAGCCAGATTGAGGCGATTTTGCGGGGGCTGGCGGACAGGTATGAGGGCAGCGGGATTGGGCTGTCACTGCCGTCTACCAGGGTCGATGCGTTCAATGTGGACCTGGCTGAGGAGCTGATTCGCGGCGGGCGGCGCCCGGGGTTGACGTTCGCGCCGGAGGGTGGGTCGGAGCGGATGCGGCGGGTCATCAACAAGATGGTCAGCGCTGAGGACCTGCTGCGCACCGTTGAGGCGGCGTTCTCGCGCGGGTGGCGGTCCGTCAAGCTGTACTTCATGTGCGGCCTGCCAACCGAGACCGACGATGACGTTGCCGCCATTGCCGATTTGGCGCGCCGAGTCGTCTTGGCTGGCCGCAATGTGACCGGGCGTAGGGACATCGGCTGCACGGTGTCGATTGGGCCGTTTGTGCCCAAACCGCACACGCCGTTCCAGTGGGCTGGGCAGGCGGACCCGGACACGGTGGGCCACAGGCTGGACGTGCTGCGCCAGGCGATTGGGGCGGACCGGAGCACCAAGCGGGCCATTGTGGTGCGGGCGGCTTCGGGACGGTCGGCGCAGATCGAGGGGCTGTTGGCCCGCGGCGATAGGCGCGTGGCTGACGTGATCGAGGCGGTTTGGCGGGCCGGGGCGCGGTTTGACGGCTGGCGCGAGCACCGCCGCGAGGATCTGTGGGAGCAGGTTGGAGCCGATGTTTTGGCTGGTCACGGCGTTTCCCCGGCCTGGTACACCGCGCGCGAGCGGACTGAGGATGAGATCCTGCCGTGGGACCACCTGGACGCTGGGTTGGACCGCGCCTGGCTGTGGGATGACTGGCAAGCCGCAGTGGAAGGCGACGGCCTGGAGGATTGCCGCTGGTCCGGCTGCTACGACTGCGGAGTCTGCGAAACCCTAGGCGCCCAACCCCAGGTTGGGGTTGGTGTTGGTGGGGTTGGTGGGGTTGGTGCGGGCGCTGGGGTTGGTGGGGTCGGTGGGATTGGTGCGAGATCGGAAGAGCACACGTCTGAACTCCAGTCACGCCACTTAATC
>JAIRRT010000023.1 GCA_031255835.1 Bifidobacteriaceae bacterium | reverse complement strand
CGACATTGGGCGATTAGCCGCTCGGCGTCATCGGCGGCGTGGGAGGACTCGATGAGTTGGCGGGCTTCGGTTACGGCGGTTTGGTTGGGTTGGCTGTTGAGGAGCTCGGCAAGGCGGTGCGACTGTTTGGCGGGGAGGCGGCTGCGGGCTAGTGCGATGAGTACCGTGCGTTTGCCGCTGGTCAGGTCGCTGTCCGAGGGTTTGCCCGTGGCGTCGGCCTGTCCGAACACACCGAGCAGATCATCGCGAAGCTGGAACGCGAAGCCGACCGCTGCGCCGAACTGCCCAAGTGCGTCGAGGGTCGCGGCGTCCGCCTGCGCGGCAATCGCGCCGAGGAGTAGCGGGAACGTCACCGAATAGTGCGCCGACTTTGCCAGCGCGACTCCGGCCGCCCGGTCCAGCGCAACCGGCGGGGTGTCCAGCCCGGTGGCCGGCGCGAGCGTGTCCAGGAACTGGCCCACCATCACCTGCGCCCGCATCTGGTCCAACGTGCGAGTGATCGCCTCGGCCAGCGGCTGTGCGGCGCCGCGAACCGCCTGGTGAGCAAGGCTCTCCGACGCAACCATCGCCAAGTCCCCGGCCAAAACCGCCAGATCCCGCCCCAACCGATCCGCCCCCTGCGCGCCGTAGCGGTGCGCGACATCCGCAGCGAGCCGGCGGTGCAGCGCGGCCCGCCCACGCCGAGTGTCAGCATCATCGACGATGTCGTCATGTATCAGAGCCGATACATGAAACAGTTCCACAGCCCCCGCCAAACGACCCACGCCCTCCCGGTCCAGCGCCGCGCCTCCTCCTGGGGCCGAGTTCTGGAGAGCCTGCCAAATAGTTAAGGTGAGGCGGGCGCGGAGGTGCTTGCCGCCATCGGCGGCGTCTAGCAGGGCTTGTGTGAGCATTTCCAGCGCGTCGGGATCGAGCGCGGCGCCGGTCGAGGCTCCGGGGGGCGGCTCCACCTGGGCGGCCTCCGCGATGGTCTGGCGGATCGAGTTGGCCAGCAGCGCGCGGAGAGGCGCCGTGTCGATCAGCTCTGGTTGGCTCACGCGCCCCAACGTTACGCCGCAGGTGCGGCTGAGCCGGTAGCCTCGGGCGCATGTCAAGCGCCCATCGGGTCCTCGCGGCGATCCGCGGCACGCGTCCCTCGGTCTCGTTCGAGTTCTTCCCGCCGCGCGATGCCTCCGCCGAGGCCAAACTGGTGCAGCACGTCGCCGCGGCCACGGAGGTGAGACCGGATTTCGTCTCGGTCACCTACGGCGCTGGCGGCTCGAGCCGCAACCGAATGGATGGGTCCGTGCGGCTGACCAGGGCGATTGACGGCATCGGCGGGCCTGCGGTCATGGCGCACCTGACGTTGGTGGGCCACACGCGCGGCGAGCTGGACGGGATTGTTCAGGCGCTGGCGCAGGCGGGTGCGGACGCGATGCTGGCGTTGCGCGGTGATCCGCCCGGGGGGCCGCTGGCTCCGTGGGTGGCGACCCCGGATGGCTACGATCACGCCGTTGACCTGGTGCGGGTGATGCGTCGCGGCGCGCACGATGTCGGTGTTGCCGCCTTCCCGCACGGTCATCCGGCCTCCACTGGGCCGGCGCAGGACATGGCGGCGCTGGCGGAGAAAGAGCAGGCGGGCGCGGCATTTGCGATCACGCAGATGGTGTTTGACGCTCCGCCGTATGTCGAGTTGGTGGCTCGGGCGCGGGCGGCGGGGATTGGGCTGCCGATTCTGCCGGGGATCATGCCGGTGGGGGCGGCCGCTAGCGTGGAGCGGTTGGAGGCATTTTCCGGCGCGCCTTTGCCGTCTGAGCTGCTAAAACGCCTGGACGATGCCGCCACCAACCAAGCCGCGCGGGCTGCGGTTGGCATTGACTGGGCGGTGGAAATCGGTGCCAAGCTCCTCGAAGCCGGCGCCCCTGGCCTGCACTTTTACACCCTCAACCGCTCCGACACCGCCGCAGAAGTCTGCCGCCGCCTAGACCTCACCGGCCGTCCAGAGCAAGGCGACTAAGCCCCCGGGGGTTGGGGAAAGAGGGATTTCCACAGTCCGGACCGGGGCGCGACGCATCGGGTTGGCGATCCTGAAATGGTGGGCGGCATGACTCAACCCACCGTTATCCGAGCGCACTGCGCCGCCGACATCCTGGCCTGCATCCCCCACCAACTGGGCTTTGTCCCCACCAGCAGCCTTGTCCTGCTGTCGGTTCATGCCGAGCGCGGCAAGGTGGGCTTGGCGATCCGCCTGGACCTGCCGGACATCCACACCATCGCCAACCCGACCGAGTTCATCGACTACGTCACAGGCCTGTTGATCGACGATGCCGCTGGGATGGTCTTCATAGTGCGTTACCCCGGTCCTGGTGACCCGGCTGCGCCGGCGGACAAGTCGGTGCGCCGGCTGGCGGACGCCGTCGGCCGGAAGGTGGGGTGTGTGGAGATCTGGGAGGTGGGCGAGGAGAGGTATGAGCAACTTGACCCAAACACGTGGCGTCCCACGGGCGAGGGTGGGCCAACAGATGACCTGGTGGGGACGGTAACCGCGGCGGCTTTCGCTGCGGCAGGCAGCAACCCGCTCGCCTCGCGCGCAAGTGTTGGGCAACTGCCGGACCCGCCGGAGGTTGACCGGCGCAAGGCTCGCCGGGCGGCCTCGCGGGCGTGGGACAAGCGGACGCGCGGCGGATCAGAGGGGCTGCACGCGTGGCGAGTGTCCATGCTGGACGTTTGGCGCCGGGCGCTCGAGGACTTGGTGAGCGCGCAGGAGGCTGGCCTGCGTGAACTCCCGCTGGACCCGAGGGTTTTGGGTGAGATAACGGCTGGTGCGAATGACCCGGCAGTGAAGCGCGGCATCGTCGGCATTATTGCTGGTAGGCAGGAATTGGCGGACCGCAGCGTGCTGGAGGGTGACGCATCGGTGGCGAGTTTTGACCAACTGTTGGACCCGCGCTCGGGCGTTGAGCTGGATCCGGGGGTGAGTCAGGGGGCGGAGCGGCTGCTTGCGGTGGCGGCCGCTCATGCCTCCAAGTTCCGCAAGGGCGCCCTGTTTGAGCTGTTGGCGTGGCTGGCGTGGACCCTGGGCGATGGCGTGCGGGCGCGGGTGGAGTGCGAGCGGGCGTTGGAGTGTCCCGGGGTTCACTCGCTGGCGGGCTTTGTGCGCACGGCGCTGGCGTACGGGCTCTCGCCGCGGTGTCCGAACACTGCGCGGCGGCTGCTGGGCACGGACGGATGGGCTGCGTGAAGCCGAGAGCGATATCGCTCTGATCTCGGGAATGGGGCGGGTTGGAGCCGCGTTGTGTTCGACACGCGGGCCATGAAGCGAGTTGCGTGGTCCGATTTGCATTTAGTCGTTACACTAGGCAAGCTCCCGTCACAAACCCAAGTGATTGTCTGCGCGAGCGGTCGGCGCTGCACCCCCCGGTACGGCGCGGCTAATCGGGTGGATGGGGCGTGCCTGGGCTTAGGCTCAGGCGCTCGGGAGTCCAGGAAGGAAGGACACGCGTGGCTCAGGCCAAGAACGCAGCCAGAAAGCCAACAGACCCCATCGACACCGCGCAACCTGAACAGTCCGCCAAAGACGGCTCGACGTCAACGGAGGCAGCTAAGTCCCCCAGCAGCCGAGCAACGAAAGCCAGGCGGCGCCCAGCAGCGAAGTCGGGCGGATCTGATGGTGACTCGGTGGACGGGGCAAACACTGCCTCCGGCGCCGCGCCTGCCGCCGCGCGCAAAACCCCCGCCAAGCGTGCATCTCGTGCTAAGAAGCCTGCGCAGGAACCTGCTGTTGAGACTGAAGCTGCTGCTGTAGAGCCTGCTGCTGAGCCTGGAGCTGCGCCCAAGCGGAAGCGTCCGTCTCGCGCTAGGAAGGTTGAGCCGGAGCCGACGCCGGAGCCTGCTGCCGAGTTTCCTGTCAAACCAAAGCGCCCGTCGCGTGCAAAGAAGGTTGCGCCAGAGCCTGCTGCTGTCGAGCCTGCTGTTGAGCCTGAGGCTGCGCCAAAACGGAAGCGTCCGTCTCGGGCTAAGAAGGCTGCGCCAGAAGCCGTGGTCGAGCCTGAGGTTGAGTCCGCTGCTGAACCCGCGCCGAAGCGCAAGCGTCCGTCTCGGGCTAAGAAGGCTGCACCAGAACCTGCGGCCGAGGCTGAGGTTGCGCCGGCTGCCAAAGCTGCGCGGAAGCGTCCATCACGGGCCAAGAAGGCTGCCGCCGGGGCTGACCAGGCTGAGGCTGATGCGAAGGTGTTGGCGCAGGTTGAGGGGAGTGTTGGCGAGACCGTAGTGGTGGTCCCACCCGATGCGACCGGCGAATCCGGTGCGCCCGG